>CAYRKE010000039.1:15094-46226 GCA_964424695.1 uncultured Polyangiaceae bacterium
GTCTTCGATGAGCTGGGTGCAGGCCTGCTCGCAAGCCCCTATCGAAGTGCATCCACTCACGTTGAAGCAGTCAATGAGCTCACGACAGCCCTCGGTAGAGTCGCAGATCAGCATCGAATCCACACAACTCGTGCAGAGACAAGCCTCGCAGGCTGTGTTGTCCGTGAGGTCTACCGCCAGGCATCTATCGAGCTCTGAGCCGCAGCTGCCGCACCCAAGCTCCACGACCCTGTCGACGCAGTCTCGATCCCACATGATGTCGCAGCAGTAGGGGTCGGCGAGGGTTGGATCGGGGTGGTCGCAAACGCAGGCGCTAATCGACTCGTCCTCACAGTACGGAGTCCCGTGGGTTTCGCAGCAGGCGCCAGCATGCAGCTCGCCACCCTGCCCGGCGGTCCCAGCTCCGCCCCCCGCTCCACCGGCCCCAGTGCCGCCTGCGCCGCCCGTCGACGGACAACCTCCACAGAAGGTCTCGGACTCGGTGGCTTCGTAAACGCACCGCTCGTCCCAGGTTCCGAGACAGCAATCGGGATCCCAGTCACAAACGCAGGCCTGCAGTTCCGGGTCGTTGCACCCAGGACCGGCGTGAACCGCGCAACAATCCCCATTCGCAGCCCCGGCGCTCCCGCCTGTCCCGGAGCTGCCGGAACCGCCACCGGTGCCACCAGAGCTGGTGCCCCCCGTAGGTAGCCCGCCGGTCCCTGAACTGCCACCACTTCCGCCAGTGGCTGGCGTGCCGCCGGTACCTCCAGAGGAGCCGCCGCCGCCGCCGCTGCCTCCGACGGATGAGCAGGTGCCGCAACCTCGGCTATCTACCCCTCGTACACAATCGATATCCCAACGACTGGTGCAACAGTACTCGTCCTCTCCACAAACGCACTCTGCGATCGCTGGATCGTTGCATCCCGGAGTCAGGTGCTCGGTGCAACAAGGCTCCGTCGACGGAGTACCACCAGATGGAAGTCCGCCCCCGCTCGCGCCAAGGCCCCCCATGGCTCCGAATCCGCCCGTGCCCCCCGAACCGCCGGTCGCGCCGAATCCGCCCGTGCCGCTCACACCTCCGGTGCCTCCGGAACTTGAACATGAACCACAGTCCGCCAGAGTGACGTAGTCAACGCAGACCCTGTCCCAAGCGGTGGTGCAGCACCTCATGTCAACCATGCAGACACAGGCCGCCACTGCCAAGTCGCTGCAGAGTGGAGTGTTGTGCACGGTGCAACAGCCCTCCAGATTGGGCAATCCCCCTACTCCGAAAAACCCGCCGATTCCACTGCCGATGGTCCCTCCAGCCCCGCCGCCAGATGTGAGCCCGCGACCGCCGGTTCCGCCACCGGCGTGCCATCCCCCCGTACTCCCCCCCGACGCGATGCCGCCAGTTCCGCCCTCTTCAGGTGAGACCACCTCGCATTCGCGAATGCAGGCCTGCGACGATTCGCCGTGACAGAGGCACTCCAAGTAGCAGGTGCCGCAACCACTGCAGTCAGGATAGTTGCAGCTCTGGGAACAAGCGTTGTCGCAGTAGCTCTCGTCTCCACCGCTGCACTCGCATAGAGCCTCGCACGAAGGACAGCTCAGGCAGCTCGGCTCTGCGCAGATAGGCGCATCGTCGGAATCGCTCCCACCGGTACCGAGAGCGCTGTTGCCGCCCAGCAACGCCGCCCCCTGCAAGGGCCAGTCGTCACCGCTGCGTGCCCCACAACCGTCCACCAAGATCCCAAGCGAAAAGAAAGCTCCTACCCATTGAGTCGGCTTCAGCATTCCCCCAAGCTTAGGGCATCACGACTACCGACGCCGACAAGATCGTCATGCGTGCTCCAGGGTACCACCAAGGAATCCTCACAAGCATCCCGGCTGCAACCACGCTGAGCACCTCCAATCTCGATGCCCGGAAGCGCGCACCGGAGGCGCGGGCCGGTACGGCAAGCCCATCCCTGAGTAGAACCCGGCGTCGCACGTGTCTCCGACGGCCCGTTGCCCATTGGATGCACCGCGAAGCCACGGGGTCGTCGTTCGGCCTGAACTGAAACGTGACAGCAACGCCCCGACTAGAGTGGGAACTGGCACCCGCGCCGTGCTGACTCGGTGCGCGCGCGGCGCAAGGGGTGCGCCGATAACGGCAATGTGGTGCAGAGGTGCGGTCGATCTGCCCCGCCGCGAACGCTGACCCTTGCGTCGATTGCCGAAGTGTGGGCAGTCTGAGCGCCTGTTGAGGTAACAGATGAGCAGTAATCTGGCCGACGGCCGTTCACGGGCGGAATGCCTGGAGCTTGTAGCGCCGAGTCGGGATTCCGAGCCAGTGCGGAGCTCGGCCCGCGAGTCATCGGATTCGCAAGAAGTCTATGTTCACGATACGATTCCAGCTCCACCGCCAGACGACGTGGATGACTCCGAGGTCGGCCCAGTCTAAATCTGCCCTCCTGCCCGTCACCCGCCGACTACGGATTGTCACGAGCCGCACCGAACGGTTTATGCTCGCCGCACCGCGGCGCAGGCTTGCCGATCGGTTCTGCTCACCCCAACGCTCCCCGGTCCACAGCCTGCAGTCGGGGTAATTCGCGTCATTGGCTCGACATCGCAGTGTCGGGTCTCGGAGGTTTTCAAAAATGTCGAGCATATGGAGCTCCAATATCTTCAGGCGCTACCTGCTCTCGCTCACCGCGCTGCTGGTGTTGTTGAGTGCGGGAACGGCCTTCGCAGTGGGCCAGGTCAAGTGGACAACAACGACCATCAAACCGTTGAGTGATGGCAACTCCTGGCGACTCGAGATGGCCATCTATCTCCCAAGCAAGCCGGACTTTGCGAACCTTCCCGTGAAGTTCGAGTTTCTCCCCACGGTATACTTCGAGCGGTCGATGGTCGACGGCGACAAGGAGCTCATTCGCGACGTGCCCATCGAGGGCCGCCAGCCCCTCGTCGAATCGGTCGAAGTCGGCTTTCTGGATCCTGGCACGGGTGAGATCCAGAAGAGGACCAAATTCACGTTCAAGCTGCGCCGCGACCGTGGTTATGACGCAGGAAAGTACAGAGTGACGCTCAAGGACGGCCGAAACGGCAACGTCCTTGGTCAGCCCACCAACATCACACTCGAAGGTCAAAACGAACTCATCGACCGCCGATCCATGGACTTCTCGGCCAAGCCCAAAGAGAAGAAGGAATCCGCAGACGGCGATGAAGCGGCCGACAAGAAAGAAGAGAACAAGGAGGACTCTTCTTCGTCCGAGAGCGCGGAATCGAGCGAGAGCGACGAGCCCGCCGCGGGGACCGAGGACGATGAGGAGTACAGCGAGGCCGACGACGAGCCCGCGGGCGAGATCAAGGAGAAGCCCGGTGGCTGCGGCTGCCGCACCGCGGGCATGGCCAACCATTCATCGAGACCAGTGGCGTGGCTCGCGGCCTTCGCAGCGCTCGGCGTGGTGGGCATCCGCCGGCGCAGGGCGTGAGGCTAGAATCAGCGAAAGCCAAGGCCAGCGGCCGCCCGCTCGGAGTCGGGCCGTCTCGCCGCGGCGGGTTCGCGACCGGATAGAAAGGTGAGTCACCCCGGCGGCCGTGCTCCAAGTGGGGCGCGGCCGCGGCATATGGCGGGGCCATCATCGGCACGCAGCTGTAACCCGCTGGCAGAGCCGCCGCACCCCTTCATCGAACTCAGACTCGGAGGGAAGTAGGCTCACCACCACGAGGGGCACATCCGAGAAGTCAAAATACCAGCCGGGCTGCACGATGACGCCGTCGTCGGCCAAGAGCCACGAGCACCATTCGTCCTCGGTGGACACCGCCGGAAGGCGGATCACAGCGTACCATCCAGCCTCCACGTGAAGAACTGTGCACGGGCTTCCTTCGAGCGATCGTCGAAGTGCGTGAAGGTTCCGGCGGATGCGCGTCCGAATCGCCTCACCCGTTCGTGCCCCCACCTCGAGTATCGTGGACAAGGCATGCTGCACTGGTGATGCGACTGAGAGGTACGTGTCGGCGATCAGTTCGAGACGCTCCATCGCTTCCGCGACGACGTCCGGGGGACCTCCCACAGCGAGCCACGCCAGCTTGAGCTGAGGGAGTCCGCACAGCTTCGAAAGGCCACCGAGCACGAAGGTCAGCGACGCTGCGCTTCGAAGGGCCGTGGCGCACATGTCGACACCGGAAGTGTGCGCGTAAGATCCGAAGACCTCGTCCGAGACAATGGGAACTCCGAGCCGCTCGAGCCAGCCAAGCTCCGCGTCACTGATCACGTTGCCCGTCGGATTGTTCGGACTGACAATGACAATGGCGCGGGTCCGATCAGACAGCGCTCGTCCGACCGAGTCGAGATCCACGAACCAGCGGCCGTCATAGGCGAGGCGATAGGGACGAAGTGAGACTCGTTCAAGCCGTGCCAAGTGCTCGAGCAAAGGGTAACCTGGTTCAGGAACCAGCACCTCGTCCCCAGGATCACAGAGAAGCTTGAACAAAAATGAGTAGGCCTCGCTGGTGCTCGCAGTGAGCAAGATGCGCTCCGGAGGAGGGCGAACCCCGAGCAGGAAAGTCCTGGCCACAGCCTCCCTCGCTTGCAGCAGTCCGAGGGGCGTCGGCTCGTACCGCAGACCGCCCGGAGCGGAGAGGGCCGCGAGCACCTCGCGACCGTCGACCGAAAGGCCGCACGCCGTCGGATTCGATACCGTCAAATCGATGAGGGGCCTGCCGTCGTCACGGGCAGCCGCAAGAGCTCCCGCTAACGCATTGGGACTATCGGGTTTGATTGAAGTACTGGAAAACACGGCTTTTATGGTGATGCCCCCCGGGGACGTACTCGTTCCGGCGGTGTCGCACTGATCGTGCGCTATAGCTTGGCGGACTGAAGTGGACAATCCCAAGCACGTAACGAGGGTCGAACACGAGGGCCGCGAGATTCTGCTCGTGGGCACAGCGCACATCTCTGCGCGGAGTGTCACCGAGGTGGAGCAAGTCATCGAGCGCGAACGCCCTGATTCGGTGTGCGTTGAGCTGGACCAAGCGAGATACGAGTCGCTCCTCGACGAAGACCGCTGGGCGAAACTCGACGTGTTCGAAGTCATCCGCAAGAAGCGCGTCGTCTACCTGCTCGTGAACATCGCGCTCGCCGCCTACCAGCGGCGACTCGGCGCTCGTCTCGGGGTCCGTCCCGGTGCCGAGTTCGCTGCAGCGATCCGCAAAGCACGGGAGGTTGGTGCACAGCTGGTTCTGGCCGACCGCGACGTCCAGACCACGCTGAAGCGCGCCTGGCATGGCATGTCCTGCTGGACGAAGGCACGAGTCGCAGCATCACTGCTCGCCCTGCCGTTCGCGGTCGAGGAATTGACCGAAGAAACGCTCGAGCAGCTGAAAGACCGCGACACAATCAGTGAGATGCTCGAGGCTTTCGCGAAGGAAGTGCCTGGCGTGAAGGAGCCCCTCATCGACGAGCGGGACCGGTATCTGATCAGCACGGTGACCGACGCGCCGGGAAAGAAGATCGTAGCGGTCGTAGGAGCGGGCCATATCGCCGGCATGCTGGCGAACCTGGGACGCCCTGTGGACCGAGAAGCCCTCAGCATCGTTCCCCGCGCCTCGCGGCTCAACAGGTGGTTCGCTTGGATCGTGCCCATGCTCATCTTGGCCGCATGCTACCTCGCGTACCACGCGAACGCTGCCGACGGCGTGAAGGACGTCCTCATTGCCTGGACTCTCCCCAACCTCGTCGTCGTGGGACTCTCCTTGGTCCTCGCCGGAGCCAAGCCGCTAACCATCGCGCTGGCAACCGCGGCTTCGCCGATGGCGGGCCTCAATCCAACCCTCAATGTGGGACAGATTGCTGCGCTCCTCGAGGCGCGGCTGCGGCGCCCCACGGTCATCGAGTGTCGGAGAGTCACGGACGACATCCTGCATCGGAAGGGCGTCTACGCGAACGGCCTTCTGCGAGTGCTGCTCGTGGCAATTGCGACCAACCTCAGCGCAACACTGGGAGCCTGGCTCGGAGTGGTCTGGGCAGCACTCTCGCTGTACTAGGACGCCGAGAGTCCCAAACGGCTTTGCGGGAGGTGAACCGATTCGTCGCGACCAACCCGCAGATTGAACCCCACGCGGTTTGCGGGATTCCGCCCGCTCCCCAGCGGAGTCGCCCAGGCGCCGATGAGTCGGCGCGGCCCAGCGAGCCAAGCGAGGTTAGTGAACCGATCCCGTCGACGCTGGCAGCTCGCCAAGTCATCTGGCTCCGTGTCAAGGTTACCCAAATCCCCGGCTCGCATCGAACCCCTGGCCGACAGGCCACCTTGGCGCGTTAGCGCCTGCAGCGTTGGCATGTCTGGATCTCCCCCACCCGCACCAGCCACGCCAGAGACCTGGCGTCCGAAACCCACTTCCGACGTTGGCCGGGAACGCTAGCCTTGAGGCTGGGAGCCGTGTCAACGTGTCCGCCCCCGAACAGAACGAACGAGTCCAACGCAAGGAGCACGGTGATGAAATCCCTGGAACACGAGTGGCCCAGCTTTCTGCGCGTGCCCGAAGATGACGAGCTTGGCATCGCGCGACCTCGATCGCAGGAGCTGGCTCGCTGGGTCTGGTATGATGGGGAGCTGCGTGAGTCCAGCGAGGTGAGCGTCCACTACTATGCCAACGCGCTTCACTATGGGACGGCCGTCTTCGAAGGTGTGCGCTGCTATCCCAGCGCTCGGGGCCCCGTCTTGCTGCGGCTGCGCGATCACGTGGAGCGGTTCGCTACCTCGGCGTCCATATACGGCATGGTGCTGCCCTACTCCCTCGAACAGCTCGAACAAGCCTCCATCGAGGTCACGGCTCGCAATGGGATCAGAGACGGCTACCTGCGACCGCTTGCATTCTTCGGGCACGGCCCCATCGACCTCACACCCAAGCGAGAGTGCCCGGTGCACGTGCTCCTGGCTATTCGAACCCTCGGAACATATCTCGGCGAGGGCGCACTCCGGAACGGAATCCGCGTCACTGTCTCGTCATTCCGCAAGTGCCACCGCAGCATGCTTCCAACAGCCGCCAAAGCCAGCGGGCACTACGCCAACAACGTGCTGGCGGCTCACGAAGCTATGGACCGCGGATTCGACGACGCCATTCTCCTCAACTTGGACGACTCCGTGGCCTGCGCCACAGGGATGAACGTGTTCTACGAGGCCGCGGGAACACTGCACACGAACGACGAGACCTCCTCGATCGTGCCGGGAATCACCAGGGATTGTATCATCCAGCTGGCCCGAGAGAACAACGTCCCCGTGAGCATCCATGCGTTCACCGCGGCCGACTTGATGGATGCGGACGAGGTATTTCTCACCGGAACTGCCGCAGAGGTCACCCCGGTGAGGGAGCTCGACGGCAGGACGTTCCGAACCGGTCGCGGCACACTCGGCGCCCAGCTGCAGCGCGCGTACCTCCGCGCCGTCACTGGCAAGGACGAGCGCCATTTGGACTGGCTCCGCTTCGTCTGAACCGCCTACCTCGAAGCGTTGGTCGCAACAGCCAGATCCCGCGAGTGCTCCGGACCAGGGTGGAGACTCTGGGCGGCATCGCTGACTGGATGTCGAAACAGGCCGAGCTGGTCCGCGACTCGCGCTGCAGCCTCAGGAATCGTGGATCCCATTCGAGTGGCAAGCGTCGATGCAGTGATAGCGGTGGCCCAGCCAATGGGGCCCAGAGGTCTGCACCCGAAGAAGTGGCTGATGCCTGGCGTCTGCACAATCACACTCAGCACGCTCGCCGACGCCGCACTCGTGAGCACGACTGGAAGCGTCAGCCCACCAGACCGAAGGGTCTGCCCGAGCTGGGTGCCGACGAGCGCGAGTAGGCCGACGGTGGATGCCCGCTCGCGACTTCCAAGAAGGCGAGCCACACCCCACGCGCCCCCGGCACCGATGGCGGTGCTCATGGCCCGTGCCGCGATCTCCCGATCCAGGGGCTGTGCGAGAGAAGCGTCGGGCCCCTCGTTCGCGAGCGTCGCGAACGATCCCTTGGCCGGTGGACGAAGCGCGATGGCCATCGCAGGAGCCACGTCGGTCAGAAGATTCACTAGGAGCAACTGCCGAGCGCTGAGCGGAGGTCGGCCGTCAATGAGGCCGGCCCCAACGGTAAACGCGATCTCACCCAGATTACCTCCGACCAGAATCGCAACCGCGTCACGCACGGACGCCCACATCGCGCGCCCTTCCAGGATTGCGTCGACAATGGTCTCGATCCGTTCGTCAGTAACCACAACATCTGCGGCGCTGCGCGCTGCGGATGTGCTGTCGCGACCGATGGCAATGCCCACGTGAGCCAACCGGATCGCCGGGGCATCATTGGCGCCATCGCCCACCATGGCGACGACTCTGCCAGCTCGCTGAAGTGCCCGAACGACACGAACCTTCTGCGACGGGGTTACGCGCGCAAATACGGCTACGTCCCGAATGATTGTGTCAAGCTCGGGATCCGTGAGCTCAGAGAGCTGCGTCCCCGAGAGCACGAGCCGTTCGCCAAGGATACCGAGTTCGTCGGCAATGGTGCGGGCAGTATTGGGATGATCGCCCGTGATCATCAGCGTCGCAACGCCAGCTCTGCGAAGCTTGTCGACCGCCGCAGGGGCGGTGGGACGCATCGGATCGGCGAATCCGAGTAGGCCGCGGAACGTGAGCCCACGCAGGTACGCAAGATTGGGCTGCTCCCCTTCTCCCAAGAGCCGCTCCGCGACAGCAAGCACTCTGAGCCCACGACTGGCAAGCTCGCTCGCTTCGCGCGTGAGCCGCGCCCGCTCAGTATCGTCCATGGGGGTCCGGTCACCGGCGACGCGATGATGCGTGCACTCAGCAATGATGAGCTCCGGTGCACCCTTGACACTGAGCAGAACGCCTTCAGAGCAGCTTCCAAGGGACGCATGATACCCTCGACCTGGCTCGAACGGCAGTTCAGCAAGCCGCGCCCAATGTTCGTGACCGTGGTCGCTCCGAACGCGCAGCGAGAGTGCGGCGTTCAGAAGCGCGGCATCGGTTGGATCGGTGGTGGGAGAGCTCCCATGGATCTCCGGGCAGGCCCGCACCGCAGACGCGAGGAGCATCGTATGGCTTTCTCGAGCTGCATCGAGCCGCACCTCCTGTCTGCCGTCGCTGAGACTGTGAAGGACGAGCCGTCCTTCGGTGATCGTGCCGGTTTTGTCGACACAGAGCACGTCAACGCGTCCGAGCGCTTCGATAGAACGTGCATTACGAACGAGAGCACCGCGGGTCGACAGCCGTCGAGCCGCGGCCAGCTGGGCCGCAGTCGCCAGAAGCGGTAACCCCTCGGGCACGGACGCAACAGCGAGGCTCAGTCCTGTCCCGATGAGCTCCTCCAACTTCTGGCCGCGAAGCAACCCGGTACCGACCAATCCGAGCCCCGCGCCGAGCGCCAGAGGCGCGGTCATGTCGAGCAACGCTCGCATCCGCATCTCAACGCCGCTCTGAACCTGGGCGCGACGAGCCTCCGAGACGCCACGGGAGACCTCAGTCTGGTCGCCTACGGCAACAACGATCGCCGTCGCGCGCCCGGCAGCGATGCTGGTACCTTCGTAGAGCATCGAACTGCGGTCCGCCACCGCGACCTCGTACGAGGCCTCCACCCGCCGATGAACGGGCAACGACTCGCCGGTCAGATTGGAGGTATCGACTTCCAGCGACTCCGCGAACAAAAGACGGCAGTCCGCTGGCACGACCTCTCCCGGGCCCAGTAGCACGACATCGCCCGGAACGAGCTCAGTGGCGTCGACTTCTACCGGTACTCCCTGACGGCGAACCACCGCTCTTCGACGCGCCGTGTGCAGCAGCTTTCGGATGGCACGATCGGTTCGGAACCTCTGCGCCCCGCCGATCACGGCATTGAGACACACGACTCCCCCAACCATAGCTGCGTCCGTTACGGAACCAGCCACCGCCGAGAGGCTAGCACCAGCTGCCAGCATCGGCGTGAGTGGATTGAACAGCTCGTCGGAAACCGTATCCACGAATTCGAGCAATGGGTTGCGGCGCAGTCCGTCCGTGGCTCGACGCGCCAACGCTTCGGATCGCGACAAACCGTGCTCAGACGCGCTCAGTTTGCGAAGTACCCCATGCGCGTCAAGAGCATGCCATGGCGTTCGGTCGCGGGGAGGCGGGACGCGCCTTCGGGCAAACACGCTGGCCTGGCGAAGGCCGTTGAGCATGGTGACCAGACTGGCCACGTTCACGATGGCAACCACCCGCCGCATCGGCATGGACACGCGGCGAGCCGCGGTGGCGACTGCACCCACCACGGCTGCAGCCAGCGCGACGTTGACACTCTGCTGCGAGAGCTGCCGGGCAACCAGGCTTGCGCCAACGACGAACCGAGCGTCACTGAGATCCTCACCGCAGACCAGGTGAGCCCCCCACGGGACCGGATCTCCTCTACGAGTCACACCGATCGAACAATCGGCGACAGCCAGAGCGAGGCAGCTTCCACTGGCGACGAGCGCCACCGCGTGCCCCTCGCGCTGCAAACGCCGAATACCTGCCCCAAGCTCGGCCCCAGCGGGAATGGCGTCATCAACCGGAATGCTCTGTCTGATACCTTCGTCATTGGACGCGATGACGACGCGCATTCCGGCGACCCTCGCCGCAGCCACGAGCTCGTCTACTCCGGTTCGAGGCACGAGTTCAACGCCGATCACCGCGCGAATCGTCCCCTCACGGCGTAATCCAAGCACCAGTTCGCCCCGATGCCCGACCTCCCGCACGGCACGCTCGATCTCTGGATCTACGTTCGCGACGAGCAGGCGCACCGGGCCGAGTGCCCAGGCTCCGCCTTGCCGCACCTCGAGAGGGTGGTCGGGGTCGAATAGGCGCTCGGTGTACTCCCGCGCCTCCGTCTCGGTGATGGTGGGCGAGACGAAACTCCTGAACTCGAACTTGTCCCTGATGACGAGGTCACCCTGAAGGACGAGGCAGTCGATGCGGTCAAGCCGACGGAGCACCGAAGGCGATTGCACAAGCACGCCGCGACGCGAAAGGTGGTGACCTACGAGCGCAGCAAAGGCGTCCCTGCCGAGACGGGCTGGTTTGGGCAATCCGGCAAACAGTGCGGCAGCGGAGCGCTGAAGGCTCCGCGTGGTCAGGAAGGTCACCGCGAAACCTCCCAGAGACACGATCCACCCACGATCGGCGTATTCTTCGATGGGACCGTCGGGGAAGGGCACCGGACGCGGCTCGACGTGAGGCAAACCAGCCACCCCGTGCTGGTCTTCGGCTGATAACGCAATGGCCCTGGCCTGCCAGGCCTGACGACGAGAGTGCAGCTCCCGCAGGAGAGCTCCTGTGTGCAGGAGCTCAACAAGGGAGTTGATGGGCCGCTGCGCCACAGCAATCCCAAACGCGGAGACGGCGTGTGCCAGAAGCTCGGCACGCTTGGCGCCAAGTCTGTTGTCCAGACCCCGCCGCAACCTGTTCGAGCCCCGCATGACGTTGAGGATCGATGCCGTGGCGCCCCCAACGGTCGACGGGCGAATCGGTGTCACCTTGAGGATACTGCCGACGCAGAAGCCCCAGCTCTCAGCCACGAGCTCGAGCATGAGCTCGGCCGCATCTTCCCGCCCAAACTCCTCTCGCGCTCGAGTGGAGCTCGCGACCCGCGTCTGAGCCTCCGCAAGTTCGACCGCGGCAATCAGTTCCCTCGACGAGTAAGCGTGTAGTGCGTAACCAACGGACACCCGCTGAGAGGCAGCGTCTACCTGAACCCATTGGATACGGTCGAGACGAGCGAAGGACTGACGCACGTGCGTGACGAAAGCCTCCATAGAAGCCATGTCGACGCCGACGAACCCAATATTGGCCCGAGTCGGGCCGACCCAACAGCGACGCCCTGGACCGAGTAGTGCCAGAACCGGCTCTAGCGCCGAAGCCACGACCTTTTTCAATCTGTGCGCGATCAACTATCAGCTCCGCATCGTCGTCCCAACGGGTCGCCGTCGTTCTAGCAGGCTCCGCCGGCAGCGAAACCTTCTCGACCCGCGGGGGGTGCGTCACCAACAGAACATCGACTGACCCGCCACCCGCCCAGTCCCCGGTATCCGCGACGGGTGGCTACAGACTGCGAAACGAGGCGCTCCGGCTCGATTTCCAGTCCCTCGAAACCGCGCGACGGCGGGACCCCTCCCCCTGATATCGATATTCTCAATCTGAACACTTCACCGCCGAGACAGACCGGCCGTGAATGCTCCCAAGGACCAAGAAGGCTCCCCGGAGGCAAGCAGAGTTGCATCCCAGCACCACCACCATACCCCCTTCCGCCAGCTGGAAACCGTGGTCACCCGACTTTGACAGTCGTGCCGAGTCTGGTCTGGGGCGCCGAAGCAACCACCGGGTTCCGGTGGAGCTCGATGTCAGTCTCGGAAGCGATGAGTACGTGTATGCGGGCCTGACCGAGAATCTCTCGGAAAGCGGCGTGTTCGTTGCGACGCACATGCTGTTGAAGGTGGGAGAACGGCTGGGACTCAAGCTCCATCTACCTCAGCGCGACAAGTCGGTGCACGGCGTGGGCATGGTGCGATGGGTGAGGGCGTGCTCCCCGGACACGGGAACAGCACCGGGAATGGGTATCGAGTTCGAAGGACTCGACGAAGGTTGCCGAGAGACGCTGGAGGCCTTCCTCGAAAGCCTTGGCAACTAATCCTACTGCCGAAGACCCTCAGGCAGCCCGCCCGTCAAGCTCGGTTTCTGGCGAAGTTTCGGATACCCAGTGCGCGAGTGCACAGAAGCGGGGCGTACGTTGGGTACATAAGCACCGGAAGCGCAGCGAAACGAAGGCGGAAGCCGAGATCGGCGGGCGTCCTCTCAGGCAAGTGTCCGGCAGTAGTGCTAATCGTCAACCGCGATGTCGATGTATCCGGGCGGTGGCAGCACGTCCTGGATGCCCTCGAGAATCGCAGCGACAATTTCTCCTGTGTCGACATCGCCCGGGGCAAGTCTGAGGTGCAGAGTGAGGTGAGGCTCGGAGTCACCCTCTGAATCCGTCGTTCGTGTCAGCTCGTAGCTGAGCACCACAGGGAAAGCAGCGATTTGGGACTCCAGCGCGGCCACGAACTCGGGTGGCGGGGCGCCATCGTCCTGGCCCACAGGGGATCCCGCGGCAGCCGCCTCGGAGCTCCCCTTCGAATGGGACTCCAGTGGAATAACCCTTCCACTGAGCAAGGCACTCACTTCGTGGGGGCGGAGCACCAACTCGCTCGCGTCCCCGGCGTTGATGACAACCCCAAAAACCTCGTCGCCACTCATGACGTGAACCGCCATTTCAAGCGCAGCTCGCGCGGAGAACGCAGCGTACTGGAGCGGGCCGCCTTCGGTGTCCCATCCGAGGCGGATACCGAAGGGTTCCATGAACTCGGCTCTGGTAAACAGCGCGCAGTACGCGTGGCCCTGGTCGTCGACGAGCATGTGAGGAACCAGCGTGATGTCGTCGGTAAGCTCAAGCTGTGCTCCCTCCTCGACGCCGGGAAGACTGCGCGCCAAGGGCGTACAGAGCTCCCCGGTGTCGAGCCGTGCGAGCAGTACCTCGACATCGCTGGGCCGTCCGCTCGTCGCCATGAGTACGGCTGAGGTCAAGTCGGCGCGCGAACCGTGGCCATTACCAGAACGATGGGTCACAGAATCAACCCTTGGTCTCCGGCGCCTGACCGGATGCACCGAGTCTGCCCAAGGCGCCGATCCGTGTGCCAGATTTGGCGGTTCGCGGCCCCGCCCCGACCTCGGGTGCGGGGGCAACTCCGTTCGAGAAACGCGGCATTCCGTTCCCTGGTCGGTGCTCTGGTTGCTTGTCGGTCGCGACCATGCGGTTCATTTGACGGGGAACCGTATGTCGCTTCAGACACCACAACGAGGAATCTATCAGCAGTCTTTCGGACCTTCGCGGAGTACACGCCGGGGTTCTGTATCACGTTGAAGGAAGAAATGCACAGGCGCCCGAGATGCGAGGCCCTTCGCTGACTAGAGCCAGGGATTGATTTGCCCTTGGAGAACCTCGGGTCTGCGTGAAAACGCCAGATACCGCCCTACCCACGCGCAAACCAGCACCGAAAGAACGAGAAGAGCGCCGCTCAACCACTCGCGCGTCGCTCGCAGGACTTCCTGTTCGGCATTCCTCGCCCAGATGACCGACAGGGCAACCGCCACAATGGCAATTGGCGTAAGGGTGCGCCAAATCAGTGCGAGGGTGTCTCGTTGATGTACTTCGTGGAGAGCCCAGCGCAATGCCACGACGACAAACACGACTCCCCACGCTTTCACCTGGAAGACTAACGCGCCGAGGAGTGGCCCAGGTAGCCCCGCCACTGCCAGAGCTTCCGGTGCTGCCCAACCCCCGAGGAACGCCGCGGCCACCACTCCCGCCATCAGCCACAGATGCACACAGTCCAGCAGCGTGGCCACAGCAACCAGTGCGGGCAGCGTGGCCGAACGGCGTCCCCCACCCCCAGGCAGGGCCGCCGGGAAATCCCCATTGTTGTCGAGCGCGGTGGGAACGAGGCTCATCATGAGCACACCCAAGCCGAGCCAGGTCCCCGGCGTCCTGAAAGCGAGCCATTGGTTGGGCATTACGCCCTGATCCGCAATCAGATCGGCCAGTCTCAGACTGCCGCCAGCAGCTAACACGGTGAGAAGGGCAAACAGCTGCGGGACCTGATGGCCAAGCGAGCGAAGCACCCCAGCGCCTCCCCGTGCGATCGACCAATCCGCCCCCCGCTGGCGCCCTCCTGCCAGCAGGGCGGCAACGAGGGCCGCGGTATTGGCGGCAGCCAGTACGAAAACGGAATCGAGACCAGCTGCGAACACTTCGCCGCCGAACGCGAGGCAGCTCCACAGCCCGACCAGCGCGACGAAACTCACGTGGGGCAACAGGCGAAGCAACAGCGGCATACTGACGAATGGCCGAAGAAGCTCCGTGAAAACGAGATTCGTCCATGATGCCTTGCGGATTCTACCGCTGGCGCCGTTCGAGAGCCTGAGCCTCAAGCTGCGACCGAGCCAGGAGGACACTGTCGGCAGCGGGCCTGCGGCAAGGAACGCGAAGGCTGCGGCGAGGGTGATGAGAAGCCAGGCCAGGGCGACATCCGCCGTGGACGAGTGCCGAAAGACTTCGCTTTCCAACCGGAGCTCGAACGGAACCTCAACGCTTGGACGACGAACCACGACCTGGATCGAGGCGGCATCTCCCGGCGGAATGAAGTCCCCCAGAGCAGTGAGTCGAACACCGTCGAGCTCGACCAACTCATCGCCGGGTAGCAGTCCGGCTTCGGCGGCGAGCCCCTGCACCTTCCCCACGATGAGGCGCCCAGGCTCCTCGTCGCTGAGTGAAATCCCAGCACTGCGCAGTGCGCTCTGCGCCGCGAGGTGGCGGCGCCGATGCTCCGGGATACTCGTGGGCGGAGCGACAACCTCGATGACCACCCCATCCATGACGCCCGTGATTGGTGGGGCGCCGCTGGCCCTGGGCGAAAACGCGGCCACCACGTGACCCCGAAAGGTCGCGTTCGTCGCTTCATCGCCAACGCCACAGAACTGCTCCTGCGCTGCCTCAGTGAGGACGGCAGTCAGACGGTGAGTAGAGCTTCCCTCGGCCCTCACGACGAGTTCGACGTCCTCAGCGACCGGCCGCCCTGGTCGACTCAGAGACCCTCGAAATGTCAGTGTGGCGGCCTTGCCCTCGGGGAACCCCTCCCCTAGAAGCTCAATCCGGTCTCCGGTGTCCACCCTCGTTGGACCAAGGGCTGTCAGTTTCAGAAGCTCGGCCGAAGGCTGTTGCCAAGAACAGCCGGCCAGCAGGAACGTGATAATAAGGGCGCGAAGCGCTCGCATTCATCATCCTATACTCTGTCAACCGCAAATCAGGCGAATTCCGCGCGCGCGCCCACTGACCCGGTACGCTCGGCACGTGCGCGGTCCCAGACTTGACGCCCTGTGTGCCCGACACTCAAAGTGACAGCACCTGGGTCCACTGAATGCTCAGGGCTCCTCGAATGTCGAGCGATCCGTAGGAGGGTCGTGACAATGACTCCCGCAGACAATGCGACGACCCCGATCGAATCCCTCGGCCCCCCCAGGCGGGTCATCAAGCGTTACTCAAACCGCAAGCTCTATGACACCCAGGATAGTCGATACGTCACCCTTCAGCAGGTCGCGGAGCTGGTCAGAGAGGGTATCGACGTCCAGGTCATCGACAACGCGACTCGCGAGGACAAGACCGACGTCACGCTGGCGCTCATCATTTCGGAGGAACTCAGAACCCGGCCGCGGGGCATACCGATCTCGACCCTGAAGATGCTCGTGCGAGCGCGGGGTGAGAAGCTCCTCCTCCAGCTGAAGGGAGGAGCACTGGGTAGTTTCTTCACCAAGGACGACCCGTCCGAGACCGCGTCAGACGCGAGTGAGGGTCACCCCCCCCAGGTCCCCTTCAATGACCCCGAGCGACTGGCCAACGGACCGCCCGAGACGGATGGCACCGCGACGGGGTTCTGGGCCACACTTGAGCAGTGGCAGCGTACAGTCGATGATTGGCAGCACTCGGTGGATGAACGGATGCGAGCGGTGCTACCAAGTTTCACTGCCTTCAGAGACCTACAGCAGGAGACGGCTCAGCTGCGCGACCGTGTTGCGGCCCTCGAACGGAGACTCGAAGAGCTACAGGCTCGTTCGGCTTCGGAATAGACGAGGCAGGTCCATGGTTACGGTGCCTGAAGGTCGCGATGCAAGAACCACGACACCAAACCAGCCTATCGACCGACGAATTCGAGACCGAGGCTCTGGCGCACCTGGATTCGCTCTATGCGGTTGCGATGCGGCTTACCCGCAACGGCTCCGACAGTGAGGACCTGGTTCAGGACACCTTCGTCAAGGCGATGCGTGCGCGCACGCAGTTCGTTCCAGGCACCAGTATCCGCGCATGGTTGCTGCGCATCATGACCAACACCTTCATCAACCGCTACCGAAGGGGCGGACTCGAACGGAGCGTGTTCGAGAGTCCGGATTCTGATCCATTGTCCGACGGTTGGGTCGGAGCATCTACCCTCAAGGCCATGCGGGACCCCGAGTCACAAGCCCTGAGGCCAATGTTGGAGAGGGAGATTCAGAACGCTCTGGACGGGCTTCCCGATGAGTTTCGGCTGGCAGTGATGCTCGCTGACGTCGAGGAACTCTCGTACCAGGAGGCTGCCGACGCCATGGGGTGCCCGATAGGAACCGTAATGTCCCGCTTGCACCGCGGGCGCAGGTTGTTGAAGGCCAAGTTGTACGACGTGGCTCGCGAAATGGGCCTGGTTGGACCAGAAGAGGAGATCGGCGAGTCGTCCCCCTCTAGCCCCGTCGACCTTGCATCGTACCGCAAGCAGAGGGCGGCCTCGTCATGAACGACTGCAGGCGTGTCCAGGCCGTCATTGAAGCCTTCGCTGACGGCGAGCTCACTCCAATTCGCGTGCTCGACGTTGAACAGCACATTGAGCATTGCCCGCATTGCGCCGAAAGGCTTCGATTCGACCATGCCGTGCGCGTGAGCACGCAGCGCATCGTACATCGCTGCGCGGCCCCCGAGGCTCTGCGCACGCGAATTCGTGACTCACTTGCGGCGGAGCGACAACGAGAGCGCAGCGCGGCAGCAAAGTCCCGGGTTCCGCCCAGTTCTCGTTGGTTGCCCTGGCGAGTCATCACCCCGCTCGCAGCGGCGGCGGCAGCCACGCTGGTCTGGGGAGCACAGCGTTCGCCCGCCGACGAGCCTGGCGGGGGTCGGGTTGCGGTGAGCTCGGTCGCTCCTGTTGGAAATCCGACCTCGCGGCTCGAACAGATGCTGGAGGAGTTCGTCGATTATCACTCTCGAGCCCCCGCCCCTGAGTTCACTGAGCCTGCCCTGATGGCACAACTCGAGCCGGAAGTTGGCCTTCCCGTCAGGGTTCCGGTGCTCAGCCAGTACGGTGCCGCATGGGAAGGAGGAGGCCTCGTCTCCCCAAGCCGAGGCCTCCGTGCCGCTTCGCTTCGCTATCGCATCGGGCAGCATCGCATTACGGTATATCTCTACGACTCCGCACAGTTCCCGTTGCGCGCAACCCTCGAGCCTCGGGTCGTGGGAGGGCTCCCGGTGTACGTGGGAGCGCGGCGCGGCTACTCGATTGCGGCCGCCGAGCGACGGGGTATTGGCTACGCCCTCGCAACGGATCTCGGCAACGACGAAAGCGCCGAACTGGCAGCCGCTCTGGCGCAAAACGGCGAGGAGGCCGGCAACGAGGACGTGGGTCTCGACCTGGGCTTCGAGACCGAGAAGTTCTGACGCGAAGAGTGGCGCATTCCGCCGGTCACCGGGTTGCCCTGCTTGAGAATCGGATCAATGTGAAGCTCCTTCACCCCACAGGAGAATCGCGTTGGACCTCCTCTTCGCCATGGATCCGCCGGAAAGCATGCTCCCGGACAAGGATACGAGCTTCGCATTCATGCGCGCGGCACTCGCGCGTGGACACCGCTGCTACCACTGCCTCATCCACCAAATCTGCTGCGACGGTGACGTGGTCCGCGCGAAGGCTCGCAGCATCAAGGTGTCGCAGCAATCCCCACACTATACCCTGGGGAGTGTCGAGGACCTTCGCCTAACCGAAATTTCGGCAGTGTTCGTGCGGAAGGACCCGCCATTCGACACGGCCTACGCACACCTGACACGTCTGCTCGATCTGGTGAAGCGCCGGACACTGATCATCAACGATCCGACATCGCTTCGGGACGCAAACGAAAAGCTCTTCGCCCTGCACTTCCCCCACCTGACACCACGAACCCTAGTGGCGGCAGATCCGGACCAGATTCGCCAATTCGTTGGCGAAGTCGGCGGCCAAGCCGTCCTCAAACCGCTGGATGGCGCCGGCGGTAGTGGGGTCGTGGCACTCCGCCTCGGGGACCCCAACGTGCGCGCGCTCATCGACATGCTCACGCTCGAGGGGCGAAGGCTCGCGCTGGTTCAAGAGTTTCTGCCGGCAGTCCGTCACGGAGACAAGCGCGTTCTCCTTCTCGATGGCCGCGCTCTCGGCGCTATTCGGCGAGTGCCGCAAGACGACGACATTCGGGCTAACATCCACGTCGGGGGCCGGGTCCTGCCGACGAGCCTCACCGAAGCCGAGCAGGCAATCGTCGACGAGGTGGGCGCCGAGCTGCGACGGCGTGGACTCTGGTTTGTGGGCATCGACCTCATCGCCGAACGGTTGATAGAGATCAACGTCACAAGCCCCACCGGGATCCAGGAATTGGGTCAGCACCAGGGAAGGCTGCCCGAGGATGACGTGATCGCTTGGACGGAAACACGCGTAGCCCTCCTCAAGGACCAGAGCTAAGCCCGAGCAACGCGGTCACTCTGGACCTGAGGCTGGCTCGTTCGATGCTGAAGCACCATCAACCGCCGACTGCGACGCGGTCACGGAATTCTGGGTGGGGCCGGGGGCTGTACTGAATCGACGCCCCTCAACCTCGCGATGAGAGACTGCAGTGTAGCGACGCTTGAAGGCCAGGAACCGGTTCCCAAGGAAATTGAAGGACATGCCCGCCGCGATGCCGCAGAGCGCAGCGAGCTGCGGGCCCAGACGAACGTCGTGCCAATACGACGACACCAATAACCATGCCACGGCGTACTGCGCGCCAAGACCCACGACCGACGCCGCCACGAGGCCTGCAAGCCGCTTTTGCGCGTTCCCCTCGTTCGCATCGCCAAGCGCGAATCGGCGATTGATCCACAGATTGGTAAGGGCGCTCATAACGACGCCCCCCGCCAGACCGAGCCACACGGGAGCCCCTCCTGAGAGAAGCGCGGTCAGAACCGACAAATTGACGAGGGTGCCGAAGGCACCGACGACCAGGAACCGCGAGAAGAACGTGGCCCTGCCGAACTTGTACGCGTACAAGCGACGCAGGTGCTGGAGATACTTCAACTGCTCGCCAAGGGTCAACTTGCTCTGACCGCGAGTCCGCTGGGCGAAGTGGATCGGGATCTCGCCGATGTTCTCGAGGCCGCACTTGACCATGAACTCGAGGGCGATCTTGTACCCGATGGGGCGAAGGTCCGTGGCACGCTCGAAGTCGCGCTTCCGCATGGCAAAAAAGCCTGCCATTGGATCTCTCGCGTTAGTCAGAGGACGTGCGAGCAGAGTCGCCACTCGGCTGTTGAGCCACCGGAAGATCCCCCAGTCATCGTGCGTGGCCCCTCCCGACACGTAGCGTGAACCGAGAGCGAAGTCCTGTCCGGAGGCGAGCGCGAGAAGCAGCTCGGGGATCTTCTCTGGCGGATGGCTCAAATCCGCATCCATACAGACGATGATCGGGTAGCGCGCGAGTCGAAACCCATCCACGACGGCCGCACTGAGCCCCCGATCGGTGCGGCGGACCACAATCCGTACCCAGTCCTGACCCGAGACCTCGACAGCCTCGGTGCTTCCATCACGGCTGTCGTCGTCCATGATCAGCAGCTCCAGCTGGACTCCGTGTTCCACGCGAAGAGCAGCAAGACGTTTGATCAACGCGGGTATGTTCTCTGCTTCACGAAACGTCGGTACGACTACGCTAATCGGCGTCAGGATCTGCACCCGCGCGATCACGTCTTCGTCACCTGGACGTGCGACGGGAGATGCCTCTGGGGGTGACGCCTGGTTCGACACGGACATGCTTCTCTTCGTGACTAGCATTCCTGGCCCCAGGAGTTCTACGGTGACAACGCGCATTTGTGCTCTGCGTGCACAATCATCCGCTGCAGCAGCCTGAGTACGGCATGCCCCCAGCGCCAGTCCGCCCGAGAGTTGGGTCCCGGGACCAACCGCCGTTACGCGTGGGAAGGGCGCTTGCCGATTGCTCGACGCACGAGGTTCTGCAGAGCATCGACGGTGAACGGTTTGTCGATGCGGCGATTCGGCACACGCGCCAAGAACTGTGCCGCTTCGGCCGTGAAGGCGCCGCCCGTCATGAAGACGAACTTCCGCTCCTGTCCGGGACGGTTGAGACGTACGGCGTGGTAGAGATCCGAGCCACTGAGCTCGGGCATCATGAGGTCGCAAAACACGACGTCATACGTTGGATCGGACAGAAGCGTCCGCAGTGCAGCACGGGGATTGTCATGGAACGACACTTCGTGATCGTCCTGAAGCATCAATCTGAGCGCTCGACCAACGGCCGGATCATCATCGACCACGAGGATCCGACCATGGTGGGGGCGAGAAGGCGGAATGGATGATGGCGCGGGAACGAGCGAGAGAGGCGCCTCAGACTGCGCCGACACGGGCAACTCAACTCGAAAGACGGCAGCGGGTCCCGGTGCGGCGACGAGCGACAGCGCCCCCCCCATCGAGGCCAAGATATGCTCGCACACCGAGATCCCGACGTGCACGGGGTCGAGTGACTCTGCGAGCTTGCCAAGCGAAAATGCATCTAGAAGAGCATCAAGATTCGGAGCGGGGTGGTAGACGACGTCACAGAAGAGCCGCTCCCCCTGCTCATGCGCAGTAATACTCACGGTACAGTGTTCCCGGGAGCCCTCAGGCAGCGACTGGGCGGCACAGAGTAGCAGGTTGAGAAACGCCTGCTCGAGACGTGTGCGCACTGCGTGGACCTTCGGTGTGCCAGCGCACCGCAAGAACAGGTCTGCTCGGTGGCGGATCTCATTGCCAACGAGTTCCAGTGTGGCATCAAGCACTTCTCGCAGGTCGACGGGCGATGGGCTGGAGTCGTCATCCCGGGCGAAGGCGCGCATACGCTTCACCACGGCAGCCATGCGGTCCGCCCCCTGTTGCGCCTCGGCGATGCGCAGACCGAACTCCGCCATATCGGTCTCATCGTGCAGCCCCGCTGCGAGATGGTGGCACACATGCTCGAGATTCAAAAACACGTAGGTCAGCGGGTTGTTGATGGAGTGCGCGATTCCACCAGCAAGCAATCCCAGCGCGGCGAGTCTATCAACGCGAAGCGCGTGACGCTCGGCGGTCCGCCGATCCGTGATATCCCGACCGAGACCGAGCAGTTCTTCCGAGTCTACCCCGAACGGCTTCGAAAGCTTGAGTTCAAGAGTATGTGTACTACCCTGCGGCGATTGCAGGTGAACGTCGAGAGCTCGATACTCGATGCGGTTCCCCTCGACATCGCCAATCGCTTGTTCGAGCGCCGGTAAGTCCTCACTGTGAACCAAGTCGGCTAGGCGCAGCTCGGAAAATCCGGCATGCGGCGGCAAGCCAACCATCTCACGAAATGCTGCGTTGACGTTTCGCACAGTAGGACCGCTCATGAGAAACGACGGAGTCGGAAGCAACATGAGCCACCGATCCAGCAGCAGGGCCGCACGCGCGCGGGCCGTACTCAGCGAATCGTCGACCCTGGAACGTGAGAGAACGAGCAGAGCAAGGTCCTCAGACCCCGCGCGAACACGGTGTTCAACGACCTCGAGAGTCGTGATACGGTCACCGCCGGACGCGAGTGTCACGGAATAGCGAAGTGGCCAAGTCACTAGGGCGGCTCCACCTAGTCCCGGACTAGACGGGCGGGCACCGGATCGGCAGAAGTCTGGACTTGTGCCGAGCAACGACTGATCCTCCCTGTGACCCAGTAGCTCCGCGGCCTTTTCACTCACGTACACATACGTGCTGCGGTACTGGCCGAGGGCCACAAGCGCCACGCCCACCTCGCCCGCGTCCAAGGCACGGACAACACAAGAGCAGACTGCAGACAGATGCTCATCGTCGTAGATGCCCGGAGGTAGTTGGATTGGGGTTGGCATACGCGCCGCAACGCGACTACGCGGCCTCCGATGAGCCAACCCGACCGCGGCCGCGCTGGAGTCCGGACAGGCAGGCGCGTTTTCAGTATGCTCGAAAGACGGTCCGCGCAACTTGCTCTTCCGTATCCTCTGGCGCTTGTCTCGAACCGCCGTCCCCCCAAGAAGAACGACCGGCCACACGGTGCCGCCACACACTCCGTTAGGAAACGCTTCGCGTTCCCCTCCGAGGCTCGTCAACATACCGAAACGCCAAGGGAAAACACCGATGGGTTCACAGTCGCCCATAACCAACCAGTCGACACTCGCCGTGCCGCGCCCAGCAGTAGAGCACACTGTCTAATGGGCCGAATTTGAATCTAATCCAGACAATCGCAAACTCTCGCTTGCACGGTGAACATGTGACCGCTAGCTTTCGCCGCCCTTCCCAATGGCAACGGCACTAATCCGCAGCGGTAATAGGCAGTACCGGGTTTCCGAAGGCGTCACCATTTCGGTTGAGCGCCTCGTCGGAGAGCCGGGACACAAGGTTCAGTTCGACGAGGTGTTGGCCGTGCTCGGCGACACCCCTCGATTCGGTCAGCCTCTTCTCGAAGGCGCCAAGGTCCAGGGCGAAATCGTCGCCCAGGGGCGTGGCGAGAAGCTGGTTGTGTTCAAGTTCAAGCGCCGCAAGCGGTTCCGGAAGAAGGCTGGCCACCGCCAGCCGTTCACTTCGGTCAAGATCACCAGCGTAGAGGTTTGATCCATGGCGCACAAAAAAGGTGGCGGCTCTTCACGCAACGGTCATGACTCAAACCCGCAATACCGTGGAATCAAGGTCTACGGTGGCGAGTCGGTCAGCGCTGGCTCCATCCTGGTACGTCAGGTCGGGCAGACAATTAGTCCTGGCCGCAACGTTGGTGTCGGACGTGACTTCACCCTCTTCGCGTTGGTGGACGGCATCGTAACCTACGAGCACGCATCGCGAACCAAGAAGAAGGTCAGCGTCTACCCGGCGACCGCGTCGGCGAACTGAGGCTTGGAGCATCTTTCGTCTCGTTGTCACTGATGTCGATGGCACGGTAATCGGCCGTGACGGGCGCCTGCGGTCGCGGGATGTTGACGCCGTCAACAAGCTGCGTGGTCGCGGCATCCACGTCACGTTGTGCACGGGGAGGATGTTCTCGGGTACCCGAAAGCTCGTGAAAGAGTTGGGCATCTCGGGACCGGTTGGGTGTATCGACGGTAGCCAGATCGTCGATGGAGGTAGTGGGGCTCTGATGGCCTCGTTTCCTCTGCCTGGCGAGGAACTGGGACTGGCGGCGCAGTCGATCAGAGCTCACGAGCTGACAAGTTTCGTGTTTGCGGGGGATCGCCTGCATTCCGACCGGAACGGGGTCCGCTATTCTCGGTATACCGCCGCGTGGACGCCTGACCAGGTTCAGGTCGACGACGTCTTGGACATCGAGCGGTGGAACCCTGGGGCCGACGTCAGTTGCGTATTGTGTATTGGCGCCGAACAGGCTGTGAGGGGATGTGCACGGGAACTCGAGCATTCGGAGAATGCTCGACTGTCTGTGCTGACGTTCCCGATGCCTTTTGGGCCCCGGCCGCGTACCTGGGGGATGCTGGTTCGTGCTGCTCACGTCACCAAGGGAAGTGCCGTGCAGTGGATCGCTGACTACTACGGAGTCGCGCTCGAAGAGACTATTGCGATTGGTGACTGGCTCAACGACATCCCAATGCTTCGCATCGCTGGACGATCGTTCGCGATGGCCCAGTCCGATCCGAGCGTGAAGGCAGCAGCCAGCGACGTTCTCGAAGCCAATGACGTCCGCGGAGCTGGAATCCACGAGTCAGCAGAGCGCGCTGGTCTGCTGTAGGGGCAGAGCTTCCAAGCCTTGAGCCTCCACGCATATTGTCGGGCCGGGACGGAACCATGACTATCGCGTTGACACGGCCCGAATGCCGGCGATGCTAGCCGTGGCATGAGCGCGCCCAAGGTACGAGTGCTGCCGCCAAGTCTCGCCAGTCAGATCGCTGCGGGAGAGGTCGTCGAACGCCCGGCAAGCGTGGTGAAAGAGGTCGTCGAGAACGCGCTGGACGCTGACGCTTCGCGATGCGACGTCGAGGTCGAGGCTGGAGGCATTGCCCGAATCGTCGTCACGGACGACGGCAGCGGGATGAGCGAGCAGGACGCCTCCCTTGCGATTGAGCGCCACGCTACCAGCAAGATTCGAGTGTTTGAAGACCTGCAGGGCGTTACCAGCCACGGCTTTCGCGGGGAGGCTCTCCCCAGCATCGCTTCGATCTCGCGCTTGTGGATTCGCACCAGGGAGCGAGGAGCCGACGCTGGTGTGGAAGTCCACGTCGAGGGTGGCGAGCCGCCAACGCTCCGCCCGGTTGGGATGCCCCAGGGAACGTCGGTTGAGGTTCGGGATCTCTTCTTCAATGTGCCAGCGCGACGCAAGTTCCTGCGCTCCACAGGAACGGAGGCCGGCCACATCACGGAAGTCGTCGAAGCGCTTGCGCTATCCCGGCCAGACGTGAGCTTCACCCTGGTTCGCGACTCCCGGCAAGTGCGCGAACTGCTCCGCTCTCGATCGCGCAGCGAACGCGTGGCGCAGGTGTTGGTGGATGAGCCACTGACCCGAGTGGAAGGTGAACGTGGGCCTCTGCGGATGGAGGCCTTCCTTTCACGCCCCGAGCGTTCTCGACAAGGCGCGCAGGGGCTCCGCTTCATCGTCAACGGCCGAAGCGTTCGAGACCGGATGCTGGCAGCAACGGTGGCGCAAGCCTACGGTAGCGTTCTGGAGCGAGGGCGATATCCACGCGGTGTCGTCTACCTGGATATCGCGAGCGCGCTCGTAGACGTAAACGTGCATCCGCAGAAGGCGGAGGTGCGCTTCGTGGACCCTCGCGCGGTTGCCGACGCCCTGTATGGCGTGCTCTGCCAGTCGCTCACCAAAGCGTTCTCGGATCCGCGCCCCCCTCCGGCCCAGGTGGCCCCCGCCACCATCACAGACGAACCGTCGGCAGCTCTGGAGACGCCATCGGAATCTTCGGCAACTCCAGCGGCTTCCGAGACCACAATGCCTCCGAGCCATGCCGAGGTCGCCCCTCAGAAGGCAGTCCCAGCAGCACAGTCAAAGATGGGTGGTTTCGTGGCTGTGCGCCGGCCACCGGAAAACCGCGCCGAGAGGGGGCTTCCCGTCGAGGCCGTCGCTGATTCGCGGGAACTCTCGCTTCTCCTGCCGCTCCGCGGCCCAACGCGCGAAGGGGAACCTCGGAGCGAGGAAACGCCCGTACTCTCAATTCGTGACAATGGCACGGCACCGATCCGGCCTCGCGCTGACGTGAAGTGGCGCAGCCTGAAGTTCGTCGTCCAGCTCCGACGCATGTATCTTCTCTGTGAGGACGCCGATGGCCTCTACGTCATCGACCAGCATGCGGCGGCGGAACGGGTCACCTTTGACAGGCTCAGGCGCCAATTCCGAAACGCTTCGGTGAAGTCCCAGTCGCTGTTGTTTCCCGTCACTTTTTCCATGCAGCCGACCGAGGTTGAGTTTATCAGGGAGCACCTCGCGAGCATCACGGGCATGGGGGTCGACGTGCGCGTCCGAGGAGACGCGATGATCAGTATCCACGGGGTTCCCAGCCTCCTCCAACGCGCAAGCCCAGAGCGCCTAGTCAGAGACCTCGTGTCCGAGTTGAATCGGGCCGGCGGACGTGGGTTCTCGGATGCCGTCGATCTCGCCCTCGCAACCATGGCCTGTCATGGCTCGCTCCGCTCGGGGGACGTGGTAACCCTAGACTCCGCCACCGCCCTTCTCAAGGCACTGGATGAAGCCGACTTTGCAGGGCACTGCCCGCATGGGCGACCGGTCGTGACATTTATCAGCTATGCAGAGCTCGAACGAAAAGTGGGACGCCGCTAGCGCGAGGACGCTAAGAACGGAGTCGGCATTGGAGCCGCGGGCAGACCGGACCTCGGAACAACGGTCGGCAGGGTCGCTCGCGGTGCCCCCCTATCCCGCAGAGAGGACCGACGCCTCGATGCGCCGGCACTGCGGGAACCACGGTCGGTGCTCCCGGTGAGGCTGCTCGTCGTAGTCGGGCCGACGGCGTCGGGAAAGACAGCCCTCGCGGTCCGCGTCGCGGAACGAGTTGGCGGAGAGATCATCAGCGCCGACAGCGTGCAGGTCTACCGAGGCTTCGACATCGGCTCGGGGAAACCCACCGCCGACGAACTCGCACGCGCTCCTCACCACCTGCTCGACTGCGTCGACCCGTCGGAACCAATGGACGCGGCACGGTGGGCGGAGCTCGCAGACGCTGCCATCGCACAAATCTGCCAGCGCTGCCGGGTCCCAATCGTGTGCGGAGGGACATTCCTCTATGTCAAGGCACTGCTCTACGGCCTGGCGCCGGCACCCCCGGCGGACAGCACAGTCCGAGAACGCCACCGAGCCCTTGCGGAAACGGAAGGTCGGGCGGCTCTGCACGAGAAACTGCGCGAAGTCGACCCTGCGTGTGCCGCACGACTCGCGCCCAACGATCTGGTTCGTGTGAGCCGTGCCCTCGAAGTCTACGAGTTGAGCGGGACCACGATGACTGAATGGCAGGGCCGCCACGGGTTTCGGGAACCTCGGTTCGATGCGCGACTCGTCGGCGTTGCCACGACCCGAGAAGCGCTCGACAGCAGAATCAAGGCTCGAGTCGCGCACATGATGGCAGCGGGTTGGATGGATGAGGTAAGGGCGCTAGTTGCTTCGGGCCACCGACACGCGCGAGCCATGAGTGCCGTAGGATACAAACAGGTCCTTGAGGCTATCGATTCGGGTAACGATTCTGATCAGGACGCCGTGTCGGCGGCCGTGGTGCGGGCCACCCGGATCTTCGCGAGACGCCAACGCACGTGGTTGCGCGATCAGCCGGTAGAGTGGATCGAGCCAACGGCAGGACTCGAAGCAGTTCTCGACTGGCTAGCGTCAAGCACCCCTCCCAAACCAGGCTGAACCGGCTCCTGGCACTGCTGCCGGAGACTTGTCTGAGAGGACGCCCACCGATCTCGGCTTCCGGCTTCGTTTCGCTGCGCTTCCGGTGCTCAGGTACCCTACTATGCTCCGCTCCGGTGCGCTCGCGCACTGCGTGCGCGCCGCAGCCTTGGGCTGCGGACGTAGCCCTCCATAGACTCCGTCCCGCAAGCTGGACTCCGTCCGCTCCGGGTCTCGGAAGAGTTCGCCAGAGACCGATCTTGACGGGCGAGCTGCCTGAGAGTCTTCGGCAGTAGGAAGAGTCTTCGGCAGTAGGACTAGCCAATGAGAGACCTTCACCGTAACCGTTCGCCCCTTACATGAACGACCGGCCGTGCTCCACCATACGACGGGAACCCCCCCGAGTAGTCCTCCTTGGGCATTGCCCGAACGGCGAGCGCCCCGGATTCCGAGCCGCGCTTCGGGGATCATGTGCCTGCCCCCGAGTGATCCGGCGCCGAGCGCGCAAGGCATACTCGGGCCGGGGAGTCACAACCAGACCATGAACGGACCACCATCACGAGACCAAAGCCCGCGTCCCCAGACACGGGAGGCGACCGGCCGCGGCGAGAGGCGCAGCCATTTGCCGGCGCGCGGAGAAGACCCGGTCCACCATAGCCCAAGTGAGCATTCCGGCTGCCGGCAAATTTGTAGCACTACCATCCTGCAACGGCTCTTGGAACGGCGCGAAGGCTTGGATAACATCCGCCCATGGCAAAGTTGGTCTGGACGGGCGCGTTGTTCTTGTTCGTTGGTTGCGGTGGCCCCACCGGTGAGGTTCATCATGCGATGACGCCGGATGAAATGCTCGCGCAGCAGGAGGCAATGGCCGCCAAGGATGAGCAGAAGGCGGATGAGAGCGGCTACACGGACGACACGGAGGCTGTCGACAACTACGAAGCAGACAGCGACGAAGAGAAGAAGAAGCAGTTCGATGACGCGCAGACAGAAATCGAACTCAAGAGAGCCGCTCGCTCGGCAGAGACATGCGGGGGCGTCGTCCAAGACGGACCGCGGGGGATGGCCAAGGTCAACCTTATCTTCACCAACAATGGCCACGTTAAGGAATCGTCGATCGAGGCTCCGTTCGCAGAAACCAGAGTCGGGGAGTGCGTCCTTAATGCAATGAAGGCGGTGATCGTTCCGACCTTCGCCGGCCCTGACAAGGCAGTGTCGTGGGAGATCGACGTCAAGGAAGTCGCCCCCGAAGACAAGAAAGATAAGAAAGACAAGAAAAGGAGGTAGGCTCTCCACGCGCGGCGAGCGACGTCCCCGAGAGCAGACGGGGGGGGCCGCCTGAGACTCGCACCGCAGCTGTGCGGCAGCGGATGTCCAGCTTGCGGCGTCAGGCGTCGGAGTATCGCGTGTGAGCGCAATCGACCAACTGGCCAAACGCACCCGGGCGGCGCGTCCCCAGCCAAATTTGCCCTGCGAATCGCTCCGTGCTCCGCTGGCCTCCAACACGCCTAAAAAGGCGGCTATGTTTCGAGGGATCCGATGGCTGTAGAGCCTTGTCCCAGCTGCAGTGCGCCGAACCAGGAGGACGCGGCATACTGCTCGTCGTGCGGCGCAATGCTGTCGCACTCCGGTGAGGACGTTGAGCGCCTCGTTGGAACGGTTCTGGGAGGACGGTTCCGGATCACTCGTGTGATTGCCGAAGGCGGGATGGGCGTCGTCTACGCAGCCGAGCAGAAGCTCGGCTCCCACGTTCGCGAGGTCGCGGTCAAGACACTGCTTCCTAGCCTGTCCCACGATCACGCGACGGTACAGCGATTCTATCGCGAGTGTGGAACCGTCGCGCAGCTCGAACACCCCAACACGATCAAGGTCTTCGACTTCGGCGAAGCGCCGGATGGCTCACTGTACATCGCGATGGAATTCGTGCGGGGCCGGCCGCTGACCGAGGTCATCGAAGCCGGTGCGATGCCTGTCGAGCGTGTTCTCGACATCACCATGCAGATGTGCGGAGCGCTTCACGAAGCCCACGAAATCGGCATCGTTCATCGCGATCTGAAGCCCGACAACATCGTTCTGACTGAGCGAGCCGGCCGCGCCGATTTCGTCAAGCTGCTCGACTTCGGTATCGCCGCACGGTCCACCGCAACGTCATCCTACGAGACCAAGTTGACCCAACAGGGCATGGTGCTCGGCACGCCGCCCTACATGAGTCCTGAGCAGTTTGCAGGCGAAAAGCTCGACAGGCGCAGTGACATCTACTCGCTCGGCATCATCGTGTTCGAGATGCTGACGGGACGGCTTCCCTTCGAGGCGGAGACACCCTGGGCGTGGGCTCACAAGCACATGGCGGAGCCATTGCCGCCGCTTCCCCCACATGTGCCATCGGTGGTCGCATCAGCGGTGCGCCGAGCCACCGCCAAGCACCGTGATGAGCGTCCTCCCACGACAAACGAATTCGTGCACGCGCTGACCGGGCGGTCCCTGGCCCCCCCCGCAGCGGCGTCGGCTTCCGAAATCTTGTCGCAACCCGCAGGCGGAACAGGCACGAGCGTCACACCCCACCCTGTCAAGACGGCACCGAACGACGAGCCCGTGCGGACTGCTCCGGGGCTACCCTCCGTACCACTGGTGACGAATCCCATTGCTGCATCTGCATGCGGGCCAGGGTCAGTGGCCGCATGGCAACCCGTCGCACGCTCTCTGTCGATGACAGGAACGCCCGTACCGACGCGGGAAATGCCACCCGCTGGCTCGCCGATGTCCTGGGCTGTCCAGCCCCCCACCGGCACCTCCATGCCCCTCCAAGGCGTCCCCGCCGCGGGCTCTCCCGTGTCCTGGGCTGCGCGCCCCCCCACCGGCACTCCCATGCCGACCCAGGGAGCGAACCCGGCAGGCCTCCCTGCTGCCTGGGGCACCCAACCTCGCACAGGGGTGCTCTGGCCTGCCCCCCAGGCTGGGGGTATCGGACTCCAACCGTCAGCGGCAGCGCTGGCGTCCCCGCCCTCCCCCGCAGCACGCCAACCACGCCCGATGGCGGGATGGGGCATTGCTCTGGGCATTGCCGTCTTGGCGCTGATCGCAGGTGCAGCGGGTGCTGCTTACTGGCTGAGCCCCTTGTTCATCGACGACAGACCCCCGCCGGTCGTCTACACCGAACCGACAGCGCCGTCCTTTATCCAGCTACCGCCCTCAACGTCAGAGCTGATCGCTGAGGTGAGCACCTCAACGAAGCCCCCTGGTCGCTCCCAGGGGACCGTCGTGACTGGGCAGGCTCCGAGCACCCCAGCCAGCACGAGCCAGTCGGGGACGGGGGGCGGCACCAATACTCTTCCACCAGTGAGCCTACCGGTGCCTCAGTTGCCACAGTTCCAGCTGCCGCTTCCGACACAACCGACTCCGCAACCGACTCCGCAACCGACTCCGCAACC
>CAYRKE010000040.1:0-46063 GCA_964424695.1 uncultured Polyangiaceae bacterium
GAGACCGTTGGGGTGGGGTCTCAACCGATGGAAAGACAACGGTGTGACCGTTGCTTGACATGCGAGAATGGATCTCAGGCAACGGTTGGACCGTTCCCTCATGGTCGCTCGTGGGCAAAGGGTAACGGTCAGACCGTTCCAGAATTCACGGTTCTTAACGCCAGAGCAACGGTGAGACCGTTGGGGGGAGGTCTCAACCGATGGTAAGCCAACGGTGTAACCGCTCGTTGAGATGCGGCATCGAGCCCGGGTAACGGTGAAACCTTTGAACAGGGGGGGGAGAGGCATCTGGCAACGGTCTGGCCGTTACTGCGGTCTCGACCGAGGGGTGGAGATCCCTGCTGAGCCGAAAACGGCCCATCGGCAGCACAGCGTCCAACTCCGCGGGCGCTGGTGGGGCCGCTGGGTAGGCGGTCGAGGCGGTCGACGTCGCGCCTCCAGAGTCTACTCTGAGGCATGGAGCAAGAAAGGACGGTGCCCCACAGGGAGCCCGTCCTTTCGGCTTTCTGGCGACTCGGCGTCTACTGGATCTCGATGAGCTCGATGTCGAAAACCAGCGTGCCGGCAGGGGCTCCGGGACGCTTCGGCTCGTCGCCGTACGCGAGCTTACCCGGGATCCAGAAGCGATACTTGGCGCCCTCGGTCATCAGCTGGACGCCTTCGGTCCATCCAGGGATCACCCCACCCAGAGAGAAGCTCGCGGGTTCGCCTCTCATGACGGAGCTGTCGAACATCTTCCCGTCCGTCGTCCACCCACTGTAGTGGACTTTCACGCGGCTGCTGGCGCTGGGATGCACCTTCCCCTTGCCTGGCGTGAGTGCGACGTAGGCAAGCCCCGAGGCTGTCTTCTTGGCCTTGGCCGGCGCTGCCGCGACGTCCTTGGGTACGTCCGGCGGTTTCGGCCCCTCGATGATCTCGATTAGGTCCACGTCGAAGACGAGATCGCCAGCGGGAGCGCCCCCGCGCGGCGTCTTTCCATAGGCAAGGTCAGCGGGGATCCACAGGCGGCGAGTCTCTCCCTCTACCATCAGCCCAAGCCCTTCTGTCCACCCCTTGATGACCTGATTTACCCCGAAGGTGGTCGGCATTCCGCGCGACAGTGAGCTATCGAACATCTTTCCATCCGTGGTCCAACCTGTGTAGTGGACGCTCACCTTGTCCTGGGGCTGTGGGTGCTTGTCGCCGGTTCCCTTCTTGATGACCTTGGACTTCAGACCCGTCTTGGTGGCCTCGGCATCCGCAGGGGGCGCCGCGACATCCGGCGGTGCCGGTATGCCCTTTTCCGCCTCGGGCTGCTGGGAAGTGTCCGAGGCCTTCTCGCTGCTCGCGGCCGAAGCGGCCGCTGTTGTGGTCGAGGTTCCGGTCGTGTCCGGCTCGGGCTCTTTCTGCTTGCGACAGGCCCCGAGGGCGAGCGCGACGGTGAGAACCGGTAGAGCAATAACAGGCGACTTTCGCATGGAGGGGAGCCTACTCCCAGCTGGCGAATGAGGGAACGCCCCGCGTGAGCTCCCAAGGTGACGGCTCGCTTGGAGAGTACACCTCGGCTGTGATTGGATTGACCGGCGGGCCATCGCTGTTGGGGGCAATCGAGCCGGGCGCATCGCTTGCCCTGGGCCGTCTCGGCACGTCGGAGGGGATGGGGCACGGTGCGCCGGCGGTCATCGAAGAACACCGCCAGTCGCGGCTGGCACACGGTTCTTCCCGGACGACCCGGGTCGGAAATGCCGAGGAGGGCTACCAGCGAACCGTCACAGTGGGCGGCTGAATATCGGCCGATGCGTTTGCCAGATCCACCGAGAGAGCAATACTGCTGGCCCCACGACGTTCGAGGTCCAGGCCCGGGGTCTTGGTCAGATCTGCTCTGGGTACAACCTGGTCGGCGCGGAGGGCGCGAACGACTTCAGGTGGCCCGGTGACGGCGATGTCTACCGTATCCGGAGTCGCGCGAGCGCCTTTGAGACCCACGACCTCCACCGGTCGGCGAGTGAACTTGACCTCGACGACACGCCTCGCAATCGACACGCTGACACTGGCGCTCTGCGGGCCCACGTAAGTTACGCGTGATGGCGGTGCGTCGATGGCAATGCGTCGGCGATACACCCCCTCGGTGAGGCCAGAAACGTCGAACGGTGCAAGGCGCGCGAACTGGATTACTTCGACGAGGCTCTCTGGGCCGCGTGCCTCGACATGGCTGGGCTCGACATTGGGCTCGCCCTTGACGACGTAGCCATTGGCCGGTGTTCCGGCAATCGACGCCTGCACAGCGACGCGCCGTTGAACGACACTCTGCCATTCGAGATCGATGCGTTGCGGGTCAATGATCGTCGCTTCGACGTCGTAAGGGAGCGCGAAGGCTTCCGGCCTGAAGGTGAATGCTTTCTCGGTTCCGCCCCGGAGATCCATCTCCACGGGCGCGATGCCGGCTTGAACCAGTCGATCGATCGTGCGCGTCGCGCCACGCAGCGTCACGTGGATGCTCGCCGGAATAGGCGTCATGAGCTCGCGCTTCGCTTGCTCTGGCGGCAGCCGTACGACAACCCCAACCGGGACTGTCCGCTGCTGTTGATCTTGTTGCCCGTGGAGATACACGAACAGTCCAAGGGCGAAGGCCAGAGATAGGGCTTTCAGGCCGACGTTCTCGGTGAACGCTCCGTGCAAGAAGCCGAGTATCGGCGCAAACGGCAAGTCGCGACGAGTCAAGGATCCTCACTTCCGCGTTCAGGCGCCAGCGTCGCTTCGGCGTCTGGGGTTGACGGGGTGCGGGACGTACCACCGGCGGGCAGAGGGCGGCCTTCTGGGGGACGTGGGAGTAGAGTCGCTGGTGCCAGTGTCGTCTCGGCGTCTGGCGGCGATGGCGGGCGGGCCGGGGACGACGCGGGCAGGGGGCGGCCCTCCTGGGTTCTCAGTGCAAGAGGGGTGCGGGTAGAGATGGGAGTAGTGGCCTGACTGAGCCGTGGGTGGGTGCCCGTGCTGTGGACAGAGTCGGTCGTGTCTGACATGGTCCGAGGGCGCAGCGGTGGAGGAGGCTCACTGTCGCCGGCCGTGGTGGTGTGACGCGCATCGGAATCGGGGGGGCGCTGACGGGCCGAGCCGCGCTCAGACGCCGGCTGTACTGGCTCGCGCGGCGTGCCTTCGACGGGAGTCGATGTCGGTGAGCTCAAGCGCCACGAGTCCGGGCGCTTCTTGCCCACGCGCCGACGCGGGCTGAAGATCGCCTCGAGCATCGTTCTGAGCTTGGGCCCGTCGAGGTTCGAAGCGATGTTGCCGTTGAAGCAGAAGCTGATCGTGCCCCGCTCCTCGCTGACGACGACGACCACTGCGTCCGTTTCTTCGGTGATGCCCATGGCTGCTCGGTGTCGAGAGCCGAAACTCTCGTCCACCACGCGTCCTTCGGGCATGGGGTAGAACACCCCAGCCTTGGCGACGCGCAGGTTGCGAATGATGACCGCGCCATCGTGAAGCTTGTTCATGGCTTCCGGGATGAACATCGATACCAGCAGTTCTCGACTGACCTTCGCATCGATGATGTGCCCCTTGTGCACGCCCACGAATTCGTCCAGGTTCGCCTCCTGCTCGAAGGTGATGATGGCTCCCGTTCGGTGCCGAGCCAGCTCGGTTGCTGCCTCGACGACTTCGTCGATGACGCGCGACTCCTGCGCGCGCGAGATGGCCCCGAACCAAGCTTGGCTCCCGACGCGCTGGAGCCCGCGACGGATGTCGTTCTGGAAGACGACGACGATGATGAGCAGAATACTGGAGACGACCGCGCTCATGATGCTGAGCAGCGTCACTAGCTGCAGCAGCTGCGCCACGATGTAGAGCACGAAGACTACGCCGAGGCCTGCTCCGACCTGCATCGCGCGCGTGCCGCGGAGGACCATCAGTGATCGGTAGACGATGTAGTAGACGACCAGGACGTCCAGCACATCGCGCCCGAGTTGCCACCATGCGCGGCTCCGCAGGTACTCGAACAGGGCTTCAGCCACGCTTCGCTCCGTTCTCGAGCGCCCAGTGCGTACTGAGCGCTTGTCGCACCTCCCGAACGTCATGCACTCGCAGGACGCTGGCTCCTTGGCTCACCGCCCACAGGCACGCCGCGATGGTTCCCCCGAGGCGCTCAGCGGGCGGGCTACCGTCGAGTGCCCCGATGAAGGACTTGCGACTCGGCCCGACCACGATAGGCGTACACAGATCGGAGAACTCCCCGAGCCGTGCGAGAAGCTCAAGCGACTGTTCCGCGTTCTTGCTGAATCCGAAACCAGGGTCGAACAATATGTCCTCGGGGGCCATGCCGAGCTGCACGGCACGGTCGCGTGCCGAACACCATTCACGCCGAACGTCTGCGACCACGTCATCGTAGCCTGTCTTGGGGTATTGGGAAAAGCCCTGCATGCGACTCATGTCAGGCCGCGAGTGCATGAGGATCAGCTGCGCCCGGCCTGTGGCGGCGACCTGGGCGAGTCGAGCCTCTCGGAGGCACGACACGTCGTTGAGCCAGTGCGCGCCCCATTCGAGCGCACGCTCCGCCACGAATGGGAGAGTTGTGTCCACGGAAACCACAAGGCCCGGGTGCTGAAGGGCGAGCTTGACTGCCGGCTCGATCCGTCGGAGTTGCTCCTCGGCCGCGACCGGAGTGGCGCCCGGTCTCGTGGATTCTCCACCAATGTCGAGGATATCTGCTCCTGAGGACACGAGCTGTTCGACGTGACGGAGCGCGTGGTCTTCAAGGTAACGGCCTCCGTCGAAGAACGAGTCAGGAGTCACGTTCACGACTCCCATGATCAGGGGTCGATCCACCCGACGTCGCTCTGCCCGAGAGCCATCCACCCAGAAACCCTAGTCAGAAGCAGGAACGCGGGCAATTTCCGCGAGTCGAGCCGTCAGGTCGGCGGCCGTCCGGGCTCGGACGTTCTCATGGGACGACGCGGTGGCCGGCCAGCACGGAGATTCGCAGTCGGGTTCTCGCCGCGCGGAAGTACGTCTCGACGGCGGCGGAGAGCCTTCGTGCCACCAGCAGTCGCTTGAGTGGCTCGCGGGCCTTGTCGAACGGCTGGCGACGCAGCGCATCTGGCGCAGAAACGTGGAGCTCCCGGAGCTCGCCGTCCGACGGTTCGAGCATTGGAGCCACCATCCGATGGAGGTAGAGGCTCGCCTGGGCGCGCCTTCGAAAGAGCTCGAGTAGTTCGCGGGGAGCGATTCCCTCGGCGAGGGCTGCGTCCCGCAATGCAGCGTCACCACCAATGCTCTGGAGCAGCCCCAGCCTCGCGGCCGCGGTCTGCTGCTTCAGTTCCTCGGCAGTCGGGGCCGGCTCGATGTGCAGGCTAGCAAGCAGGACCTCACCGATGTGTCTCTCGAGGGCTGCGCGCACGTGGCGTTCGAGGTAGGGCTCGTCGACTTGCGGTTCCCAGGTGCGGTCCGCGAGTGCCTCCAGGCGCGCCTCCAGCGCAAGAGTGCTCTGGAATATGAACTGCGGAGCGGCCGTACCACCGATCTCCGGGGCCGAGAATCGCACCACGGCGCGGTCCACCAAGGTTTCCTGCTGCGCGTCAGCACTCCCAACGACTGCGGCCGCCCCAAGCACGACCAGGGCAGACAGAAACCGCCGCGCTCGCTCGACCACCCTCATCGTGCGGCAGGTCGGCGGCGGGATGATGGGCTGCCTTGGTCGTCTCCGTCCCCGTCTCCGTCTCCGGAAGACCCGCCGTCCTCCGGCTCACCACCCTGTGCCGAGTCGGTTCGGCTGGCGTACCCCCGAGCGGCCCGCCTTGCCCGCACGAACTCCGCGAAGGCCGTGACCTTTTCCAGATCGCGCGAGCCCAGCGTTTCGGCGATTTCCCGAAGCTGTCGTCGCAGAGCATCGGCATTCCTTCCACGACGGCCGCCGAGTTGATCCTGGGAGATGGGCGAGACGGGTGACGACTTGGGAGCGGCTTGGGGCGGCTCCACCGCCCAGACCTGGCGCGGAACCGGATGCATCGCGTGGGCGCTGAGCCATGCCTCCATGAAGACGCGCAGCCGCTCGCTCCGGAACGCGAACCAACGCTCGCGCTCTGGGCCGAATGCCATCAGCACGTCCTTGAACCGACGGAACGCCCCCTTGCCGTCAATGGCCTTGCCCAGGCGATCCTTGAGTTCAGGGTCATCCACCATCGGAATGAACCGCTCCATCCACCGATACTGCTCACGTGAACTGACCGGATCGACTCGAAGGTAGTTTGCGTCCGAGGCGATTCGAGCGTGCATCTCTGGGTCCGCGATGCCATCGACGACTCGCAGCACTTCCCCAGTCTCGACGTGGAGGTAGCTGTGCACCTCGGGAGCGTTGTTCTCGAAAGCGTCTTCCAGCGCTTCCCAGTCAATAGGCACGTCCCGCGCGGGCGGATTGCCAGCTCCTCCACCGTTGTCCGTCTCAGCCATGCTCATCCTCGGTTCTGCTCAGCCCGACTGCCCGTTCGTGCCCAGCTCAAGATTCGATTCACTTGCTCGCCCGGCGTACGCCTTCGTTCCACCTTCGGCGACAGGATCGCCGCCCGGCGGATCCCACTTGCACCATAAAGGATTTCTCGATCCGAATCATCTGCGCTCCCCGACTCGGACTGGCAAACATCCGGGGACCATTTTCGATCGGCTGTCGACGATTTCTGGGGAAGGAACTCCCGTGAGGTCGGTTGGTGGGCCTGTTGCGTCCTGGATCGCGATACTCACGGCGGTTCGTTCGTTCAGGGCGCCCACAGCTGGGGGCACCCGAACCGAAGGTCGCCGATCCGGGGTGCAGCGCGACACAGGGAGGCGACTCCGAAGCCGACCTGTTCGCTGGCCGCGGACGCGCAAGGCGTCAACGACCCGCCGGCACGGACTATCGCGCGAGGCGCCCTGGCGCTGGCGGGCTTCACGATTCGGGGCAGTCCAAGCCCTGCAATCGGCTCGCGGGCGCGCTTGTCGCGGCCTTGGCGGGGCGGTAGCCTGTCATACCTGCAATGGCTCGACTGCTGCTTGCCACGCCCGAGGGGCCACTTACGGCGGAGCTTGCTCAGAGGAATACGCTGGGGCGGCATCCGAGCAATACCATCCAGGTGCTCGACAAGATTGTGTCTAAAGAGCACTGCGTTGTCGAGCGGAGGGGAGAGCAGTACATCCTTCGGGACCTGGGTAGTCTCAACGGAACCTACGTGAACGGCGAGCGGGTCCACGGCGAGAGGGGACTTCGCCATGGCGACGAGATTGCCCTTGGTGGCACTCGTGGCCGTTTCGACGAAGGGACCGGTCCCGCGGTTGCTCCCCCGTCGCTGGTTCAGGCGCCCGCCCCGAATTGGCTGCAGGATGGCGGCACTCAGCCGCGTATTGGGGGCGAGCCGCCGCGTCCTGTTGGCCCTCCGCCTCCCTTCGGGCCCGGTGCGTCGCCCGGGTCTTTCGGTCCTCCGGTGCCACAGGCGGCGTTCACTCCGCCGACAAGTCCCCTTTCTGGCGCTCAGGGAGCCCCGCAGCAGGGTCCGGCGTCGGCCCCGTTCGCCCCGGCGAGTCCCGGTTTTGGACAGGGCGCGCCCTGGTATCCAGCGCCTGGATATCAGCCTCGCTCTGGTCCGGTCATTGGAACTGAAGTCACGTCAGTCGGGCCCGTCAACGCCACCCGCGTCAACGTGAGCGATCAGGAGCGCGCCATCGGCACGCAGATCGACGCCACGCAGAAGGGGTTTCTGCCCTTTGACCAGGTGAGCGCCAACCCGCAGCAGCTTGCCGCCGACTACGAGCGTCTGCGCCTGTCCCACGAGCTTTCCCGGGAGATCGCTCTGGAGCGCGACCACGATCGCCTGTTGAGCAAGATTCTACTCACCATCTTCAAGTTCGTGCGGGCTGACCGCGGAGTGATCTTCTTGATGGACGCGCAGGGGCGCTTGCAGCCGGGAGCGAGCCTGCGGCGCGACGGGACCGATGCTCCGATCTCCGTCTCTTCGACCATCATGAACCACGTGATCAAGGAGCGGGCGACCGTGCTCACCCACGACGCTTCGATGGATTTTGCGTCGTCGAAGGGCAAGAGCATGATTCTCAATCGCATCAGCTCCGCGATCGTGGCGCCTCTTCTGCATGACGACGACATCCTGGGTGTCCTTTGGCTCGACAGCGAGACCTTGGCGCGTTTCCAGCAGAAGGATCTCGAGATCGTGAGCGCCATCGCCGCCCAGGCGGCGATGTTCATCGAGATCAACATCCTCGGCAAGAAGATCGAGCAGGAGATCGTCAATCGCGAACGTTTCAGTCGTCTCCTTTCCCCCAACATCGCGCAGCGAGTGCTTTCTGGGGAACTCGAGGTGAAGAAGGGGGGCCAGCTCGTTCAGGAGTGTACGGTGTTCAACTCCGACATCCGCGGATTCACTCGAATGAGTGATGGCGCCAGGCCGGAGTTCATCGTCGAGATGCTGAATGAGTACTTCGAGCTGATGGTCGAGACTCTGTTCCACTACGAAGGCACGCTCGACAAGTTCATGGGCGACGGCATCATGGCTCTATGGGGCGCTCCGGTGGCGCACCCGGACGACGCCGTGAGGTGCGTGAACTGCGCTATCGAGCAGATGCAGGTGCTGGAGAGGTTCAATCAGAGGCGCGTCGAAATGCGAGAGGCCACGCTTGGCATTGGCATTGGCGTCCACACGGGGCCTGTCGTAGCCGGCTACATCGGCAGTTCCAAGGCGCTCTCGTACACTGTGATTGGCGACACCGCGAACACCAGTGCACGGCTCTGCGGTATCGCCTCCGCTGGTCAGATTCTCGTGAGTGAGCAGACGCTGCACTTGCTGCGTGATCGCTACGTGGTGGAGGAGCTGCCGCCAGCGCAGTTGAAGGGCAAGGACAAGCCCTTCCGGGTCTTCTCCGTCCTTGGTACCCAGCCTGCGGTCCAGGTTCCTGATCAACTCAACCGCCGGTGACTGCGTCAGTGAACGCCGGTTGGCTGGTCAGCGCCCGTTTCGGAGGCGCCCCCGAACTTGGGTCCAAGGTGAGCAGAGCCGCAAAGGTTGCGTGGCTCGCGACGTGACCCCACCTTGACCCACTCCGCTAGCGTGGCCTATACCCGCCGCGGCCGCCCGAATGGCGCATCCGACACGCGCACTCGGACCGTTGCGGCAGCGTATGAATCGCGACGCGCCACTAGACCACACAGGAGGGTCGCCATGACGACTCTGGAAGGCATCCGCTCGATTGAGGACTTGGAGCTCAAGGACAAGCGGGTACTCATTCGCGTCGACTTCAATGTACCGATCGACAAGAAGACCGGGAAGATCACCGACGACGAACGGGTACGCGCTGCACTCCCCACCATCCGTCACGCGGTCGAAGCCGGGGCCAAGGTCATCCTCGCGTCCCATCTCGGGCGACCCAAAGGGGGGCCTGCTCCCGAATTCAGCCTCGAGCCCGTTGGCGCCCGTCTTGCCGAGCTCACGGGCTGGGAGGTCCTGCTTCCCGACGACTGCGTGGGAGACATCGCGAAGAAGGTGGTGAGCGACATGCGTCCAGGGCAGATCTGCCTGCTGGAGAACGTGCGCTTCCACAGCGAGGAGACGAAGAATGACGAAGGGTTTTCCCGGAGGCTCGGCGAGCTCTGCGACGTGTTCGTGAACGACGCCTTCGGATCGTCTCATCGTGCACACTGCTCGGTGCACGGCGTCGCCCAGTTGAAGGCCGAGCGCGGCATGGGCTTTCTCATCAAGAAGGAGATCATGTCCCTCGGTAGGGTCTTGCTCAGTCCCGAGTCTCCCTTCGTCGCCGTGCTTGGCGGCGCCAAGGTGAGCGATAAGATCGGGGTCATCGAGTCCCTTCTGGCCAAGTGCCAGTCGCTCTGCATCGGCGGTGCGATGGCGAATACCTTTCTTGCGGCCAAGGGCAACGACATGCAGAACTCTCTCGTCGAGAAGGATGCGCTGCCTCGGGCTCGCGCGCTCCTCGAACAGGCTGCCAGGGCCGGCGTCACGGTGATGATTCCGACGGACGTCGTGGTGGCTTCTGGGCCAGAGGCCAAGGCGGGCAGTGTCGTCGCTGTGGACGCAGTTCCCGCTGGGATGATGGCCCTCGACATCGGGCCCATGACGACCCGAGCCTTCGCTGAACGAGTACTGGCTGCCAGGACGGTGGTGTGGAATGGCCCCATGGGGCTCTTCGAGAACCCCATCTTCGCCGCAGGCACGCTCGGGGTGGCTCGCGCCATGGCGGAATCCGACGCTTTCACCGTGGTGGGCGGTGGCGATAGTGCCGCCGCACTGCGTCAGGCAGGGGAAGGGCTCGTCGAGAAGATCTCGCACGTCTCGACCGGGGGCGGCGCGTCCCTCGAACTCCTCGAAGGCAAGAAACTCCCAGGGATCGAGGTGCTGCGACAGTAGCTCCGCCCAGCGAAGCGCCGAGGTCGCTTTTCATCAACGAGGTGTTTCCTGGCAGAGGCAGCCGTCCCGCGCCACAGCACCATCAATTCAGCACGAGTTCTCGAGTCCGAATCGTGAGACCGCCCGCGAAGAGTCGGTCGGCCACCTCGGCGCCCGAGCGTGAGGACCCACAACAGACAACAGCAAGAGGCAACAGTGGCAGAGAAGCGAATTCCGCTCATCGCGGGCAATTGGAAGATGTACAAGGGTGGCCAGGCAGGGATTGATCTTGCCAAGGGCGTTGCCGCGCAGGCCGCAAAGGTCTCCGGTGTCGATGTCGTTCTCGGCGCGCCGAGCATCATCGTCCGGGCCGTAGCTGAGGCGGTCAAGGGAGCCAAGGTCGAGGTTGCCGCGCAGAACCTTTACCCGAAGGACGAGGGCGCCTACACGGGTGAGATCAGCGCTCCGATGATCCTCGAGGCAGGGGCAAAGTGGGTCATCATTGGCCACAGCGAGCGCCGCCAGTACTTCGGTGAGACCGACGCCTCCGTGCGTGAGAAGACCGAGGCGGCGATGGCCAAGGGGCTGCGCCCCATCGTGTGCGTGGGGGAGCTTCTGGCGGAGCGCGAGGCTGGCAAGACGCTCGAGGTCGTCAATCGACAGGTTGATGCCGTGGTGGACGTTCTGGCGGCGAATCCCGGATTCGGGGTTATCGCTTACGAGCCAGTGTGGGCCATCGGGACGGGAAAGGTTGCCGGGCCGGAGCAGGCTCAGGAAGTCCACGCGGCAATCCGAGCGCGGCTCGCTGCCAAGTCACAGAAGCTGGCGGACGTCACGCGCGTGCTATATGGAGGCAGCGTCAAGCCCGACAATGCCGCCGGCCTTATGGCCTGTGCGGACATCGACGGAGCCCTCGTGGGAGGAGCCTCACTCAAGGTTGAGGACTTCTCCCAGATCATCGCTGCATCCAAGTAACGCTATCCAGGAACTGTCGTGGCCGAGCTCATCGAAACCCCACTCACGGTCGTGCACGTCATCTCGTGCGCGTTCCTCATCCTCGTGGTGCTCCTCCAGCCAGGGAAGAGCGGTGGGCTCGGCGCCTTCAGTGGTGCCGCTGCACAGCAGGTCTTTGGCGGGCGCGGTGCCGGCAATTTCCTCACCAAGACCACGTGGATCATCGCGTCGGTCTTTCTCATGACCAGTCTCAGCCTGGCCTATCTCTCCTCGACCAGCGACGACTCCCTGGCGGCGTTGGCAACGGGTCTGGAGGATGCAGCTCAAGCCAACAAGGCCCCGGAGGCGAAGGTGAAGCTCTCGAGCCAACCGGGGGAGAAGCCCAAGGCAGATCCGGAGGCCATCAAGAAAGCACTCGAGTCGTTGGTGCTGGATGCTGGGGCTCCACTGGCGCCCAGCGAGCCTTCGGAAGGCGGCGACACAGCGCCTGCGGCACCGTTGCCGATCGATGATGCCGCCGGGAGTCCTGACAAATCGTCAGCCTCGGGACCCGATCCCAAAGCCGCGGTCGGATCCACCAAGGCAGGTGGCCCTGCCGCTCCCGCTACCGGAGCCAAGCCTGGGGCGCCCAAGCCCGCGAAGCCCCCGACGGCCGCCCCCGAGGCGCCCAAGCCACAGACTGCCCCGGCGGTCCCCGCGTCTCCCGCGCCTGCGTCTCCCGCCCCTGCGGCCCCTGCGCCTCTCTCGCAGTAGAAGGGGCCGGGTGCGCCGCTGCTCTTGGCCGTGACGCTGCGGCATTGGCGCTCGAAGCCTCAAGGCCTTTGGCCTCTCTGGGGGCTGGATGTGGGGGCGGTGCTCCTTGCCCGTGCGCTGGTCTCCGTCTGCGTGCTGCTCCACGGCTTTGTGGCGCTGAGTGATGACGATTTCTCTCGAGCAGTCATCGCGCAGCAGTTCGCACGTTCTCCGTCTTTCGACCCCAGCGGCACCAGCTGGCTGCCCGCACCCTTCTGGGGCACCGGGACGTTCATGGTGCTCTTCGGTGCGGATTGGTCTGTTGCTCGTTCGAGCGCGTTTCTGACCGGGCTCGTTGCTGCGGCGGGCGTTTGGGGGGCTGCAGCGATGCTCGGCCTCGGTCGCGGTGCTGCGCTAGTGGGAGCGTTCGCCTCCCTCGCGCTTCCCTACAGCGCCCTGCTCGGCGTCGCGGCGGTTCCTGACTATCCGACGGCCGTGCTGCTTCTCATCGGCGCGGCCAGCGTAGCTGTTCGAGAGGGTGAGCCGCTCCGTCCAGTTCGGCGTCTGCTTGGCGCCACTGCTCTGCTCTTTGCCTCCTGGTCGCGATATGAGGCGTGGCCCGTTGCTGTAGGGTTCTCTGCGATCGTCCTGTTGGATATCGTGCGAGCGCGCGGTTCCCGGTCGAGCGAACCTGCGGGCGAGGGAACCGGGAGCTCCGGTTGGGCCATGCCTGCGATGCTCGGGGCGTCGGTGCTCATGCCCTTGGCAGGGCCCTTCTCGTGGTTGATCCATGGAGTATTCCGCCACGGAGACGCATTCTTCTTCGTCAAACGAGTCGCTGCTTACCAGATCGCGCTGGGCGGCGCGGCCACTCCGTGGCTCGAGAGGCTCGTCGCGTCGCCATGGGCGCTGTTTCGCTGGGAGCCTGAGCTGATGGGGGTGACGCTGGGGCTGGTGGCCGTTGCGCTTGTCGAGCGTCATTCCCTACGGCATTGGGGGCGCCCCCTCCTGCTGCTCGGCCTCGTCGTGGGTTTCCTCATGGTTGGAGACGTGCGTCAGACGGGCGCGACCCACCATCCGGAACGGAGTCTGCTCGCGCTGTGGCTCGCCGCGTGTCTCTTCTGCGCCGAGGTTCTCGTCGCGACAGTAACGCGCAGCTTGCGGCGCGGCGTCCTGGTCGCGTCACTTCTGGCGCTGTGGATTCCGGTCGCCTTCTTGGTGGTTCGGCCCCAGGGCGACGATTGGCAGGCGTTCGCTCAGCGCAGCTCTGAGGTTCGGATCGGAGAGCTCGCGCGAATGCTCGTGGCACCGGACGAACGCCTTGTGATCGACACCCCGGACTACGGGTTCTTCGCCGTCATCGCTGCCTTTGGGGACCCCTCACGGGCGCGCCCGCTGCAAGACCGGGATCCGCGACGCAAAGCGCAGGGGGACCCAACCCAGTCCCCCGAGGGCCTGCGGCAGGCGTGCAGGGGGGCTCGTTGGCTCGTGAGCCACGAGTCGCACCGGCCCCTGGCGCTCACTCTCGGGAGGGAGCGCGGTAGAGCGGGGCAGTTCTCCCTCATCGAGCTCGCCGTCGCATCCACCCGCTGAAGCTCAAAGCCGGATCCAGCCGTCTGGCCTGACCTCGGTCGGCGAGTATTTCGGCCCGTTTCTTCGGCCAGCGCGACTTGCTTGAGTACGATAGGCACAGTGTTCGCTCGGGCATCCCTCCGCACGCTCAATCTGGTCCTGCTGTTCTTCGCGGCGCTCGGGTTCGTGTCCGTCCCACTTGGTAAACGCACGGCGTGGGAGCACACCAGGGCTATTCTGGCGACCGACGCGGCCGAGGAGGCGCGGACGGAGTTGGGCATCGCGGCCCGCCGTTTGCGTGACTCCGTACTCGAGGCTTGGCAGAGTGACGAGGGCGCGGTGCCGAACGCACACTTCGCACACGGCGCTTCGGTATACGCCGTGCCGATGTCTAGGATCCCCGCACCTGCCGCTTCCGCCCCCAGAGGCAATCGGTTCGTGCGCACGAGCTCATCGTCGTCCGGGGCTTCCGTTCGCACGGAGTAGCGCGGGACGGTAGGCGCAGCCGACTCTGGCTCGTACTCCCTTGGCATCTCCTGATGGACCTCGGCGTCTCTTGTCTCGGTTCGATTCAGTAAGGTTCGCGTTCCTTACCCCAAGGATCGCGGAAAGGAACATCCGCACCCGAGGGGCAGCCTGCGGCGTTCGCCATGCTAACGTCCGCTCATGCGTCTCACGCTAACTTGCGGTATTTGTAGGTTCTTTGCGGTAGCCGGTGGTCTATTGGCCGTGTCCTGCGGCAGTGGCAAGGCGCCGTCTCAGGTCATCGGGGATTTCGACGTGCACGAGCAGCCCAAATCGCCCTGTTCCGAACCGCTCGAGGGTTTCGACGATGCGTCGTTGGCTGACGCATTTGCCGATCATTTCACGGTCGGGGTTGCCCTGAATCCTTCGGTCTTCGTCGATGGTGACGAGAAAGCGGTCGGCGTCGTCGTTCAGCAGTATAACCGGATCTCCCCAGAAAACGTGCTGAAGTGGGATGCGATCCAGCCCGTGGAAGGCCGCTTCAACTTCGCTCCTGCGGACGCCTACGTGGAGTTCGGCGAGGCACATGACCAGGAGATCCACGGCCACACGCTGGTCTGGCACCAGCAGACTCCGAACTGGGTCTTCGCTGGGGAAGATGGCAAGCCTGCCACTCGGGAGCTCGTCCTCGAACGCCTCGAGGCTCACGTGGCGGCTCTGGCTGAGCGCTACGGCTCCCGCATTACCTCTTGGGACGTCGTGAACGAAGCTCTGGAGGATACTGGCGAGCTTCGCGTGTCCCCATGGCGTACGGGGATCGGCGACGACTATATCGAGCAGGCGTTCGCCATCGCCGATCGCTACTTTCCCGACGCCAAGCTCGTCTACAACGACTACAACATGGAGCAGACGGCCAAGGTCGCCGGGGCCATCAAGCTTGGCAAGACCCTCCGAGAGGCAGGGCTGCGCGTCGATGCTATCGGGCTTCAGAGCCATTACGGCATGTCGCAGCCCAGTGTCGGGGCGATTGAGACCGCCCTCCAGGCTTACGAGGATGCCGGCTTCGAGGTGCTCCTTACCGAGCTCGATCTGGACGTATTGTCCGAGAGCAGCGGCAATCCCTATGAGGAGTGCCTTCCCGCCGACATCGACGAAAACGTGGCGCTCCGATGGGCGGAGGTCTTCCGGGCTTTCGTCAGGTACTCCGACGTCATCAGCAGCGTGACGTTCTGGGGGGTCGACGACGGCCAGTCCTGGCTCAACAACCACCCGGACCCGGGTCGCAAAAACTATTCCCTGCTGTTCGATCGCGAGCTCCGGCCGAAGACCGCTTACGCGAGCGTGCTCGAGCAAGCCGAAGCCGATTGAGTTCGGGCGTGGTGACGTGCGCAACCAACTCAGCGTCTCCCCCGATGGATGCTCCGCACCAGGAATGCCCTGGTCGCATCGGTTACTCGAAACGGCGATTTCTTCGCCAAATTCCATCGCCGCCCAGAGCGACTGGCATGCAGGCTGGCAGCTGTTACTCTCGATTCTAGGCGGAGATCTCAAACGATGAAGAATTCGATGCGCGGAGTGCTAGTACTGCTGGGGGGCGCGTTCTTTCCATCGGCATGTCTGAGCGACGATGAGTTCAGGGCGGGAGCTGATGCTGCTGGCGAAGCGGGCAGCAGCACCGAGCTTGCGGGAGCTGGGACACGCAATGCGCAAAGCGGCGGGAGCAGCGGGCACCTCTCGAGCGTAGGCGGTGCTGGTCGCGGCACGGGTGATAATGGCGACGCGGGCCCCGCGGCTGATCCGGCCGACGCTAGCGGGCGTGGAGGCTCCAATGGAAGCGGAGTTGCCGACGGTGGCCGGACTGACAACGGCGGCGAGACGGGTAACGGCGAGTCTCCTGTCGCGGGCACCGGCGGGCAGAATCCAGCAGCGGGCGGCTCAGGAACAGCCGGCGAGCCATCCAACGCAACCGGAGGGGTGGGCTTCAGCGGCGGCACGGGTGACGGCGAGTCTCCCGTCGCGGGCACCGGCGGGCAGAATCCAGCAGCGGGCGGCTCAGGAACAGCCGGCGAGCCATCCAACGCAACCGGAGGGGTGGGCTTCAGCGGCGGCACGGGTGGCGTCACTCCGGGCGCTGGAGGGAGCGCGGGTGATCATGGCGAGACTGAGCTCGGTGGTGGGGGCTCCGGTGGGGATGGGGGAGCGCCAGGAGAGGAGCTACTAGGAGGTCATGCTGGGACCGGGGTTGATGCGGATCTGATTGGCCCCACCGTGGTGAGCGTGAGCCCACCTTCCAATGCCAGCGGGGTCGCTCATGAGGTCCCCCTAGTCGTCCAATTCAGCGAGCCGATGAATCAGGACTCGGTCGAATCCGCGTTGAGCATTTCGGGTGGTGTCTCGGAGGATCTGCGTCTAGTCTGGAACGCGGACGCGACGACGCTCACGGTGTCTCCGACAACCGGTTGGGCCTATGCGAGTGGGACCGACCCAGACTTGTCTTCAGCGCAGACGTACACAGTGGTGCTGACGACTGCCACGAGCGATCTCGCGGGAAACGAACTCGCAACGGATTGGAGCAGCACCTTTAGCACCCTTCGTCAGATCACGGAGACGCTGCGTCCGACCACAATGCTTCGGTATGACAGCTACCAGCGCACCGCTCGCGAGTGCCCTACTACCGAAAGCTTCGATGTTGGTTTCCTGGTCACTTCGAGTGCGACGGTGCACAAGCGCGGTCTGTTCGGATTCGACGGGAGCATCCTTCCAAGTGATGTCGCTGAGATCGAGAGCGTCGTGCTCACTGTGCGGCAGCTCGGCTCGACGGCGGGCTACTACTCGACGGGTACAGTTGAAGTCGAGGCTCGCGGTCGCGAAAGCTTTGAAGTTGGTGACACCGTGAGCCAACACGAGACAGTGGAGCTTGGCACCATCTTGGACGATGCTGGCGACGGTCAGGAATCGCTGGATATTACGCAGACAGTTCTAAGTTACTGGCCCGACGAGCAGTTCTATCAGTTGAGCGACAACGACAACAGTCCCGACGACGCGGACGCAGTGATCAGTTGTGCGATCAACCTCAGTTTCCAGTACCTAGTGCCGTAGCCACCCGTCAAGCTGGTAGGGTGTTCTGCATCTCCCGAGACCGCCCCGTTGCGAGGAAAGACAAGTCGGTTGAACGGGTCTTGGGTGGCGAGTGCCCGTCGGCGGCGTCCGGGAGCTGCAGCTAGCGGACGCCACCGTTCCTCCATGGTGCCTCGGAGTGGCGGCGTGACGCTTTGGAGATAGTGAACGCGCTGTAGGCTTGTCGGGAAGCTGACTCGGAGGCGGCCCTGGTCGTGCAGACTGAGCCCGAGCTTCCCATCGCGAGCGAGCGGCGACGCGTTCGTTCGCCTGATCCGGTGATTTCGCGGCCTGGCTCGGGTCACGCCACTTCTCAACATTCTTCTGCGCGGGGGCGCTCTCCCCGCCGGTGTTTCCACCGCCCCGTTCTGTCTTGGCTTGCGCTCGGCCCGCGACACAGGCAACCACGCTGGACGTGACCTCTGGCGTGATTGGATATTGCTGCTACTGCTGCAATCTGGAGCCTAGCGATGCCAGCGAACCTCTGCTAGCGTCGCTGGACCGCAGTGATTTGGTGGCGGCTCAGCGAGCCGATAGCGCTAATCTGTCGGATTGCCACCTGCTCTTGGTTCGCCCAGCAACGTTCTGCAGAGCTGCCGCACACCTGGGGGCGGTGACCGTGCTTGGAGGTCTTGCATTATGAATCATCGACGTATCGGCAGTGCTTGTTTGGTCACGGGGGCGTTGATCCTCGCGGCTTGTTCGTCCGACTCGGACGGTGGGGGGCCCGCTACTGGAACTGGCGGAGCCATGGGCGCGGCTACTGGTGGGGGCACGGGTGTGCCTGGCACTGGCGGTGCTACGGGCATGGTCGGCACGGGCGGAGCGACGAGCGTCGTGGGCACGGGTGGAGCGACGTCAGCGCTCCCCACGGGTGGAGCGACGTCAACGGTTCCCACGGGTGGAACGACGTCAACGGTTCCCACGGGTGGAGCGACGTCAACGGTTCCCACGGGCGGAACGACGTCGCTGGTGCCCACGGGCGGAACGACGTCGCTGGTGCCCACGGGCGGAACGACGTCGCTGGTGCCCACGGGTGGAACAACGGGTATGCCGACAGGCGGCACGACGGGTGTGCCAACCGGTGGCATGACGGGCACGCCAACCGGTGGCACGACGGGTGCGCCGACCGGTGGCACGACAGGCACTCCAACGGGCGGAGCGACAGGCACCACGGGCGGCACGACAGGCACGGGCGGTACCACCGAACCGCCGGAGCCGCTTGGTGGGTACCATGTTCACGGGGACTGGGCTGGCTTCGCGTTCACCTTTGCGACCCAAGCCTCCATCGAGCCCGATTCTGAGACTGGCTTCACCGACATGATCGATGAGGACGGCCCCTACTGCGTGAGCGGGACCGTCAAAGCCTCTGCGGACTACACTTCCATCGCCGCAGTCGGGTTCAACACGAATCAGGAGAAGATCGAAGACGCTGAAGTGCATACGACGGTGTCTCAGAGCAACGGACTTATGATTCACGTCACCGATCCGGGGCTACCGTCGCTTCGCGTCCAGATCGAGGATGGAATACTCGACGATCCCGATACTGAAGAGGACGAAGGGGCGGAGCATCGCTGGTGCGCCAACATCAGCGACTTTGGCCAAGACCTCGTGATTCCGTGGACTGGGTTCGACAAGACATGCTGGGATCCAGACGACGACGAGGACCCAGGCGTGGCGTTTGATCCAGCGACTCCCATCGCGAAGGCCATCGTCTATTACCCCGACGAGGGGCCAGATGGTTCGGATCAGAACTTCGACTTCTGCGTCAACGATATCGGGCCTGCCGATGTCGTGAGCATTGGTGATGGTGAGATCGTCGCTTCGTGTGGCAACAGCGTGAGCTGGTCGCAGGGCAACCTGTCCGGGACCAGTGGTACCCTCAGCACGGACGGCAAGTACGGCATGCAGGCCAACGGTTGGGACGACGGTGGCGGCGGCATCGGGATCACAGGAAACGGCGGCGGAGGCTTCCACGTGGACAGCACCAACTGCGCCAAGACGTCGGAGACCGATGGTCCTTGCTCCTTCCCCTCGGTGTTCCGTGGGGTGCGTTGGGGCGATGCCGGAACATCGAGTGACAACCTGCCGATTCAGGTGAGTGCCCTCAGCAGTGCTCCGACCTGCCTTGGTTGGTCCGCGGGCAGTGGGGACGGCTACAACATCTCCTTTGACGTGTGGTTCAGCAGCAACGCCGGTGCCACCACGCCTGATAAGTATCTGATGCTCTGGTTCCGCACCCCGACCAATTGGCAACCTGCGGGCGACTTCCCCGAGGCCAACATCGTGATCGGCGATCAGACCTGGGCACGTTGGTACGGTCCCAACACCGATGGTCAGCAGGTCACCACCTATGCCGCCCGAGGGGTCTTGGCAGAGGGTGCGGCCTACTCGTTTGATCTCAAGGACTTCATCGGCGACGCCGTGGCCAAGGGCCACATCAGCTCGAGCGACTACCTGATCTCGGTAATGGGCGGCATCGAGATCTGGGAGGGCGGGCAAGGCGCCAGCATCGACGGGTTCAGGACCGATCCGCAGTAATAGTGATGCTGTGAACCAGCGGAGCCGCCGCTTCCCATCTCCGGGGAGCGGCGGTTCTGTTTTTCCGGGACCAGAGAGCTACTGCCGGCTGCTCGCCCCAGGTCCAGCTGGAGTCACGCGATTCCAGTGGAGCAAGATTTACGTTCCATTTCGGGCACCATAGGCGTGACGGCGTGGGGCAAGGTCGGTTAACCTCCCGCCCGTCGAGGAAAGGTGGAATGGGGCGTGGGCTCGGAGCTCTGAGAGGGCTCCTCACCGCACCTCGGTCCGGAACCAAGGGCGATCTCGTGGGGCGCTACGTGTGAGCGTCGCCCGGATCGATCTTCAGAGGAGTCACGGATGAACAGGATCACCATGTTGTCAATGGCGGGCCTAGCCGTTCTCGCGGTCAGCGGCGTGGCATCGGCTCAGGCCCCGGCCGCGAGCGTTCAATCGCTCCAGCGGGAGTCGCGCGAGGCACGAGAGGCCCGCAGGAACGCACGCGAAGCGAGGGCAGAGGCTGCCCAGAAGGCGGCAGAAGCGGCGGCCAAGCGGCAAGCTGCGGCCAGCGCCGCGCGTAGGGCACACGGGGCGCCTCCGGGGCAAGCCTCGGCGGCGCGCCAGGAAGCGAGAGAGGCCCGCGAGGAGGCCCAGCAAGCGCGGCAGGAGGCACAGGAGGCCCGCGAGGAGGCCAGCGATGCGACTCAGGATCCTCGCAGGGCGCGCCGGGAGCAGCTCCGCCAGCGCCTCGAGGAACGCAAAGCTAGGTTGGAAGAGAACGGAAAGAAGCGCGCCGCTTCGCGCGACAAGCGCCGCGCCGAGCATCGCGCCAAGATGCAGAAGCAGTGGGGGCCGGGCGCGCACCAGCAGCCCGCCATGCGAGAAGAGATGCGCCGCCACGGTTGGAGAATGGCGCGCCTGAACCGTATGCGGGAGCTTGCCGAGGTGGCCGAAGACAAGGAGCTTCTTGCTCGCATCGACAAACTGACTGCCAAGGAGCAGCAGCGTCACGAGAAGCGGATGGCTGAGCTCAAGGACATGCCGGCGCCTGCAGGAAGTGCCTCCGCCATGCCGGCTGGTTCTGCCGCTCCAGGGGGCCAGGGTGCTCCTCCGCCAACTCCGCCAACTCCGCCAGCAAGCGCGCTGCCCGGCGCAGCCGCCCAACCGGTTCCAGCTGCAGCCCCCGCAACGTCGGCAGGAGGTGCCCAATGAGAAGCATGGCCTATATCCAGCTAGGGAGCGTCCTTGGTCTCGCGTTCGTCGTTGGTGCATGTGAGCAGAAAGGGGAGTCCGTGCCGACGGTTCAGGAAGTTCCAGTAACGACCCCGGCCAAACCAGCCGAGGTGGCAGCCCCCGCGGCCGCTTCTGCGCCTCCGGTTGTCGCCGCGCGGGTTCTTCCAGAAGACCCGACGACCCAGATCCCCGAGACCGACGTCCCCACCGAGGAGGACTACGAGGCTGAGGCCGAGACGCTGATCTCCGGAGAGAACCTCGATGACGCACTCGATGAGCTCGAGCGCGAGATCGGCGAGTAGCGACGTGGAATGCTCGGGTTTCCGTCGTCGCGCGTGAGCGGCGCGACGACGGAAACCGTTTCGCTGGAGTGTGTGGAGCCCGCGCCAACCAAGCAAGGGTCGGTCCGGGCTCCGCTTTCTCGCGGCTGCTCCCGACCCGGTTCAGCGCTACCAGGCGCTGCGCGCGTTTGGCCGGGGGGGAGCAGCGCAGGACATGACGCCCAGATCCGTCGATCCTGTGGTGCGAGGGGCTCGCCCTGCTGCTGCAGGGATGGGGCAAGGTGCGACGCTCCCGAGCGAGCATCGAAGCCACGCGCCCTCGACTGTGCCTTCCCGTGCAGCTGGGTCAGACATGGGTGTCGAGCCGCCGAGCGCCTGGTTCTGTGTCGTTGGTTGGAACACACGGGTTGGTTGCCTGTCGCGTTTAGCGCCGGTGCAATTCCCGGGGCTTCGCCCTGCCACTGCGTGATGTTCGGTGCGGTGAGAGGACCAGGAAGGTGCTAACACACCATGCCGGCCTGTGATCTCATGACCGCGTTCTGGATCGGGAGGAAGACGTCGATGGGCGACCAATCGAGATGGGTATCGCGCGTCATTGCGCCGGGAGTGGTTTTGGGTATCGCCCTCAGCGGGTGCGGAGATGACTTCAAGTCAGCCTCGACCCAAGTGGGCGCGGCGGGTACTGCCGGAGCAGGTGGCGACTCGGGCGCCGCTTCGGGGGGGCGCCGAGTCTCGGGAGGGAGCGGCGGAGCGACCGCGCAGGAATTGGGCGGCGCGGGCGGCGACGCCGGGGGCACGAGCAGCCAGGACGGGCCCGGGGGGACGGGGACCGCTGAGGCAGGGGGTGGGGCAGCAGGAAGCCCGGATACTGGGACCAGCGCTGGAGTCCCTGATCAGGGAGGGAACGCTGGTGCAGCGCCGGGCGGGGCGCCGCAAGGCGGAAATGGTGGCGCCACCGCGGGCTCCGCTGGCCATCCAGACGGCAGTGGCGGCAGTGAGACAGGCGGCACGTCTGCATGCGCGCCAGGATCAGCGGAGTGCCTCTTGGGGCTCGGGACCGAGTGCACCTCGAACGCAGCGTGTGCAAGCCATTTCTGCGTGGATGGCGTGTGCTGCGAGTCCGTCTGCGATGAGACTTGTCAGAGTTGCGCGGCGCTGGGCTCGCTTGGCAGCTGTGTAGCCGTGGACGAAGACGAGGCCTGCGGAGACGTGTCGTGCCCTGCCAGTACGGAGTGTCGCAGCTACGTCCGAACTGACCGCGGCAACTGTGTGGACGTCGGCGAGTGTCGCGAAGCTGCCGAGTGCGTGGTTCAGAACGCCTCGAGTGCCGTGTCCTGTGCCGACGGGGAGGGAACCTGCGATGGTCTTGGGGCGTGCCACGTTCCAGACAAGGCTTCCCTCGGAGAGGCCTGTGCGGCAGACGGGGATTGCGCCGAGGGGGCGTGTGTCGAGTCGACTTCGGGGGATCTCGTTTGCTGCGATTCGGCGTGCGACAGCGCATGCGAAGCGTGCGGCGACGACGGTCGTTGTGACGAGGTGCCCGCCGACGACGACCAGTGCGGCGCCATCACCTGTGATTCTGGCGATGCGTGCATGTCCTATCCGGCGCCGCTAACCGCCAACCGTTGCCAGAGCTTCTCGCAATGCGTGACCGAGCAGTCGCACTGCCAGGCGAGCTATACGGACGCCGGCGAGTCTTGCGGCTCCAGTATGGAGTGCGACGGCGCTGGCGACTGCGTGCTCATCTGCTCCGCTGGGCAGGTGGCGTGTGACGCATCCTGTATCAACCCGCTGACGGATCCAGATCACTGCGGTGCAACTGGAGATTGCAGCGGCTCGTTGGCTGGGGAAACGTGCGGCAGCACCGAGGAGTGTGTGGCTGGGGAGTGCGTTGCCGCCTGCACCGCGCTCGAGGCGCGCTGTGCCGGAACCTGCATCGATCCATCGACGAGCCATGACTACTGCGGCGCTTCGGGGGACTGCACCGGGGCATCGTCAGGTGACGCCTGCCGAGATACCGAGATTTGTGTGGACGGCTCGTGCGAGATCGAATGCTATGGAGGCAACGTTGTCTGTGGTGGGGTCTGCATCAACCCACGCAGCAGTGAGAGCTACTGCGGAGCAGTCGACACTTGTGACGCTGCCTCGAACGGCGATTCCTGCTCATCGTCTGCTTCATGTGTCATGGGTGCCTGCGTGGCATGGGACAGAATCGAAGCCATCAGCTTGAACACTGACACCAATACAGGGGCAGGGGAGCCACAGGTTGGGGTGACCGATTCGGGGAACGTCCTGGTCGTTTGGGCCGAAAGCGCGTACGATGGAGACTACACTCAGACCATCCGCGCCCGTTTCTTCGACCAATCCACTTCGACTTGGGGCTCCGAGGTCGCCGTGAGTGGTGACGTGACCGACGACGCATACAGCCCCAAGCTTGCCATGAACGGTTCCGGCGTCGCCTGGGCTGTCTGGCGCGAGTACGACGGGACCCAAGACAACATTTGGGCTCGCCGCTTCTCGGGCGGATCTTGGGATGCCGCTGCCGTGCAGCTGTCGAGCGGCGGCTACTCCTATGCCGCGGAGGTCGCTGTGGCGTCGAACGGGGACGCTGTCGCCGTGTGGCAGCATACGCCGTCCGCCGAGACCGACGAACCCTACCAGCTCTGGGGGAGCATCTACAGTGGCGGCAGCTGGGGCGAGGTCACCCGGATCAGCCGGATGCTCGGTGCGACGAGCTCCGCCGAACAGCCCCAGGTGATCATGCCGGAATCGGGAAACCCGCTGGTGACGTGGCTGCAGTGCAGTAGCACGACGAACGAATGCGGGATCTACTCGTCCTTCCTTACCGGGGGGGCCTGGCAGGGCACTCCCGTGCTCGCCGCCGCGAATGTTGGCAACATTGCCCGACTCAGCATGGCGTCCGACTCGGCCGGTGGGGGACGTATCGCCTATGTGGTGTATCGTGGCACAGGCAAGCAGGTGTTCACCCGTAGCTTCAACCCGACGGGCCACACGTGGAACGTAGACGAGACACAGATCGGCGGTTCAACCACGACGTATCCGGACGATCCGAGGATCGCGACGGACGGAGTTGGCAATAGCGTTGCGGTCTGGCGCGACTCTGGCAGCTCGCCCAACCTAGTCGCCACGACCCTGGTAGTCGCGAGCGGGGTGTGGACGTCGGAACAACGGATTGAGGACGACGCAGGCCAGGTATTCCAGGCCAGCATTGCGGCGTCCGCGGACGGAATGGTGATCGCCGCCTGGCCCCAACAGAACGCGAGCAGCACCTACAACATCGCTGTCAACACCTTCAACGCCTTCGGTGGTACCTGGGATAGTGACCGGATCATCCAGACTGACACCACGGTGGACGCCTTCGAGCCGTCGACGGCGTTCGGTCGCAGCGGCAAGGCAGTCGTGGCTTGGGTGCAGAACGGGGCCACGAGCACCGAAGCGGGACGTATTTGGGTGGCGCAGCTGGAGTAGACAATGGGACGCGGTGGCGCTCTCGGGAGCGTCTGCTGGGAGCGCTCGCGTCCTCACCTGGTGAACCCTGACGATACCTTGGACTTCGGAGGCCATCATGACAAGCAGATCGAGACTTCGTAGTGTCGCCCTCACGGCGTCGGTGGTATGGGCAGCGAGCGGCTGCGGGAGCGAGGAATTCAATCCCACTGCCGAGGCGGGCACTGCTGGCATGGCCGGATCTGCCCTCACGGGCACTGGCGGCGGCATTGGCGGAGCGGAGACGGAAACCGGTGGACGCACCGCGAGCGGTGGCGTGACGGGGAACGGCGGACGCTCCAGTGCAGGGGGGGGCGGTGAGCAAGGTGGCAAAGGGGGGAACGCCGCAAGCGGCAACTCATCCGCGGCAGGCAGTTCGGGCGAGGGCGGTGACATCAGTAGTGCGGGCACGCCCAGCGCAGGAACCGCGGGCAGCGAAGAGGGCGGCACCGGGGGCACGCTCAGCGCCGGGACTGCGGGCACCGAGGAAGGGGGTAGTGCCGGAACCGGCGGCAGCACCGAGTGCACTCCGGGCGAGGTCGGATGCCTTCTCGAGCAGGGTGAGGACTGCGATGCGGACGCGCAGTGCACCACGCAGCACTGCACCGACGGGGTGTGTTGCGAGAGCGCTTGCGGAGAAACGTGCGCGCGGTGTGACGCCTCAGGTTCCGAGGGATCCTGCGTCGCGACGGCGAACGATGATGCGTGCAATACCTTGGCCTGTCCCGCGAGCTCGGAGTGTCGGGTCTACACACTCGAGAGCGACGACAACTGCGTAGACGTCGGGGTGTGTGTCACCAATGTAGAGTGCTCCGCGACCGACTACGGCAGCACAGTGAGCTGTGAGTCCGGGGCGGGAACCTGTGATGGTGCCGGTTCCTGTGTGGTTCCCGACAAGCTGTCCCTGGGCAACGCATGCACCGTCGACGACGAGTGTGCGCAAGGTAATTGCGTGGAAGGCGTGGACGGCACACCCATCTGCTGCGATTCGGCCTGCGACGGGCTCTGCCAGGGCTGCGGCGAGGATGGCCACTGTGACCAAGTCCCAGCCGATGATTCTGCGTGTCCGGCGGTGACCTGTGATCCCGGTGACGCATGTACGGACTATCCCGCCGCGCTGACGAACAACCGCTGCGCCGACCTGGGGGCGTGTCACAACGAAGCCACGTACTGTCTACCATCACACGCTTCCGCGGGAGAAGCGTGTGGCACCGGTTTCGAATGCGACGGAGCCGGGTCTTGCGAAAGCATTTGCAGCGCGAGCGATGTGTTCTGCGGGGACTCCTGCATCGATCCGCTGTCGAGCGAAGCCTACTGTGGCGCGTCGGGAGACTGCTCTGGCTCGAACGCGGGAGACGTATGCAATGCCAACGAGGTCTGTGAGAACGGGCAGTGCCTCGTGCAATGCGGCGCGGGTTTGGTTCGGTGCAACAATGCCTGCATCGATCCCCTGAGTGATCAACAGTACTGCGGCGCCTCGGGGACCTGCAGCGGTGCTAGCGCCGGAACCGCGTGCTCAGCGGCGGGACAGTGCATCTCGGGTACTTGCCGGGCATGGGGAGGGCACGTCGATTTCGACGCCGCGATTCTGCCCGAGCTCGCTGCATCCGGAACCGGCGACATCCTCGCCTCCTGGTCAGAGTACGACAGCTCCGCCCTCGTCGACAACGCTTGGGTCAACGTCTACGAAGCGTCTCTGTCGCACTGGGATGGCTCGGAGCTCATCGAGGATAGCCTGGGTCGGGCCTGGGGCGTTCGGGTTGCGGGCAGCCCGAGCGGCGAGTTCACCGAGCTGTGGTTCCAGGATGATCCAGAAGGAGGTCCGACGCACCTCTGGGCGGCCTTCAGGACTGCTGCCGGCACATGGCAGTCCGACGGGCAGGTGAGTACCGGGACTGTGTCGGTGTCGCCGCAGGATGCCCGAGTCGTCATGACGTCCACCGGTGACGCATTGGCGGTATGGGCGCAGTCTGCGTCTTCTTCCGAGGATGAGAGCATCTTCTGGAGCAGGCGTACGGGTGGCGCGTGGCAGGTCCCGGGAGTACTCGAGCAGAACACGAATGAATGCGGCCGCGTCGAGCTCTTCGCAGATCCCGTCGGTGGTGCGCTCGCGGTCTGGAACTGTTTCGGCGGTACCACATCTCTGGTGGCGCGCCGTTGGAACGGGTCCGTTTGGACGCCCGAGGTCGAAATCGCCAGCAATGACGATGTCCTCATGTACCAGAGCGCGGCTGCGGACGCTGAGGGCAACTACTACTTGACCTGGAACAATGGAGCGGTGCCGGCGGTCCAGGCGCGTCGTTACGATGCCGCGGCGGACACCTGGCAGAGTCCGGTCACCTTCGACACGAGTGGCGGGTACAACACCATGCGGGTGGGTGGTGATGGCACCGCGCACCTGATCTGGTGGGGAACGTTCGAGGCGCAGTCGGTCATCTTCTGGTCTCAATACACCCCAGCCACCGGCGTATGGCGGACCCCCGAGGTCATGGCCGTTGCCGATCCGGGGGAACTTGGCGTTGACAGTGCTGGCAATGCCTTCCTGCTCTACGGTGACGACACCCAGGCATCGCTTCTCTGGCGCTATCTCCCGAGCGGCAGCGCGACGTGGACGGACGCGCGACGCATCGCGAGCACGACGGACACCGTCTTCAGCTATCGGCTCGCCGTTGACCCCCAGGGTCGCGCCCTCACCGTGTACAATCACGGCCCAGGAGACGGCACGTCGCAGGTTGGATACAATCGATTACAGTAGCTGCGTCGAGTGAGCTCCGAAGAACGCCTCAGCGGCGGGCTGAGGCGCTCGTGTAGCCGCGGGGGGCCGAGCACAAGGCTCGTGCGACCGCTCGGTGGGTACGGAGATGAGTCCAAGGCCAGCTCGAACCAAACCGGTGTGGCTGGCATTGCCGGAGCAGGCGACGACTGGGGCGGCTCTTCTTCGGGCGGCCGCCGAGTGTCGGGAGGAACCGCTGGGGCAGGCGGCGGTGCTGCGGTACACCCCGATGCCGGAAACGCCACCGGTGTGCCCGACCAAGGCGGAAACGGGGGCGCATCGGGTGCCGGGGCCGATCCGAGAGAAGATGGCGGGTGACCTGTCTCGTCGTGATGGGAACTGCGCAACACGGTGGCACACCCAGCACTTGACCTGCGCGCGACGACCGGTCCACAGACGCGCGAAGCCCGCGCGACCCTCGGGGGGCAGCGCGGGCTCCGTTGGCGGCGAGGTCTGGCTGCGATCTACGGGTGGAGCAGATTCCCGCTCATGGTGAGGGCCGTGATCAGACCCAGGGTCGTTGGGTAGTACGTCTGGTTATACTCAGGGTTCTCGAGGATATCCAGGACAGCACGGAAGGCCATTTCTCGCATATTGGCTCGGGCCGAGACGGCCATGGCACCGACGCCAACCGGGCCGATGAAGGACACTTGGTTCGATACGGCGTCGATTGCCGGCCCTCCGTTCTGCCAGCCAGCCACCAGCAGATCGATGCGATCGCCGTCTTGGTGCGTCGCGTAGTCTGCGAAGAACGTGAGGAGCGGGGTCAGGATGTCGACGGCTTTTTGGTCTTCCCCATTCGTGCAAGCGTCGAGGCCGAGCCGCCAGGGAACGCGCGCCGCATCGTAGCCGTAAACCGGCCCCGTGAAGCCGCCTGTAACCTTGGCGCCGATCGAGCTTCCATCGACGGGTGTACCATCAAGCTGGCACCAATCGCTGAAGAGCCCGTCCCTGAAGTTGCTCTGATTGTCACCGAGGACCACATACCCCTCGTCGCGAACCGTCAACCAGTCGCCTCCGTACGCGGGATAGAACGAGGGCGTGAAGTACGACGCATTGAAGCCTTGGAGCCAATCGTTGCTGCCCGCGTTGACGTTGCCGTTGGTGACGTCCTCCCGATACATGGCATCGATCATGTCGCTGGCGGCATCGGCATAGGTGCCACCCCACTGCGCCTGCGCCATGAGGAGGGAGAAGGCAATGTCTGCATCGGCGTCGGTTGCAGACCCGCTGTCTCCTGGCAGCCACAGCATGAGGCCAACGCCACTCATGATCTGACTCTGGGTATATGTCCAGAACTGGTCGAAGAGCTCTTTGTCACCCATTGCTGCAGTGATCATCATCCCGTAGCCCATGGCCTCGGAGGGGGTGGCCCGCGCGGAGCTATCGTGCTCGGGAGACATGACCCGCGCCCCGCCGTTCGCTCCCTCCGTGGTCACCAGGTTCTCGATCCAGGTCTCGTAGGCCCTCAGAATTGCGGCATTGTACGCGCTGGCGTTCTCGACCGGGGCGCAGGTCCCGAGGTCCGTGTTCTGCGGGAAGGGGGCATTCCCAGTGAAACGCGAGTAGTCAGGTTCGGGGCACTCGCCCTCGAAGAACTCCACGTCGTCGAGCCAGAGCTCGAAGGGAGAGTTCGCCGGGTACTTGGGGAATTCCCCCTGATTGTCGAGGTTGGTTGGATCGAGGGTCCGCAGATCCTTGGCGTTGTTGAACTGCCACTGGAGTTTGAGGATTCGGCTCGCTACCTGCTTGCGCTGCTCGGCGTCGAGGTAGCCCGGCACGAAGAGTGGGTAGAGATCCCGATCGAAGCAGAGTGTGTACTGCTTCCACTCGGTGCCCAGGTCGTAGAGGAACTTGCCGACGTGGTTGTAGCACTCCTCCCAATCGTTGCCGCTGCCTGCGGTTGCGCACTCGCCGCCAGAGTCTTCGTCTTCGGTCCACGCCGTAGAGACATTGAAGCGTATTGGCGTGTTGTCTGCAGCGCCCTTCGCCCAGAACCGGATGCCGGTCCACTTGCTGGCGTCGTACTCGATGGCAGCGTTGTGGTCAGTGCCGCGCAGGGTTACGTCGATACCGACCCAGTCGCCGTGGTCAGAGCCTTCGGTGTGGAGGGCATACGTCCCGCAACTGTCTGGCGGTGGCGTCGTCTCCTCAATGGTGAGGGGCGGACCCTGGTCTGCGCCCTGGAAGGTTTCCCACGTTCCATCCCAGTCCTCCCCTGTCTGGGGAATGATGGTCAACGCTTGGTTCTCGAAGTTCGAGATCATGCCGGCCCTGACCGTCGCGCAGCTGTCACAGGTGCCGGTGGCGACGCAGGCATTGCCGCACAACTCTTGGCCATCTGGACAGAGGCACTCACCGGCGACGCAGCTCGTACCGCCGGTGCAGGCCGTGTTGCACTCGCCGCAATGGGCGTTGTCGGTGCCAGAGTCGACGCAAGCATCACCGCCACAGTCGAGCTGCGGAGCTTCGCACACGAGGCCAGTAGAGACCGTGCAGACCCCTGCTACGCAGGTTTCGTTGGCCGCCGCATCGCATGTGTCACCACAGGCACCGCAGTTGCTGCTGGTCCCAAGGGCTACGCAGCTGCCCCCGCAGTTCTCGAGGCCTTCGGCGCAGGCCGCGCTACAGGCTCCGACCGAGCAGACTTGGCCTTCGGGGCAGGCGGTGCCACAGGCGCCGCAGTTTATCGGATCCGAACTGAGGTCGTTGCAGGTGCCGTCTGCTCCACAGTCCTCACTGCCGGTCGCGCAAGCGCAAACGCCAGCGTTGCAGGTCAAGCCAGCCTCGCAGGCCACCTCGCAAGCGCCGCAGAACGAAGCGCTCGTCTGGAGATTGTCGCATGCGCCGTCGCCATTGCAGTCCATCTGTCCAGCGGGGCAGGTGCAGACCCCGCTTTGGCAGGTCATACCCCCGCTGCAGGCAACGGCACAGTCCCCGCAGTTCGCGTTGTCCGTACTGCCGTCGACGCACACTGTCCCGCCACAGTTCAGCGCGGGCAGGGTGCAGGTCAGGGTCGTGCCTGTGCCGCATGCGCCGTTGATGCAGCTCGTACCGCCAGTGCAGGCGTTGCCGCATGAACCGCAGTTGTTGTTGTCAATCGCGAGGTTGGTGCACACCGCGCCGCAGAGTTGCTCATTGCTGGCACAGGTTGGCGGAACGAGGCATTGTCCGCCCTGACAGACGAGGTTCGCGCCACAGACGTTCCCACACCCGCCGCAGTTCGCGTTATCAGAGGTCAGCGACACGCAGACGCCGCGACAGTTCTCTTGGGTCGCCGAGCAGTTCGGAATGGGGGTGCACACACCATCGAGGCAGAAGTCCGTATTCGCACAGACGATGTCGCAGCCCCCGCAATTGATCCGATCGGTCATGAGATCGGTGCACCACCCACAGTTCACCTGGCCGGCTCCGCAGCACTTGCCGGCGTCGCAATTCTCGCCTGGGTCGCAGGCGATGTCGCAGCCCCCGCAGTGGCTTTCGTCCCCGTTCGTGTCCACGCACTGGCCGCCGCAGTCGCGCTGGGGCGCCTGACAAACCGCGGGTACACTGCTCGATGGTACGCACCCGCCATTGTAACAGACCGAGCTCGCGTCGCAGACGATTCCACATCCACCGCAGTTGCTCTTGTCGGTGGCCGTGTCGGTGCAGCCGCTCGGACAAGGCGTGCGGGGCGCCACACAGGCTCCGTTCGCGGAGCAGCTTCCCGCCTGGCAGGTAGTCCCCGTCGGGCAGGGATTGTCGCACTCGCCGCAATTGCCGCTGTCCGCCTGGGGGTTGACGCAGACTCCACCGCAGTTCTGCTCCCCAGGGTTACAGGTGACCGCGCCCGCGCACGCGCCATTGATGCACTCCGCCCCCACTGGGCACTCGTGGCCGCACTGGCCGCAGTTCGCTGAGCTCGACTGGAGGTCGGCGCAGAATTCACCGCAGAGTACTCTTCCCCCGGAGCACTCCGCCGTGCTCGAGCTGTCGTTCCCGCAGGCTGACAGCGGGAATGCTGCCAGGAGCAGAAGCCAAGGTGAAAGGTGACGATTCATCGTAGGATCTCCTGAAGAGGGATTGGCAGAGCAGATCTAAGCATCCGGCCGAGCCTAGTGGTGAGGCGTCCCGAGCGGACTCACCGGACGGTTTCGGCTAGCCCCTATCGGCTAGCGCGTCGCGTACTGGGTCAGCGTCGGCTCGGTCCCTGGTGACCGAACCGCCGTTGTTGTCGAACCCTACCCAGTTCAGCACCTCTGCGGGGAGTCGGCGAGTTCAACGAGATGAAGCGAGACGATTGCCTGCCGCTCACCGCAGAATGGTTCGGCGACACTGGGGAATGACTGCGACCAGACCTTGGCTGCCGCGGGTCTCGTTGACTCCTCAGTCTTCACCGCGGCACAACGAGGTTGAAAACCTCTGATGTGGACTGAATCCAGGCTCAGGCCTTGGCCTTGATGGCGCGGAGCTCGGCTTCTCCGAGGGCATCGGCGTAGCTGGCATCCACAGGGCAGACCGCGTGGACCACATCCTCAGCCGAGGCCCCAGCCATGATGAGTTCCCTCGCCTTATCGGAGCCCGTGAGCAGGTCGAAGGCTGGTCGGTCGCGCTCGAACTCATAGGGGGTTACGCGGAAGCTGAATGCTTCGGGGGCCTGTTCGCGGGCGAGGCTGATCAGTCGAAGATAGGTGGCAACCGGGCGGAACATGCTCGGATGCGTGACCTGGATGGCAATGCCCCGGCAGATCTGGCCGGCATGCTTGTCGAAGCTCGGACGGAATTCTGTGGGGCGCACCATAGCGCCCACCGCTCCTCCAGAATCCGCGAGGGCCTGCGCCAAACGCCTCCCATCGAGGAAGGGAGCACCAACCAGCAAGAATGGAAGAGTCGTACCCCGTCCTTCGGAGAGATTCGTGCCCTCCAGCAAGCAGCCCCCGGGGTAAACCAACGCGGTCTCGAGGGTGGGCATGTTCGGCGATGGAGGGACGAATGGCTGTCCCCAGGCCAGCGCAGTGCGTCGCCTCTCCCATCCGAGTGGGGATAGCACGCTCAACGCTCCGGACTGGCCCAGCGGGCGTCCATCGCGTTCGAAGCACATGCACAGGATTTCCCCGACGGTCATTCCGTGGCGAATGGGGATGGGCTCGAGACCCACATAAGAAAGGAACTCGGGTTCCTGGGCTGCCCCTTCGACCGTTTGAGGATCCGCGCCGATGGGATTGGGGCGGTCGAGGACCAGAGTGTGTACGCCCCGCTCGGCGGCGGCCCGGGCTGCGAGCAGTGCTGCCCAGACGTACGTGTAATAGCGGCTCCCCACGTCCACGAGGTCGATCACCAGAAGATCGAGCTGCTCCAGGTCCTCTGCCGCCGGGACCAGGGTCTCACGAGTCGACCCGTACAGACTAACGACGCGAGGGCCGTGGTCGGAGAACGGCGTGTTCTGGACGACGGGTTCTTCAGCTTGGGCAACGCCGAAGTAGCCGTGTTCAGGCGTGAAGACAATTGACGGTGCTGCGCCGAGCTCTTCGAGTACGTCGAGGGTCTGTCTTCCGCGCCGATCGCACGCAGCCGCGTGCGTGAGAACGCCGACCCGGGCTTCCCTGAGGCGACGGCGCACACCACTGGCTTGGTTACCGGAAACCTGATCAAGTCCGCAAAGCATGGGATTTTCCTACCAGAATCAGATACCTACGAAAATAGGGCCGGTGGCCATGCAAAGAATTCTGGGCTACGGGGTGCCAGTGTGACAATTTTGCGCGGTGAAGCGTGTTCTGGTCGTCGACGATGAAGAGAACCTGAGGGTCGTGCTGCGAACGCTGCTCAGGCGAAACGGCTACGAGGTCGAAACCGCCGCCAACGGGGAGCTTGCCCTCGGGCTGGTCGAGTCGTTCGGTCCGGACTTCCTGATCACCGACGTTCGGATGCCGCGCATGGGCGGCATGGACCTCCTGGCCGCCCTTCGGGCGAAGGGGATCGAGACCACCGTCATCGTCATGAGCGCCTACGGCAACGTCGATCTGGCCCTCGAGGCCATCAAAGCCGGTGCTTACGACTACATCCAAAAGCCTTTCAAGCCGGACGAAGTTGTGCTCGTGTTGCGCAAAGCCGAGGAGCGCGAGAGCCTTCGTCGCGAGAACCTGGCTCTGCGCGAAGAGATCCGCAAGGAGTACCGCTTCGAGGATATTCTGGCGAAGAGCTCCAGGATGCAAGAGGTTTTCCGAACCATTGCCAAGGTTGCGGAGTACAAGACGACCGCGCTCGTGACTGGGGAGAGCGGTGTTGGCAAAGAGCTCGTGGCCCGCGCCATTCACCGTCGGAGTGGACGCCGGGGGCCGTTCGTGCCGGTGAACTGCGGTGCTATTCCCGAGAACCTGCTCGAGAGCGAGCTTTTTGGGCACAAGAAGGGGGCCTTCACCGATGCCGTCGCCGATCGACGAGGCCTATTCGAAGAGGCGGACGGTGGTTCGCTCTTTCTCGACGAAATTGGGGAGCTCCCCTTGGGGCTTCAGGTGAAGCTGCTGCGCGTTCTCGAGGACGAGAAAATTAGGAGGCTTGGCGACACTCGGGACGTTCAGGTCGACACGAGGATCATCGCTGCCACCCACCGCGATCTCGCTGCGGAGACCAAGGCCGGGCGGTTCCGCGAGGATCTCTACTATCGTCTCAATGTGCTCAGCATCCACGTGCCTTCACTCGGTGAGCGGCGGGAGGACATACCGCTGCTCGTCGACCACTTCGTGAACCGCAACAACCGACGACTGGGGACGAGCATTCAGGGACTCGACAGCGAGGCTCGCAGGTTGCTGTACGAGTACTCGTGGCCCGGCAACGTGCGCGAACTCGAGAATGTCATCGAGCGCGCCATGGTTCTGGCAGAAGGTGACTCGATCGTGGCAGCGGATCTTCCCGAGAGGGTGCGCGACGCCAAGGACCCCGTGCACACCCAGCTTGCCAGTGGGGAGCTCAGTATCAAGACGACGACCCGAATCATCGAGGAGATTCTGATTCGCCGAGCGCTTCAGAAGACCAAGGGCAATCGAACCCGGGCAGCCGAACTTCTCGAGATTAGCCATCGGGCACTGCTTTACAAGATCAAGGACTACAAGATCACCGACGTGTAGAGATGGAAGGCGCGGCCATGGCCAGCCCCGAACCGTATCCGCCCACGACTCTGACTACGACGCCCTGGCGTCATGGGTCGAACGGTGGTCCGGACTGAGCAACCGTGCGACGCGATGGTGCGCTTGGCGATTACGTCTCTGTCACGTTGCTGTCACACTCTCGCGCTACTGGGCACCCGATGGCGAAGATACTGGTGGTCGAAGACGAACCCGATCTGCAACAGGTCCTCGACTACAACCTCACCCAGGCCGGGCACAGCGTTCTTCCTGCCTTGCGAGGGGCCGATGCGTTGAAGTTGGCCCGAACCGAGAACCCCGACCTCGTTCTACTCGATCTGATGCTGCCGGACATGTCTGGGACAGAGGTCTGCAGGGCGCTCAAGGAGCAAGGCGCGACCCGGAACATCCCCATCATCATGGTCACCGCCAAGGGTGAGGAAATCGATCGGGTGGTGGGCTTCGAGCTCGGGGCCGATGACTACGTGGTCAAGCCCTTCAGTGTGCGTGAGTTGCTTCTTCGCTGTCAGGCGATACTGCGGCGCGGGCGTCCCGAGGCCACGGGAGCCGAACCCGAGGCGAGCGAATCTCTCATACGTTTCGGGGAGCTCAAGGTGGATCGCGAGGCGCACAGGGTGTGGGTGAGCGAGACCGAGATCGAGCTTACCGCTCTGGAATTCAAACTCCTCGTAACACTCTACGAACGAAGGAACCGCGTGCAGACCCGAGCCATGCTACTCGATGATGTCTGGGGGATTCAGGCGGATATCACGACGCGAACCGTGGACACTCATGTCAAGCGGCTGCGCGAGAAGCTCCTATCCGCACGCGACTACATCGAAACCGTGCGCGGCGTGGGCTACCGCTTCGTTGATTCGCCCGGAGAGGCCTCTGCGTAGTCGCCTATGCTGCGCCGATTCGAAGAGCACAGCCCCCTGAGGCTTGGGATCCGCGCCAAGCTGTTCCTGCTCTCATTCACGGTCATCGCGATCTCGATCGGCGCCTCGTACCTGGTACTCCGATCACTGCTCGATACCCTGTTCACTGGGCAAGTTGCCGGCGATCTTGCGGTCCGGGCGGAGCTCCTGAGTCGCGAGGCCTCGCTGCAGACGGCTGACACCGACGACATCGCGCAGTGGGACAGCATGGCCGATGTTTGGGGAAAGACTGCCAGGGTCCGTGCCACTCTCGTTCTCCTCGACGGGCGCGTGATTGGTGATTCGGCCCTGTCGTGCGACGCACTACGCCGGGCCGAGCCCCACTCGATGCGTCCCGAGGTGCGAGAGGCGCTTGCCACGGGTCAGGGTGGTGCTCAGCGGCTGAGTGGCACCGCTGGGCAGCGCATGCTCTACGTCGCGGTACCCTTTCGGCGTGGTGGGCGCGTGGCGGGCGTGGCGCGGGTAGCACTGTCGCTCAATGAGCTCGATGCCGCCATGGGTGAGCTCGACGGGATCATCACGCTCACCATGGTGCTGGCGCTCGTCCTCGCCGCGTTCCTAGCGACGGCTGCATCCCATCTTGCGTCGCGAACGGCGCGTGAGCTTACAGTTGCGGCTCGCAGGATGGCCGCCGGTGATCTCACGGCCAGGGCACCAGCGAACGGAGGCGACGAGTTCGGCGCCCTTGGCAAAGCCCTCGATACGTTGGCCACCAACCTTTCGGAGTCCATGGGGCAACTGCGTTCCGAGCGCGACCGTTTTGGCGGAATCCTGGCTGGCATGCAGGAGGGGGTCCTCCTGCTGCGTGCGGACGGCAGGATTGCCCTCGTCAATCCAGCACTGCGGGAGATGCTACTCCTTCAAGGGGAGGTGACGGGCCGACTTGCTGTGGAGGTGGTCCAACACGAAGAGCTTGCTCGGTTGCTCAGCCTCGCGATTTCGAGTCACCAGGCTGTGTCGCGCGAGATCGCTTTCGAAGCGTTGAAGCCTCGCCGGCTCTTGGTTCGCGCGGCTCCGCTGGGGGCCGAAAGCGACGGCGTCTTTGCCGTGTTCGTCGACGTGACTGAAGTGCGAAGGCTCGAAGGCGTGCGCAAGGACTTCGTTGCCAATGTGTCTCACGAGCTTCGTACGCCGGTGACGGCGATCCGCTCTGCGGCGGAAACCCTGAGCGGCATTCTGGGTAGCGGCTCTGCCGTGGGGCACCGCTTCCTGGATATCGTCGAGCGCAACGCCGCACGGCTCGCTGACCTGGTGGAGGATCTCCTCGATCTCAGCAAGATTGAGGCGAAGACCCTCAAGCTTGCGCTTGAGCCCGTCGACCTCGATGCGTCGTTCGCTCAGATTATCGAGCTGTTTCGGGATCGAGCCGAGCGGCGCGGAGTGCGGCTAATAAGCGATGTCGAGCGCGCGACCCCGCGAGCCATCGCGGACTCGCGGGCACTCGAGAACGTCCTTTCGAACCTCGTCGACAACGCCGTGAAGTACGCTGGCGCGGGCGCGGAAGTGCGCCTCGTGGCTTCGCCGGACGACGACGGCATACGGGTTTGCGTCGCGGACACCGGCAGTGGCATCGAAGCCCGTCACCTGCCCAGAATCTTCGAGCGGTTCTATCGCGTGGATACCGGGCGCTCCCGGGAACTCGGCGGGACGGGCCTCGGCCTAAGTATCGTCAAGCATCTGGTGGAGGCGATGGGATCACAGGTGACGGTGGAGAGCGCACCTGGTGAGGGTACTCGCTTCAGCTTTGTGCTCCGGCGAGCTACTGACATTGCTGAGTCGGACGAACAACGGGTTTGAGAACGTCGGCGGGGCTCGTCGACGAGGGGTGCCCGCCGACCAGGTCCAGTTGGCGCCTCCAGCAAGCAGCTGGTGAGGCGCTACTCGTACCGGCAGTCTGCGCTGCATCCATCGTCGCTATCGTTGTTGCCGTCGTCGCACTCCTCCTCGTCGTCTGTGAATGGATTGATGTGCCCGTCGCCGCAGAAGGGTATCCGGCATCCGACGTCTCCGGCCTCATAGCCATTGCACTCCGCGCTGTCGGTGGGGACGCCCGAGTCACACTCCTCGCCAGCGGCCCCATTGGTGTAGTGGTCGCCGCAGGTTGACGGTTCACACGCCGCGTCGCGCGACGCCGCCTCTGGACCGTTGCAGTCCGGAGTGTCCTCGTTGCCCTCGTCGCATTCCTCGGCTGCAGCTTCGTTCTGGTATCCATCGCCGCATGCCGCGGCGGTACAGCCGAGGTCGGGATCGCCGTAAGCGTAGTTGCATGCCGCCGAGTCATTCTCACCTTCGTCGCACTCCTCGCCTGCGGCCGAATTGAGGTATGCATCGCCGCACCGCGGGGGCTGACAGCTGACCCCGTCCGTCACCCCACTGGCGAAGTTGCAGTCCCGTGTGTCCTGATTGCCTTCATCGCAAGCCTCGCCGGCCGCGCCGTTCAGTTCTCCGTCACCGCAGACTGGCTCTGTGCAGTCTGCGTCGCACTCGGCGGTCTCCTCTCCGTCGTCGCAGTCCTCACCGAAGTCGGCCCACACGATGCCGTCGCCGCACTCGGAGACGTGGCAGTCGCTGGTGCAAGCGTCCGTGTCCAGGGTGTTGCCGTCGTCGCACTCCTCTCCCACGGCTTCGTCCAGGACATCATTACCGCAGGATTCGTCGGAGAGACAGTTGGCGCTACAACCATCGTCGTCAGTAGTGTTGCCGTCGTCGCAGACCTCCCCGACGGCTACGTCGACGGTGCCATTGCCGCAGAGGTTGCCTGAGCGACAATTGCTGTCGCATCCGTCGCCATCGTTGTGATTGCCGTCGTCGCAGAGCTCGCCGATCGGAACATCGACGATGCCGTTGCCGCAAGTCTCGTCCGACCCGCAATCGGCGCTACAACCATCGCCGTTTTCGGTGTTGCCGTCGTCGCAGCCTTCGCCGACCTGCAAGTCACGGATGCCGTTGCCGCACGCCTCGGTCGAAAGGCAGTCAGCGCTGCATCCGTCGCCATCGTCGAGGTTTTCGTCGTCGCAGACCTCACTCGAGACCGCGTCGAGAACGCCGTTGCCGCAAGACTCGTCCGAAAGGCAGTCAGCGCTGCATCCGTCGCCATCGTCGAGGTTTTCGTCGTCGCAGACCTCGTTATCATCGAGGACGCCATTGCTGCAGGTCTCATCGGATCGGCAGCTGGCGCTACAGCCGTCGCCATTCTCGACGTTGCCATCGTCACAGACCTCGCCACGGTCATGATCGAGCACACTATTGCCGCAGGTTTCGGTCGAACGGCAGTTGGCGCTGCACCCGTCGTCGTCGTCGGTGTTGCCATCGTCACAGACCTCGCCGATAGCCGTGTCCCGAACGCCGTTGCCGCAGATCTCGTCTGAGAGGCAGTCGGCGCTGCATCCGTCGCCGTCGTCGGCATTCTGGTCGTCGCAGACTTCGCCAGCGTCGAGGACGCCATTGCCGCAAGTCTCGTTCGAGAGGCAATCAGCGCTGCATCCGTCGCCGTCGTCGGTGTTCCCGTCGTCGCAGAGCTCTCCTGCGGCCACGTCACGGATCCCGTTGCCGCAGGTCTCGTCTGAGAGGCAGTCGGCGCTGCAGCTATCCGCATCTCGGTTGTTGCCGTCATCGCAGACTTCACCCGCGTCAACGCGGTGATCTCCGCACCGCGCGCTTGCCGGACCACCCGACTGCCCAGTGCCTGCGCTTCCCGCATCAGGGCTGGCACCGGCAGTGGTGCCACTGTCGCCGCCCTCAGCAGGCGCGCCCCCTGCCGCGGGTTCTCCAGCCGAACCAGCGTAGGGCGGCACCGCGCTGGCAGATTCGCCTTCACTCTGATGACCGCCGGCCCCGCTGGATGAGCCAGCATGTCCGGCTCTGCCACCAACACCCGACGCAGGGGAGCCCGCTAGCCCGGCCGAGCCGCCGCCCCCCGTGGTTGCTCCGCTGCCCAAGAACGAACCCCCGCGTCCCCCACAGGCCAACACCAATAGCGCAACGACCCCCGCGTATCGAGTAGATCCGTGACCCATGGGGAAAGCATACGCCGTTCTGGCGTTGTGCCCAAAACGATTCCGCCAATGCCGCTCTCGGGGTTTGGCGTGAAGATGGGTGCGTTTTGCGGGGGGCCAATTCGCGAGCGAGGCATGGGCAAGGACCCCAGATGTCTCGCTGCGCAGGACAAACGAGGGTGCCGACTCATCAACGATGTCGACAGGTCACTGAGTCCTCAAGCGCTCCGCGAAGGGAGAGCGCTGAAGCTGACCGGCCCACGTCGACGGAGGAGCCGTTCAAGCGTTGCCGCGAGACGTAGGGACCAGAAGGGTGGGGTGGCAGCGTTGGTTGTTGTGACAGTCGGTGCACCTGCTGCCGCCGATTGGGTTGCCGTCATTGCACGCCTCGCCGGTGACCGCTTCGACAACCGAGATGCCGCAGGCCTCGTTCGGTCGGCAGTTGGTACTGCATCCGTAGCATCCTGTGTCGTGGGGCCATCGCATGCCTCGCCCATGGCCGCGTCGGTGCCTCCGTCACCCCAAGTCTTCCTAGAAACGTCCGCCTCCGACGACTCCGGCCGTGTCCGGCCCGAGCACGGGAGCAAGGTAGGCGGTCTCGGTTTCCACGGTTCGGAGCTCTGGTTCGATCCGCCGGGGCTCGGCGCGGTTCAAATAGAAGAGCGTGATGCCGCCGAGGAGAGCTGCTCCTCCGACGGTTAGCGAGACGGCCCCAGCAATCCGATAGCGTGCGCCACGATCTCTATCTCGCACGAGGTCCTCTGCTGTAGCCCCGGAGCAGCCATTCTCACATCGGCGGCTCACATCACTGTCATACTTCTCGACCTCGGTCTGGCCGTACCAGGTGAGTAGCGCGCCGGTGAGGAAAACCGCGCCTCCTGCAGCCGTCACGGTTGCCGGCATCCAAACGGGCCAGCGGCGATCGTACTGTACCAGGTCCTCCGATCTATACAGGGGGAGCTCCACGCGGGTGGCTCGCGCAGCTCGGAGGTCGAGCTCGTGTGGGACGTTCTCGAAGCCAGCCCTGGTTGCTCGCAGGAGATGCTTTCCCGGTTCTGCGAAGCTAGTGTGGCGGCCTGGACTCAGAAAGAGACGCCGGCCGTCCAGCGCCACGACGGCTCCGGGTTCCGGACAGCTGACGATGAGCTTGGCGAGGTGTTGCTCGACGACGTCGAGTTCACGGGTGGCCCTGCGGTAGTAATCATCACCCAGCCCTTCGGGACCATACTTGAGAGCCTCGATGAGATGCTGGCGCAGCTCCATGGGCTGGTCCAGCTCCTTCAGTGCCAGTGCGAGGTTGTAGTGGATCGCTGGATGATTCCAGTACTGGAGCGCGGCACGGTACTGCGCCGTGGCCTGGGTGAACAGCGATTCTTGGACCATCGCATTACCGGTCTCGAAGAGCTCGCGTGCGCGCTGTTGGCCGACGACCGACACACCTCGAGCCCACGGCTTCCACGCGCCGCTGGTCGCCATCACGCTGCCGTCAGGGGTTGGGTTTCGCCGGATCCCTCCCTCATCGTCAACCGAGCCAGTCCCACCGGGCCCGGTGCTTCCATGCAGACCGGTCTCACCCGGTTCAGGTGCCGGCTCACCAGGACCCGGCGCGGCCTCGCTACTGACCGCAGTGGCGCCTGCTTCTGCACCGTGGCGACTCGGATCAGCTACGACGCCGGGTGCATCTGGGTTCGCGTTCTGCGCGTGAACGCTTCCGATGCCCCAGTCCTCTCGGGGGGCACCTCCGAACAGCGTGAAGCCAAGCGCGATCATGCCAACATATCGGTATCCGATTCTGCGCGGCGGTCTCAGACCTTGGCGTCGAAGCCGAGACCCTGAGCTCGCAGCCATCGGATGCGCGGCAGCGAACGCTATCCGGCTCGACAGCCCGCGAATTGCCGCACGCAGTACCCAGTCATGAGGCGCAAGGCCTCTCGAGCTCGCTGTCCCCGTCATAGGCAGTTCCCGCATCCTTCTTCGCACCACTCGGCGTGTCCCGTGTTTCGTGTTGCACTACTCGAGCCGCTCGATGAGGCGCCCAATCTGCGCGGTGAGTCGGTCGGCTCGCTCTTTCTCTGCGTCGCGCTGCGTCTCCAACTCGACGGCAAGCTCGGTCGCCTCGCGCTTGGCCTCGAGCGCTGCCGCCTTGTCTCGCTCGGCGGTAGCCGTGGCCCGCTCAGCCGTTGCCTTGGCTTCCTTCTCATTGGCGAGGGCGCCGATAAGCCTGGTGTTTTTCTGTTCCAGCTCCACTTTCTTGGTCTGGAGCTGGCGCTCGAGCGCCTTGCTCGTCTTCAGCGCTTCGAGCGTCTTCTGCGCTTCGCGCATTAGGTTGTCTTCAGCAGCGAGTTGCATGGCCAGACGGCGTTCGGCGACACCCTTCGACTCCTTGGCAATTTTGGCGTTTTCGTCGGCCAGCTCGCGGGCATCGTTGATGACCACGAGCGCCACGACCGCCGCCGCGAGCAGGAGCACCGTTGCTACGACCGCGGCCACCAGCAGCGCACGGCGGGTCTGGGCTCCGCGGAGTGCGTGGGCTCTCACGGCATCGGCGAACGACTGCGACACCCTGGGGAGATTGCCGGCGTAGCGCCGGCGAAAACGCTCCAGCTCATCGACCAATTCTCCCCGCCAGAGGAGGCCTTGGGCGTGCCGATTGAGGTCCCACTGCCGCGCGGCAGCAAACAGCTGTTCAAGGAAGGTGGAGTCTTCTTGGGTCTCGTCGAGCCAACGACGCATCGTGGGCCAGTTCACCACCAGACACTCATGGACCAGCTCGACCGTTGCCGCCCCGTTCGTTGTCTGAACGATCAGGAGCCGACAGTCCACCAGCTTGTCCACGAGTCTCTCAAGGCTCACGTGCTCGCCTGATAGCTCGCGTAGCTCTTCCAGGGTCCGCACCGCGCGCGTGCGCTCCGGGGTGACCAAGTGAACCATGAGGTTGCGGCACAGCCCCTGGAGCGCTGGCTCGAGCTGCGCGTAGACCCTATCGGCATGGGTCACTAGGGAGCCCGCAACACCCCCCATGCCGCGATAGCTCTGTTCGGTCAGCAAGTGGCGCCGCGGATCGCGGGTTTCCCACAGTTGGGCCGCAGCGAATTGCAGCAGAGGGAGGCCATTGGGGGTTGCCTCGAGGAAGCGAACCATCTCGTCGACGACCTCCTGGCTCTCGAAGCGGTACCCGACCATTTCTGCGGGCTGCACCAGGGCATCCCGGAGCCCCGCCTGCCCGGGCGGTCCCAGGAAATACAGCCCTTTCGCCAGCTCCTCCATGAAGTGGGGGTCTTCGGCGAACCGTCCGAGGAAGTCGGACCGCAGGGAGACGACGACCCGGACCGGAGAAGTCGGGTCGTCGGCAGCGCCTGCCAGGCTTCCCGTAAATGCCCTCCGTTCGAGCTGAGGTGCGCCCAGGGTGTACAGTTCCTCGAACTGATCCACCATCACCAGAAGACGCGCGCCTCGCTCGCAACAGCGATTCCGAAGCACCGTGCCAAGATACCCCGGCTCTCCGATGAACCTCTCCCGAAGTGCGGCTTCGGCAGCCATCTCGGGGTTGTTGGCGGTGTCAAAACCGAGCAGCGGGGCACAGAGGTTCGCCAAGGCTTGCATGGGATACCGACCGGGGCGGAAGACCATCACCTCCCAGTTCTCCTCGGACGCGCGCAGCGCCGGCACCAGTCCGGCACGGAGCAACGACGATTTCCCCACGCCGGAGGGGCCGATGACTGCGATCAGCGCCACGTCGCGAATCCGCGCCTTGAGTGCGGTCAGCTCCTGAGAACGGCCGAAGAAGCGACCGGAATCCTCTTCTTGGAAGGCGCGCAGTCCGGCATAGGGGCCACCATCGACCCGTGCCGGACCGGCTTGAAGGCGGCCGGGTTCGAAGGGTTCGAGGGCCTTGAGCAGGTCCAGCGCGCTGGCAAAGCGCTCTTCTTTGCGCTTGCACAGACACCGATCGACGACCGCCGCAAGCTCTACCGGAACCCAAGGGGCAGCTTGGGCCATCCGCGGCATTGGCGCGTCGAGCTTGACCACCTGCGCCATGTTCTCACCCAAAGGATGAACCCCAGCCAGGAGCTCGAACAGGGTGACGCCGACCGCCCAAATATCGGTGCGATTGTCGATTTCTCCGCCCACGCCCCACTGCTCCGGGGACATATAGGGGATGGTGCCGGAAATTCCGCTCAGTGGAGTCCAGTCGGAGGAACCCGGTTGCACCAGATTCAGTGAGCTCACGCGCTGTTCCCGCTGTGTCAACCCGGCGGCGCGAGGGTCGCCCTGGAGCAGCTTGGCGATGCCGAAGTCCAGCACCTTCACCGAGCCGGATCTCGAGATGAGGATGTTGTCCGGCTTGAGATCGCGGTGCACGATGCCTTCTTCGTGCGCGCGCACCAGAGCACGGACGACGGGGACCATGATCTCCACTGCTCGACTGACCGCCATTGGCTCTGAACCCCGCAGATTGGCGAGAGACGAGCCCTCGATGTACTCGAGTACCATGAACGGGTCTCCCCGATACTCACCGACCTCGTGAATGACCACGATGTTTTCGTGGGTGCAGCGGGCCGTGGCGCGGGCTTCGATGATGAAGCGGCGCGTGAGCTCCGGATCGCGCGCCTGCAGCACCTTGATCGCGACGCGGCGGCCGAGCTTGCTATCTCGTGCCAAGTAGACGGTTCCCATCCCTCCGGCGCCGATCTGCCGGATGATCTCGTACTGGCCGATAGTTTCCCCAGCGCCGAGGCGACCCAGAGCTTTGCCGCGGGACGGTGGCGCGCCTGGTTCGCTGACTGCGAACTCATCCGGCAACCCATCGAGGGGAGGCGGCAGGTGAGGAGAGAGGCGCTCGATTCCGGAGATGCGTTCAGGGGGGAACCCGCTCTCGGTGGGTTGGGAGACGCCCGTTACCGGACCGCCCACGCTCGCGGCTGCTCCTCCTTCCGAATCGAGAATCGTCTTTCGAGTCATAGGTGCTGTGTCCTTGCGAAACCAGTGACCGACGCTCCGCTTCGGTTCGCGTGCTCAAGAAGAGACGCTCGAACCAGGTATGCCCGAACCCGTGCCCCACCGCGCCCGAATCTCGTCGGCAGACGATGGGCATCGACGAGCATAGACCACTCTCCTCCGGCGCGGCAGCGAAACCGACGCCGAGACGCCAGGCCTTGGCAGTGTGCGTGAAGGCGGCTCAGCGTCGACCCTCGTCGCGTAGCATGCTACTCGGCGCGAGCATTTTCGCTGGGTTGGTGCCTCGCTTAACGAGTAGTGAACCGGGCTCGTCGCTCTGTCTTGCTACTTCTCGCGAATCGCCTAGGGTTTGCCCCACGGACGACCGAGTGGAGAGCGGCCGTTAACGCACCAGTCGTGTCGATCCTTTGTCGGTCGGGTGTGCCGTTCGGATTGGAACAGGACCGCGGTGCCCGATGTCCTGGCTGGCGGCTGTGCGCGTCCCCTGGGACCCGAGTCCGAGTCGGGGACGGCGGCCGTGAGGCAGGGGCATCGATCCGTTGAGCCCGTACCCCTGCACGAGTGCTGTATGGGCGTGGCGGCCTGCAAGCCTCCTCACTCCCGGTGCTTTCGGCGACGCGCTTCTTTGCGTCCCCTGTCGCGCTCCTTCTCGAGGGCGCGCCGCTCGGCCCCTTTCTTGCGCGTCCTTCCCTCCGTACCCTTGAGAGACGCGAGGGGCCAGAGACGTGTCTCGACTCTGGCAAGGCCGGCAGCGATGATGCTCTGCATCACATCGCTGGCGCGCTTGTAGCATGCCGCAGACTCGTCGATGGGTACGTGACCGTCGTCGTTGACGAGGATGCCCGCGTGGCGGTACTGCCCGTCCACGTGGTGCTGGTCGAGCACGCGGGCGGCGGCTCCGCGCGACATGCGGCGCCCCGCCCCGTGGTTCACCGAGTACAGAGACCGCACGGCTCCTGGCAAGGGTCGAAGGATGTAGCTCTCGTCTCGATTGCTTCCCGGAATGAGGACGGGGTGGCCCGTGCTGAGGAAGGGCGTGCCAAGTAGCGCGGGGTGCCCAGCCGGGAAGGCTCGGGTGGCTCCCTTGCGATGCATCCATACTTCGCCGAGCCCTGGATGGTTCTCCGCTTGGACCAGATTGTGGCTCAGCTCGTAGACCAGCTCGAGCTCAGCTTGAAAGACCTTGCGGAAAGCTTCGGCAACCTGTTCGAACAGGATCAGCCGGTTGATGATGGCGAAATTGGCGCCTGCTGCGACGGCATCGAGGTAGCCCCGATAGTGTGGTGAGTCGGGCGTGAAGTAGCCGAGATCGATATTGGATCCGAGCTCGGGCCGTTCGTCGCGAGCCAGAGCGAAGTAGTTGGTGGCCAGCCCGTGTCCGAAGCCGCGGCTGCCGGTGTGAATCTGGATGTGCAGGGTGCCGAAGCGGAGGTCGCCGGGATCGACATTCGGAGGCGTGCCGCTCTGCAGCTCGATGAAGTGGTTACCTCCACCGAGAGAGCCGAGCTGGTTTAGCCCACGCTCGGGTTCTCCGCGGCCACCCCAGGGCGGTTGCCAGCTCTCGCTGA
>CAYRKE010000041.1:0-45927 GCA_964424695.1 uncultured Polyangiaceae bacterium
AGAGCACCGTCTACCTCACTGGACTCGTCCACTCCGTGGCCTCGTCCAGTTCGGTCCACCTGTCGCACACCCGTTTGTGGCTCTAGCGCTGGAACACAACGCATCCCTCGGGGGAACCGTCGTTCGCTCGACCATAGGGCGTGTTCGCGTCGAGCGGTTTCACTAGCACGCGGCGGCCCGGCTCGGGTCGTGGAATGATGGCTCCCCCGGTGAGGGGCCTACCAAACAGGGCTGGTTCCACAACCACCACCACGTCGCCGTCCGAAGTGCGGTACCCCCAGTAGGAAGCCCCGAGACTGCCCTCCGGCTCTGCCACGCAGGACACCCCAGCCGAGCTCAGCGCGATCACGAGTTGGGTCGCCGGATCGATCGCGGGAACCTCAGACTGCCACGAAAAGGCCTGATCCGTGGGGGAGCCCACCGCGACCGCCAGGCAATTGCAGGAAGCGGACGTTACGGTGGCCTGCAAACGTAGGTCGTGACGCGCACCCAGCAGGGTCTGCACGCCGGAACTCGCCGGTTCGCTGTCGGGAGTGGCGCTCAGCCCGCGGTCATCGTTGGTGCTGTTGTCCTCAGGGTTGGAGGATCCGACGACATCGACGGAAGCACTGGAGTTCATATCTGCTTGCGCTGACACTTCAGCTTTGCAGGCCGGCAACGCCAATAGCGGAAGAGCTACCAGAAGCCCCGAACCCATCCACCCAACCAGCCGGTCCTCTCGCCTCTCGCCAGCGACTAGCACGGCGCTGGGCCCAGGAAGGGCCACCGGCAAGGCCGAAGGATGATCCGACGAACTCCAGCAGCGAGTCTCTCGTGCTTCCACGGCGAAAGCGTCGCACCCTCGGCGTACCCAGGGCAAGTTTGAGCCTCAGGGTTGCCTCACTAGAGTCCGCTGTTGAGAGTGGTGAGTTGGCTTGGCGCTCACGGCGCGTGGAGGCGGACCCAAAGGCGGGTAGAGTGGCGGCGTGGACTTGGACGCGCTCCGGGCACGACTCGCCCAAACCCCAACCGTGCGCCCGCAGGGCCGAGTTCGCGCGGTCACCGGGCTCGCAGTTCGGCTCATGCTCCCCGGTGCCCGTATTGGCGACGTCGTGCACATCCGTCGGCAGGGAACAGCGCTCGCAGCAGAAATCGTCGGTTTCGACGGCGGAGAATGCGTCGCCATCCCGCTTGGGGACCTCACGGGGGTTGCACTCGACGACGAGGTCGATTCCACAGCGGGCCCGCTCGTGGTGTCCGCAGGAGCTGCGCTCCTGGGCAGGGTGCTGGACGGCTTGGGGAGGCCACTCGACGGCGCTCCCCTCCCCCCGGGACTTGCCAAGGTGCCAGTCCACCGGCCGGCGCCACCGGCACTGAAGCGCCGCTCCATTTCCCGACCCTTGCACACGGGCCTCCGCGTCATCGACGGGCTACTGACGCTGGGACAGGGGCAACGGATCGGACTCTTCGCGGGGTCGGGAGTGGGAAAGAGCACGCTTCTCGGAACCATCGCTCGAGGAACCGCGGCAGATGCGGTGGTTGTTGCCCTAGTTGGAGAGCGAGGCAGAGAGGTTGGAGAATTCCTGGAGCACGCCCTGGGGGAGGCAGGCCGAGCGCGATGCACGGTCGTCGTTGCGACGAGTGACGCTCCGGCCATGGAACGAGTCCGCGCCGCCCAGGTGGCCACTTCGCTAGCAGAGCAGCTCCGCGACGAGGGAGCCAACGTCCTGCTGCTGGTGGATTCCATCACTCGATTCGCTCGAGCGCAGCGCGAAGTAGGGCTCGCTGCGGGGGAGCCGCCAGCGCGCAGGGGCTATCCCCCCAGCGTGTTCGCGGCGTTGCCGCGCCTACTGGAGCGTAGCGGACAGGGTGAGCGGGGAAGCATCACCGGTATCTACACGGTGCTGGTCGAAGGTGACGATCTCGACGAACCCATTGCCGACGAGGTGCGGGGAATCCTCGATGGGCACCTGGTCCTGAGTCGCGAACTAGCTGCTCGCGGTCACTATCCCGCAGTCGACGTGCCGAACTCTGTCTCCCGGGTCATGCCGAAAGTCGTCACCCGCTCGCATCTGGAATCGGCAGGGACCGTACGCAAGCTCATCGCAACCTACGAGCAGCGGCGAGACCTCGTCGCGTTGGGTGCCTATGCCAGGGGTAGCGACGCGCTCATGGATCTCGCCATCGCGGCGAAACCCAGTATCGATGCCTTCCTCGCCCAGGGTGCCCACGAATCCAGCAGCCTCGAAACCACGACCACATCCCTCGGCACGCTGGCTCGTCGCTTCGCCCTCTGAGGCAAGATGGGATTCACCGCGCCGTGGCGCTAAGCCACCTCGGATCCAAAAGGACTCAAACCTGGCTTCAGCCGGTAGCTCGACTCTTGGGATCCGCTTCGAGCTCCGCTTCGAGCTCTTCGAGGAGTTTCTTGGCGCGCTTCGAGAGACGCTTGGGAACTCTCACCGTAACCACCACATGAAGCTCGCCGCGTCCCGAACGATCGAGCCGCGGGAAACCACGTTTGGGCACGGTCACTACGAACCCGGGCTGAGTTCCTGGCTTGATTTCGGCCTCGACCGTCGTTTCGTCCGGCAGCTCGATGGCCACCGTCCCCCCGAGGGCCGCCGTCGCGAAGGAAACCTCCTGGCGCACGATGAGGTCGTATCCTTCCCGCGAAAACGCCTCGTCGGCATTCACATCGACGTCGACGTAGAGATCCCCCGAAGTACCTCCCTCTGGGCCAGGCATGCCCTGCCCAGAGACCCGAAGGCGCTGCCCGTGATCGATACCAGCAGGAATCGTGACGAGAACCTTGCGCTCGTGCTCGACGGCCCCTCGACCCCCGCAATCGTCACAGCGCGTGACAATGCGCTTGCCGGCGCCGCGGCAGGCGGGACACGCCGTGCTGAACATGACGAAACCGCGCTGGGTCGTGACCTGACCCGTTCCGCGGCAGTGCTGGCAACGCTCTGGACTCGTTCCGGGTTTGGCCCCGGAGCCCTTGCAGGTCCCGCACGGCGCCAAGCCGTTGATGACGACCTCCTTCTTGGCGCCAACGTAGGTCTCGTCGAAGCTGAGGCGGATGGCAACTCCAACATCCTGACCGCGCTCGGGCCCACGACGCTGCCTCGCTCCTCCCCCGCCAAATCCGCCGAAGAAGTCCGAGAACATGTCCTGGAACTGACTCAGGATGTCTGCCATCCCGACGTTCGAGAAGTCGAAACCGCTTCGCCCCGACAGCCCCTCGTGACCGAAGCGATCGTAGACTGACCTCTTCTCGGCATCCGACAGTACACTGTAGGCCTCGGTTGCCTCCTTGAAGCGCGCCTCTGCTTCGGGATTTCCCTGATTGCGATCTGGATGGTGCTTCAGAGCCGCCTGCCGGTAGGCACGGCGCACGTCGTCAGACGAAGCATCCTTCGAGATGCCAAGAACCTCGTAGTAGTCGCGCTTGTCGGTCATGATCGATGTCCCTGAGCCGTGGGCGCAGGGCCCGGCCAAGCTAAGACCAAATGGGGGGCTGTCAACGCGAAGAACCACCATCGCGCGCGCGATTTTGCGATTCGATGGTTTCGCCGACGCGGAGATCGGTCACTGGACCCGCGGAGGAAGGCCGACCAACCGCTCTGCCAACTCCTCCGGCTCGGATGCCCGGGGCTCAGCCAACCGGCTACGCCAGTCGTGAACGGTCGAGAGGATCGGCATCCGGGCAAACGCCCACTAGCCGGTCGAGGTCCTGAGCTCCTCGATGATCGCAGCCTGCCTCAGGAGCTCGGCTCTGGCCCGTCCGAGCTCGCGCTCGACTTCTTCGCCTCGCGCCACGACAAGCTTCGCAGCGGCAAGCTCTGCCTGAAGCTTATCCACGGCCCAGCGCGCCATCTGCAGCTCGGCCACGAGTTCGGCCTCTCGACCGGGATCCAAGGAAGCCTCCGATGCTAACGCCGCCGTGCCACCCGCGGTCGCCGCAGGCTCCTCCATGGCGTCGCACTGCGGGCCCAGCTCCTGTCGCTCGAGTTGCTGGTCCACCCGCGTTGTGGCGTCGGCCCCGGTCTGCTGGGTCGCGCTCGCCCATGCATCGGTGGGAGGTGAGACGGCTGCGGCACTCCACCCCGAGTCGTCCGGTTGGTCTTGGGGAACGCGCCGCATTTGATCGAGTTCGATGAGGAGATCCTGAGCGACCCGCTCGGACTCCTTCAGGTCCCGTTCGAGAGCACGAACGTGCTGCCCGCGCTCCGCCAGCATGTCCTCGAGTGCCCGGAGCTCCTGAGCAGCGCTCTCACCCGAGTCATCCTCGAATTCCCGAATGCGAGCCATCAACTCACGTTCGCGCTCTGCTAACCCGAGGCGTTCGGCCCTCAGCGATTCGAGCTCCTGGGTGAGCAGAACCGACGCCTCCTTTTCGGCCGCGCTCGCCGCTTCCATGTCGGCGCAGCGCTTGCGGGATGTCTCCAGCGCCGCACCGAGCGCAAGGCTGTGCTCCTCGGCAACCCCCACAGTATGCTCCAGCTTGCGAATTCGGTCGTGGGTCGACTCGATGGACCGCTCTAGCTCATCAATCAGTCTCTGACCGGACTCATCCACCTCACTGGGCAGACTCGACTCCGAAGCGGGCTCTCCGGAAGACGTGCCCGCCGCCGTGCCAAGCCGCCCAAGCGCGGCAAGGGTCTCATCGAGCTCGGTCTGGACCTCGTCGGCTCGCGCATCTGCGGTGGCGGCCCGCGCCTCGAGCTCCGCGATCCACACGTCGCGTTCGGCAAGCTGACGCCGGATCTCGTCGACCTCCTGCACCTTCTGGCGATTCCGCTGTCCTGCGGCGACGACCTCACGAAGCCGAGCACACTCGGCCTCCTCCTCGGCGAGACGCTCCTGCGCGGCAGACTCCGCAGCCCGCGCTGTCTGCAGATCCCGGTGCAGCGCGGCTCGCGCTCCGCGCGCCAGTGTCTCGGCGGGAAGCTGGACGATCTGGAATTGCTCGAGCACGTCCGCCCTGCTCCCCGCGAGCGCCAGGAACCACTCGGGCTCCTCCGCTCCCCCTGGCAGAAAACCGGTGTCGAGGGCTGGCTCCACTTCCCCCTGGGCACCGAAGGCCGCAACGGAGTAGCCAAGAAACGGCATTTGCCCAAACATCCGCACGCCGTCGAACTGCGCACTGACGAGATCGAAGAGCTCGTAGTAGTCGATGGTCTCCGACTCCTGAATGCGCCCGACTAGGCGAGTCCCAACCTCTGGATTGGGGCTCGCGATGACCGCAACGCCACTCTGGGCAAGCGCGCGCGACAACTGCCGAAGCACGAGCTCTGACCCGAGCGACGCAAGGGCGGCAAGGTTCTCGACGATGCCGAGGTCGAAGGCGCCTTCACGCACCGAGAGCCCCGTGGACGACAAGGGAGCGTAGCTCACCGATTGGGATGTGTTGCGAGCCGCGGCACTCGCGACGCGAGAGGTATCCGGATCGCAGACATGCACTAGCCGCGCACCTCGATCGAGCAGGTGCTCGCTGAGTCGTGACGAGGCGTCGCCGAAGACGATGACGCGCCGCCCGTCGGCCACCTGCTCGAGGAAGGCGGCCAGAACGCAGCTAGGGCGGATCGACGGGGTATCTGGCATTGGGCCTCGCAGGGTAGCGAAGAAACCCCTCGGCTTCTACCGCTCCGAACAGGGAACCCGTGGGGTTTCCGCCCCGGCCCGGCGGGCATGCAGGCATCGACGAGCCCCGACGCCCCGCGGGAAACCCCGTAGCCACCCTCCCGGGACGTTCCGGACAAGGCTCGCTCGGCCGCCATGCCCGGGCAGCTCGCGCCTCGACACCAACACTTGCGCACACGGAAGAACCGTGGAAACGGTCGGTTCGCAGGCGCACCGCCGGGCTCTGTCAAGTGCGGCGTCGGCCATGCGCCGAGCCACGTCGATTCTGGCCTCGTTGTCTGTTTGGCGCGCCCGACAGTCACTGGCGCGAGGCGAACTCACAGCCTGCGGCAAGGCTTGGGCACGGCACAAGGATCCCCGCACTGGAGCGCCATGGCGTAGCGCTCCACCTGAAGCCTGCTGCTCTTGCCCAACCCCGTTCCGGCCAGGCAGAGGACGACCGCATCGTCCGTGACGACCGGATGGGATGGCTCGATACAGAGCCCGCTCACGCAAGCCCCACGGTCGAGACCGACCGCAGGCGGACACTCCGTGTCCTTCTGGCACACCAGCGGACGGCACTGCCACGCCTGCACGGGCTCGGTGTGCGGACAGATCGAAACGACGCGACCCGGACCGAATAGCGACATGGTAGCCGTACCATCATCCGACTGCCCGATCTGACAGGCCTCATTGGGCCTGCATACCGCTTGGAACACCCTACCCTCTGTGTCCCGCAGAGTGAGTCTCGGTGCCTCATCGCACGCCTGAGCGCCCAACAATGCGAGACCGAGCATCGGAGCAGCGGCTGACAAGCGCATGGCTCATTCTAGAACCAACCGTCCCCACTCGTCCCTGGGGATTGGGAGGGACGCGACGGGGACCCTCGAGCCTCGCAATATCGACGAAATCGGGAACTGGACCAATCCGAATGGCCGACCATCTCATCAAGATCGTCGGCATCCCGCGACGTACCGTCCTCCCGCAAGATCCCGCAGAAGGGGAAGGGTCCGGAGCCCCCTCTGTTGAGAAGTGGACGATTGTCGGACCGCCAGAGGCTGCGCTAAAGCACCGGTCAGGTTGCCGACAGCAACGGCGCCGCCGGAAACGCATCCCATGCAAGGCGAGGGCACGGTTCCAGCGCCGCCTCTGGTGAGATCTGCTCCCGGTTCGTTTCTCTAGGTTGTTGATTTTTCGCAGCAATCAACCCGATTGCTGCTCTGAGGCCTGGTCATGTCGGTTTTCACTAGAACCCTTGTCGTCGACGGAATCACCCCAGTATCGGCCTACGCCCATCTGCGTACCCGGGCTGGCGAGGGGTCGTTCCTGCTAGAAAGCGTGATCCCGGGGGAACGATGGGGCCGCTACTCGGTACTCGGATACCGACCCCGAACGCAGGTCACCGTCTATGGACAAGCGGGAAAGGATCCTTTCGACGAACTCGCCCCGCTGTGCGGCACCGAGCCAAACCTGAACGAAACCATGGCCCAGCGGTTCGCGCGTGCCCATGTCGGCGTGCTTTCTTATGACATGGTGCACTACGCGACGAAGGTGGAGCCGTGGCCCTCGTTCGACGGTACCACCCCCATCGCTCGTCTGGTCGGAGAAGCGACGGTCGTCGTGTTCGACAATCTGACCCATACGGCAACCATCGCGGCAACCGACGCGACCGAGCTGGACCACGCCGTTCGTGACCTCAACGAAGTCCCGCCACTCCGGCCCATCGAGCCCCCTGATCCCCAGCAGGTTCCCGACGATATCGAGGTCTCGGCGAGCGACGAGGTGTACGGGCAAGGGGTGGAACGAATCAAGGAGTACATCAGAGCCGGTGATGCCTTCCAGGTCGTGCTCGCCCGCACGTTCTCGGTCCCCACCGACAACGCCGATCCCTTCGACGTCTACCGCTCGCTCTGTGTCCTGTCCCCATCACCGTACATGTACCTGCTCGAGCTGCCCGAGCGGCCCGGCGCGCCAAAGGTGGCGATCGCTGGTGCGAGCCCAGAGACTCTGGTCAAGGTCGAGGGGCGTCGCATCTTCTCTCGCCCGATCGCCGGAACGCGACGCCGAGGCACGACCATCGAGGAGGACGAAGCGCTCGCCACCGAGATGTTGAATGACCCCAAAGAACGCGCTGAGCATGTCATGCTGATCGACCTGGCCCGCAACGACGTGGGCCGTGTTTCGAAGCCTGGTTCGATCCAGCTCCCACAGCGCATGACGGTGGAGCGTTTCAGCCACGTCATGCACATCGTGAGCGAGGTCACCGGGGAGCTCGCCCAGAACTGCGGCCCCTGGGACGTGATGCGTGCGACGTTTCCCGCAGGGACGCTGAGCGGCGCCCCCAAGGTGCGAGCGATGCAAATCATTCGAGAACTCGAACAGCGTCCGCGAGGCGCCTATGGTGGTGCGGTGGGCTATTTCACCCGAGGCACCGATCTCGACTTCGCAATCGCCATCCGCACCGTGGTGATGCAAGGCGGTCGGTTCGAGGTGACGGCGGGGGCTGGCATCGTCGCCGACAGTGTTCCTGCCCTGGAGTGCAAGGAAACTCGGAACAAGGCTCGAGCGGCCCTGGCATCCATCCACGCGGCGAGACGCAGGAGCTCAGTGTAGCTCGTCGGACGTGCCCACGGGGAGCCTGCGAAACGATGCCCGACTGGTCTCGAGCCCTCCTAGCGTGGGACATCTGGGCGGTCGTCTCGGGAGTATCGTTGATACTCTGCGCGGCGAGCGCCCTGGCGGTTCCCTGGATAGCGCGGCGGCTCCGCGCCGATTACCTCGTACGACCCAGCTTGCCACCCGAGGCTCCCCTCTCTCCGGGGAGGATTGCGCTGCGAGTCCTCAAGAACCTCGCCGGGGTCATCCTCTTCATCGCCGGAATCGCAATGCTCGCTTTGCCCGGCCAAGGCATCCTGACGATGGTCGTTGCCCTCATCATCCTCGACTTGCCCGGAAAACGCAGGCTGCTGTCCCGATTCATCGGTGCCCCCCCGGTCTTCCGGGCGATCAATGTCCTGCGTCGACGGGGCCATGTGCAACCGCTGAGTCCACCACCGAAACGCCACCGAGAATCCTCCTGAACGCGCAAAGACAGTGACCCCCGAGAGCCCCATGTTCGACGAAAACGTCTTCGGACTACTGGTGTCCTACATCGACATCGAAAATGACGAGTACTCCCTAGAGCCAGAAGCCTTCGCGAAACGCTGCCTGGCGTTCACGACGACCCTGCGCGAATTCGCGAGCGAGGCACCGCTCGGAGAAGGGGTGACCGCGATCGATTTCGGACATGCTCTGTACCTCGAGCTCTGCGAGGACGAGCAGACCACGAGCCCCATTACCTGGCTCAAGCAGGCCCGGGCGCGTCTGCTTGAGGCCCTGGACCTCCCGACCGCCGCCATACTGTCGCACGGTGGCAGGTGGGTGGATTCATCCCAATCGCTTCCCGAGGTAGATCATTCGGGCCGATTCCCTGTCGTCAAGGTTGCCCACTCGAGTGAAGCCCTGCGGCGTGCCCTGTATGCCGAAACGGCGTGCCACGGCAGCGAGCCCCCCGAGAGTCCCGGTTGGGGTGCGGGGCTCTACCTCGATACCGAAGCCGTGGAAGCGTTGTCACTCACACTGAAGAATGCGCCGACGCCCCTCGAGGCAGCAGGCGCCACTTTCTATCGGGCGGGTTCGTGAAGGCTACCGCCAGATAGTCCCCTCACACCGCCTACAGTCCCGCACCCTGTACGGGACCGGGGTTTTCAGGTGCAATCGCGGGTCCCCCGCCATCGAACGGGGACGCCTCCGGCAAGAGCGTCGTGCCTCTTGGGGTACCGTGCCGTTCGGTGCGATGATGCAGAACTGGGCAGGTGGTGGCCCGGCACGGTGGTCAGAGCACGGGGGAACTCATTGATGCAACCGAAGAAGATTCTCATCATCGAGGATAACCCGATGAATCTGGAGCTCGCACGGGATCTGCTCGAACTGGCAGGTTTCGTTGTGCTTGATGCAGATTCGGCGAGCGATGGCATCGCACTGGCAAAGTCTGCGCGTCCCGATCTGATCCTCATGGACTTGGATCTGCCGGACATGACGGGCTTCGAGGCAACGGAGAAGCTCAAGTCCGATCCGACGACCGCGGGGATCACCGTTGTTGCACTGTCCGCCCACGCCATGCGCGAAGAACAGGAGAAGGCCATCGCTTCGGGGTGCCGCGGATTTCTGACGAAGCCGATCGACACGCGAGTCTTCTGGACACAGGTCCTCGAGTTTCTACCGGGTCCCGGAGGTCGGTAGTGTTGGCACATTGGTTCGACCCACGTCACTGGAAGCTCAGTACCAAGCTCCTCATTGGAATGGTGGCCACCTCGGTGGTTCCCCTCGCAGTGTTCGCTGCGTTCAACGCGCGCGCATCCCGTCTCGAGCTGGAAAATGCCCTTGGTTCGGAGTTCCGCCGGCTGGCGATGATCGAGTCCGAGCACCTCGCCGCAGTTCTGACGGAACAGCTCACCCTCCTTCAGGCCCTTGCGCTCGATAGCGCCTTCGAGAACGGGGCCGCACAGAGCAATGCCATGGGCGATGCCCTGGGGGAGGAAGCCGCTGCCAGAGCCAAGCACGCGCACGACCGCGCCTGGGCTGGGCTCACCCTCAGCGATCCATGGTTCCGAAGCATTCTCGACCCAGCGCAAAACGCCACGAGTCGGCGGCTGGTGAGCCACGCGCGTAGCTTCCCTGACCACGTCGAGATGTTCATCACCGACAAGCGAGGGGCACTGGTCGGAACCACAGGAAGGACCTCGGATTACGATCAGGCGGACGAGACCTGGTGGCAGCGCTGCGTGAAGACCGGGGCTCCCCTCATTGGGCAGCCCGAGTACGACGAGAGCGCTGGCACGGTCGCGGTGACCATGGCAGTCCCCATTCGGCGGCAAGCCGGCGGTGAGTTCTTGGGGGTGCTCCGAAGCACTTACCGCGTCAGCGCACTCCAACGAATTGCCGCCCGCGGTCGATTCGGAAACACGGGTCACATCACGGTCCTCGACTCGGCACGTCGCGTCGTAGCGTCGAGCAACGGGATGGCCACGGGCTCACGCCCCCCGGCTTCCTGGACAGGTGCACTCTCAGCAAGGGCGGTGTACTCGTGGAGCGAGCTGACGTCGCCCGCCAGTGCACCACTCGTAGCAGGGCTGCACAGGGTCGCATTCGCGAGCCATCAGCCTACGGCATACTCGCGGGCGCTCGATGGGCTCGACTGGCTCGTGCTCGTTCACCAACACGAGGAGGAGGCACTCGCCCCGGTGCGAGACTCGGTCCGACGTGGGGTCGCAGTAGGTCTGTTCTTCGCGATGCTCGCAGGACTGTTTGCGGTGAGCGTTGCCCGATACGGCCTTGCTCCCATTCAGAAGCTGGCCCGCCTGTCGCGCCAGATGGCGGCGGGGGACCTCGGCGTCAGAATGCCGGTCGAGCACCACGATGACCTGGGGGAGCTGGCGCGCGCGTTCAACGCAATGGCAGACGAGGTCGCAGCAACGGTCGAGTCCCTCGAGAAACGGGTCAGGGAACGCACGGCCGAGCTGGAAGCAGCCAAAGTCGCTGCTGAGGCCGCGACGCAGGCGAAGAGCGCCTTCTTGGCCAGCATGAGCCACGAGCTTCGGACTCCACTCAATTCCATCATCGGCTTCTCGGAGATCCTCCACGACCAGGCATTTGGGCAGCTGAACCCCAAGCAGTTGAAGTACACGTCCAACGTTCTGACCAGCGGGCGGCACTTGCTGCAGCTCGTCAACGACATCCTCGACATCTCGAAGATCGAGGCCGGCAAGATGTCGCTCGAGCTTGGAGAGCTTGAGATTGGCTCCGTTCTGGATGCGAGTGTCAACCTGCTCCGCCAGAAAGCCACCAGCGAAGGGCTCTCGCTCGCCGCCCACGTTAGCACCTCTCTCGAAGGGCGGATCCTCCACGCCGATGCGCGCAAGCTCAAGCAGATCCTCTTCAACCTCATCGCCAACGCTGTGAAGGCCACGCCGCGCGGTGGCAGCATCGACCTATCTGCGGACCTACTCAGCGTCGCGGAGCTCCCTGTAGCGGCGAGGGTTCACGGTCTCGCTCCCGACGCCCTGAGCGCGCACAACGCTTGGCTGCGTGTGGCTGTCTCGGACACGGGCGTCGGCATCGACCCGCAGGACCAGGAGCGGATCTTCCAGGAGTTCGAGCAGGTGGGCTCGAGCGTGTCGCAGGGAACGGGCTTGGGCCTATCTCTTTGCCGCAAATTGGCTGGACTGCATGGCGGCGCCATCTGGGTGGAAAGCGCCGGAGCTGGCCAGGGCAGCACGTTCACCTTCGTCATTCCCGCCCGTCTTCCGCCAGGTGCCGCTGCGGGCTCACGCATTTCACCGCCGAACGTCCCGGCAGCGGCGGCTGCGGGAGACGGAATTGACACAGCCTCTCCCCTCATCCTGGTCGTCGACGATGATCCGGGCTCGAACGAGCTGGTCACTCTATACCTGGGAGAAGCCAAGTACCGGGTTGCCCAAGCCTTTGACGGCGTACAAGCGATCGAGCGAGCCTTGGAGCTCCGACCCGATCTCATCACGCTCGACGTCGCACTCCCGAAAAAGGATGGGTGGGAGGTTCTGGCCGAGATCAAATCGAACGACGAGCTGCAAGCGACCCCGGTAATCATCGTCTCCATCGTCGACAAGCGCCCGTTCGGACTTAACCTCGGCGCAGTCGACTACTTCGTCAAACCGGTCGAAAAGCAGCGCCTGCTGGAGGCCGTGTGCCGTGCCATGGACACGCCGCGAACTCGCGGCGCCAGAATTCTCGTCGCCGATGACGACCCTGGCACGGTTGCCCTCCTGTCTACCCACTTCGAAACCGCTGGGTACGTCGTTCTCCAAGCCCACGGGGGCCAGCAGTGCATCGACCTCGCTCGCACTGAGCGTCCCGACATCGTCGTACTTGACCTCCTAATGCCCGACGTGAACGGCTTCGACGTCGTGCAAACCCTGAAGGACTCTCCGGAGGCAAGCGACATCCCCATCCTCGTCTTCACGGGCAAAGACCTCACAGCACTCGAGCGTCAACGGCTGAGCTCCCATGTCCTCGCAATCATGGAGAAAGATCCGAGCACCAGGGAAGACCTCCTTGCAGCCGTGAAGAGGATTCTGGGGCGTCGAAGGGCGTCGTTCACGGAGAGCTCGTGATGAACCGAGGCACTATCGACTCGGCACATTCCGAGCGGTGGGCTATGCCTAGGATCCGTGGTCTGCTTGGCTTGACGAAGGAGCATCTTCTGTGATCGGTCCTGCCAGGCGAATCCTGATTGTGGACGATGTACCCGAGAACCTCGAGCTCTTGGAGGCACGGCTCACGGCCAGGGGCTATGAGAGTATCTCCGCGCCCAACGGAAAACATGCGCTCGACATCCTGCGCACCGAGAACGTGGACGCCATTGTTTCGGACATCCTGATGCCGGTAATGGACGGCTATCAGCTGTGCAGAGCATGCAAGTCCGATCCAGACCTCAAGACGATCCCCTTCATTTTCCACACCGCGACCTACACCGAAGACAAGGACCGGGATTTCGCCCGGAGCCTCGGAGCTGATGCCTTCCTGATCAAGCCGACGGAGACCCAGCTGTTCCTTCAGACGCTGGATGCCGCAATAGCGGAACGATCCGAGGAAGCGGATCGGGAGCCGTCGAGTGACGATCTACCTGCCGCTGAGTACTATCGTCGACACAATGCGCGACTGATCTCCAAGCTATCCAAGAAGCTTCACGATCAGGCGTTACTGGTGAGCGCGATCGAACAGACCAGCGAGGGAATCGCGATCCTCGCCCCCGATGGCGTCGTTCAATACGCCAATCACAGCATGATGCGAATCTGGGGAGCCCCGAGCGAGTCCTCGACGAAGCAAGACCTCTTCCGCGACTCGACGGGGGCCTTCTGGTCCTCGGCGCATGAAGCCCAGTGGCAAGCCCTCCGCGCTCACTCGACTTGGTCGGGCCAGGTTCGCAGGAGAACGGCTGACGGTAGAATCATCGACTGCCAGGAGTCCCTCACCCCTGTCCGCGTGGATTCTGAAGCCCTCACGAGCGTCGTTCTCGTGTCTCGAGATATCACCGAACAGCTCAGGCTCGAAGCGAGGGCGCAGCTAGCCGAAAGGATGGCGGCAATCGGGACGCTCGCCGGAGGCGTCGCCCACGACTTCAACAACGCCTTGGCCGGCATCGTTGGACTTGCTGAGCTTACCGCGATGGACGTCACTGATCGGCCCGAAGCCTTGGAGAACGTGCAGCAGATCCTCGCGACGTGCGAGCGAGCCAAGGAGATCATCGCCGAAGTGCTGGCCTTCAGCCGGAGAACGGAGTCCCAGCTCGAACGAGTTCATTTGCTCCCCCTCACTCGGGAGGTGCTGCGCACCTTCGCCCCCACGCTTCCGCCACAGGTTCGCCTCGTATCGGAGCTGTCGGCGGAGGCCGATGCCGTGCTCGCGAACGCCAGCCAGATCCACCGAGTTATCATGAATCTCCTGACCAACGCGCGGCAGGCCATCGGTGAAGACACGGGCACCATCACCATAAGCCTCGAACCGATGCCGAATGCGGCGCCTCCCGCCGGCACGGACGAACCCTCCCCCTCGGGGCCACACCTGCGGTTATCGGTGCGAGACACCGGTGCCGGAATCCAGCCGGAGAACCTGCCCCACGTCTTCGAGCCGTACTTCACGACCAAGAACCGAACGTCGAACGCCGGACTTGGTCTGGCCCTGGTTCACAGTATCGTCACCGCGCACGGCGGCGACATCCACGTGAGCAGCGAGCCCGGGAGAGGAACGCTGTTCGAGATCCTTCTGCCACAGCACCACGGCGTCGAGGCTCGACCCCTGCCGCTCTCGGAAGAGCCGCCAACTGGTGGGCAAGAGCGCGTGCTCGTTGTGGACGATGAGGAAGTCGTCCTCGACGTCCTGCGCAGAAACCTCGATGCCTTGGGCTACCAGGTCGTTTCGGCAAGTGGGGTAACCGACGCAGTCGAAGTGTTCGGGCGGGAATCCGGCCGTTTCGATCTCTTGGTCACCGACAAGCCAATGCCCGATGGCACTGGGTTCGACCTCGTGCGCTCGTTGCGGCTCTCCTGCCCCGGGCTACCCGCCGTGCTCTGCTCCGGCTATTTGGAGGACCCAGACGTGGACCGTGCCCGCCAGGAAGGCATCGACGATATCCTCGCGAAACCGGTTCGGCGAGCCCAGCTGGCAGACTGCGTGCGGAGGGTGCTGGCTCGACGAGCCGCCAAGCGGGGTGCGTGTTGCCGCTGACCCCAGGAACGTCAGGCGGCGGCACTGCAAGTGGACGGTTCGTCCCAACCCACCACCAACCCGAGCAGCAACCGGTGAGTAGATTGCTACAGTCATCGGCACTCACCTCACCCAGGGGTGCGGGCAGGCTCCACGGGCGTGGCGGAACTGGCAAGGCGACTCGAGGCACAGGGCGGGCTCACGCAGGCCACCCGGCTCACGGAGGGTCGGCCAACCAACCGTTAGCTTGCCTGAGACCGAAACTTGGAGCCTTGACGTTTCCAACTGTCGCCGCGCTCGCGGAAATCGGGCGATGGAGCTCCGCCCCCCGGCAATGAGCCTGGTCGGCGAGTGAGCGGGATGGTGCAGGGGACGAACCTCGTATTGTCTACCTTAGATGGTAAGAGCCGTTTTCTTGCTACAGTGGGTTCGTCCTAGGACTCGATAGAGGAAGGAGATGAATCAGGCGCGCTACGGCATGGCCTTGCGGCTCTCTGGAGTCGTTCTTTCCGTCGCGACCATGCTCGTCGTGGAGGGAGCGGCGCGCATCGGATATACGGTCCCAAACCCCCCCGCGATCTTGATGATGCTGGTCGTGCTGTCCACCTTCACGGGTGGCCGCGCTGCGGGGCTGTGGAACACCGCCATCGTCTGTGGCTATCTCTGGTACTATTACGCCGACGGAGAGGACGCTAACCTCTATACAGAAGACGGGTTGCTCCGAGTCGTCGTCGCCACCATCACGACGCCCGCGATCATGATGATGGCTGCCGTGCTCCGGGCACGCGGTGATCGTCTAGTCACCCAATCTCTCGAAACCGAGAAGGAGCACTCGGCTCGGCTGGAGATGTTGCTCGCGGAGAAGGAAGCTGCCCAGGAGCAGCTGCAGATCGCTAAGGAGGCGGCCGAAATCGCCAACGCCGCCAAGCGCACCTTCTTGGCCAACGTCAGCCACGAGATACGGACGCCGATGAATGGCATCATCGGCATGACTGAGCTTGCCCTGGAAACGGAGCTGACGCGCCACCAACGCGAGTATCTGGAAACGGTGCGCTGGTCCGCCGAGGCCATGCTGGACATCCTCAACGATCTCCTCGACTTCTCGAAGATCGAAGCGGGGAAGATGGACTTCACCCCGCTCCCCTTCGACCTCGAAGGTCTGGTGTTCGGAGTCATCCGCGGATTCGAGATCCGTGCCGAGTCCAAAGCGCTCGATCTTGCCTACTCCGTCGACCCGGCACTGCCACCGAAGATGGTGGGAGACTCCAGCAGGGTGCGCCAAGTCCTGGTCAATCTGGTGAGTAACGCCATAAAGTTCACTCACCATGGCCACATCCTACTAAGAGTACAGGGAACTTCGTCAGGCAATGACTCCTGGATGATCGAGTTCGCGGTCGAGGACACCGGGACCGGCGTCTCCGAAGACAAGCATGAGGAGATCTTCGAACCCTTCACGCAAGCGGACAGCTCTCTTGCGAACCGTATCGCTGGCACCGGACTCGGACTTGCCATCAGCAAGCGGCTCGCGCTCGCAATGGGCGGAGACCTCCAGCTGTCGCGGTCGAGCAAGTCCGGCAGCACCTTCGTCTGTCGGCTGCCAATGCAGGGAGCAGAGACCGAGCTGGCCCCGTTGGTGGAGACCTCGCGGAGCGTGGCCGGCATGCCCATCGTTGCCATGGGAGCTCCCGGAGCATCACGGCGAATTCTCGTGGAGCAGCTTACGGCGTTCGGTGCCGCGGTACAGGAAGCGGAATCTGTTGAGGAGGGGGCAGCGCGAGCAATAGGCGCCCGCGGTGGAACAGAGGCGCTGGGCATGGTCGTTGTTCTGCCCAACGCCGACGAGCAGGCCCAAGCGCTGATGAGCGGGCTAGCCGAGGCGATCGGCGACTCGATGCCCATCGTGTTCGTCAGCAGCACGGCAAATCACGGAGCATGTGTGCACCGCTGCGAGACCATGCCGATGGCGCTGTGCCTCACCCGACCGATCCGCCCGCTTGCGGTCTTGAAAGCCCTCGACGAGCTCCGAGCAGGAACCAGAGAGCAGCCCGCGCCGCTCAGCAGTGCGTTGCAGAGCAGCGCCAAGCGGCAACTCGACGTCTTGGTGGCCGAAGACAACGCGGTCAATCGACTACTCTTGCAGCGGCTACTCGATCACCACGGGCACCGGGTCACTGCCGTTGAAAACGGGGCAGAGGCCGTGGAGATGTTCAAGAAGCACCCCTTCGACTTGGTGCTGCTCGATTGGCAGATGCCCGTCATGGACGGGCTCGAAACGGCCCGGGCCATCCGCGGAATCGAGACTCGAACCGGCGAACATGTGCCGCTCATCGCCATCACAGCCTATGCGATGCGGGGGGACCGGGAGAGGTGCCTGGCCAGCGGCTTTGACGGCTATCTCCCCAAGCCGGTGCGCATGGCAGAGCTCGCCGCGGCCCTGAACGCCGTCATGCCGGCCGTGGGTAGACGGCGCCTCAAGCCACCGATACCGCCGAGCTCCCATCCACCTCGTATCAGTGACAGGAACTTCAGTCCCGATGTGCTCATCGAGCACTCCGGAGGCGATCTCGAACTCGCACGAGAGCTGGCAGCGGTCTTCGTCAGAGAGGCACCGGGGTGGCTTGCGCAGCTCAAGTCCGCAGTCATCGCGGAGGACAGCAAAGCCGTCCGCCGCGTTGCACACATGATCAAAGGAGCGGCGAGCCAGTGCGGCGGGACCGCCGTTCGCGATTGCTCCCTCAGTCTGGAGCGGCTGGGGGAAGGGGCAGACCTCACCCAAGCCCCAGTCTTCACGAATCGGCTGGCAAACGCGCTCAGCGAGCTCGACGCGGAGCTCGAGAAGTTCATCGCAACGGGCATGGCAGAAGAAGCAGCTGGGCAAGACACGTGGTGGCATCCGTGAACAGTCCCGATACGCTCATCCTGGTAGTTGATGATTCCCCGTTCGACCGAACGCTTGCCGGCAGGCTGTTGGAGAAGGCGGGCATGACCGTCGCCTTCGCTGGAGACGGCGGGGAGGCCATGAACATGCTCGAATCAATCGCGCCGGACCTGATCCTGACCGACTTGATGATGCCGGAGGTCGACGGATTGGAACTGGTGGAGCGGGTTCGCGGCCACCGCGCCAGCATTCCCGTAGTGCTCATGACGGCGCACGGCAGTGAGGGCATCGCGGTCAAGGCACTGCGCAATGGCGCGGCCAGCTACGTTCCCAAACGTGAGCTCGCGGCAGCACTGGTTGCGACGGTGAAGTCCGTGATTCGGCTGTCCCAGAAGTCCCACCACAAGAGCCGCCTTGGAGCGTGCACGGAACGTCGGGAATCCTGCTACAAGCTTTCCAACGATCTCCTGATGATCCCAGTGCTCGTCGAGCAGATCGAGGAGGAGCTAGACACCATCGTGGGCTTCGACTCCGCCGATCGACTGCAGGTTGCCGTCGCCCTCCGGGAAGCCCTGGTGAACGCGATCTATCACGGCAACTTGGAGGTTCCTTCATCGCTGCGCGAGGATCCCAATCCGACTTACGAGGCCGAAGCCGACCGGCGACGCGGAATGGCGCCGTACGCCGATAGGCACGTCACCTTCGTCGCAACCCACACGCGCGGCCATGCCCGCTACGAAGTCGAAGACGAAGGCCCAGGATTTGATCCATCGACGCTCGTCGACCCCACGAGCGGCCCTGCTCTGGAGCTGGCCCACGGTCGCGGGTTGGTGCTCATCCGGACATTCATGGACTCCGTCGAACACAGCGCGCGCGGAAACCGTGTCGTTCTCCAGAAGAGCAAGAAACTCTAGAAAGAGACGCCCCGACCTCCAGGGTGCAGGTCGGGGCAAGCAAGCGGTGCCATCGAACTGTCGAAGGGAGTGATGCGAGAACGGACCTTCGACGGGGTCTGTTGGACTGGCAAAGGCGCGAACAACCGGAGACGGAAACCGACGTGTGTGAGGGGCCTCCCGTGGGCGCGCGAAGCAAGCGGCGCAGTGGACCAGCCTCGACTCGTCTCTGACTGCAACCGTTGTTCCTACTTGCAAATTCGGCGCCAGCCCCACACCGCCAGCCGTCGCGGAGTTACGGCGACCACGCCTTTCAAACCACGCACCCGAATTGCACCCGGGAGAAACCCCCCGCGGCACTGCGGTCTCCCAAGGTGTGCGCTAACAGCCCCGCACAGGCCGACTCCGGCGCCACCGTGCGCACAAGGCGCAGCGACGACAGAGGCGTAACAGGGGTCCCCAAGCCGCCAGGAGCCCCGGTACTGCCCGACTTCCCCCGATTCGGCAGTATCCGCATGAACCCGGGAGCCATCTCCCTCACGTGGAGCGGACCGCGACCACTCGACCATCCAGGGCGCAAACGGTAACAGCAGAAGAACGACCGCCAACCGGATAGCCAGGCCTACACACGGCGGGAGAGTCGAATCCCACGCGCCGAGAAGTACTCCCGAGGCGATTCGCCTCGCACTGCACGAAACACGCGATGAAACTGAGCGTAGCTCCCGAACCCTGCCGTGAGTGCCGCTTCGAGCAGGTTTGAGCAGCCGCCCTCCATGAGCGAAGCAAAACGCTCGAGCCTGAGCTGATTGCGGTAGTCGACGAGCGAAACGCCCATCTCGGATCGGAAGAGCCGAGCGAGGTGGCTGACGCTGATGCCAAGCGCCCGCGCAACCTCTTCACCGCCAAGCGACGGATCACGCGCCAGTCTGTGCACCGCCCGCCTGAGAGTTGGATGGCGCGCCGAGACGCTGGGCAGGTTCGAGAACTGATTCGAGTGTTGGGCAAGCCTGAGGGCGACCCCAATCTGCGCGCACAGCAGGGCAGCGTGGACCTGCTTCTTCGGGTCCATTGCAGCGCCGGCTGCTCCACCGTCGTTGAACAGCATACCAAGGCGCCGCTGCCCAAAGATCACCGGGGTGCTGACCACCCATCCATATCCAACGACCCTTGAGGACTGCCCAGCGAGATCGACCAGGGGGCAGTTGTCGATCACCGTCCAATGCCCGCTACCCGCAAGAGCTCGGCTGAAAGCCTTCTGGCCGTCCTTCCCGAGTTCGAACATGGCATGATGCTCGTCGACGACCGTGCCGTCATACGCGGTACCCCATGTCCCCAACATCAGATCCGCAGGCTCATCGTAAAGGTAGATGCCAGCGCGGACGAGACCAATGGGATTCAGGCAAAGCTCGATGGCCCGACGCAGCATGGCATCCGGGTCCACCACGTCGAACAGCTCCCCGAATCGACGCACCATCGCAACGGTCTCCGATGGTGCAGGCTGATCAGTCCAGGCTGCATCCGTGGGCTCCGGGGTCGGAAGTGCCGACCAATCGATGCGTCGCCTTTTCGCCATGCGAGGTCTAAAGAGTAGCACCGTTCCCACGCGGAGTTGAACGACCGACTCACCCCTGAATGGATGGCCGAGCCTCGACGCACGCTGGAGCACTTCGCCGGAGTACTCCCTCCCATTGCCGTAGAGCACTCCGGAAGAAGGATCGCAACGAAAAAGCCGCAGTAAGCGACAGCTTCGGAACTCAATTCGAAGTTCGCACACGAGGGGGGAGCCAAACTTCCCCCCCAGAGTCGCTCAACTCCCGCTCGATTCCCGAGTACTCCCCCATGCGGGAGCCTCTTCCTTCGCGAGGTGGCTCACGCCGAACGTCCCAGGCACAACCCGAAGAGCCACCACGGGCAGGGTCGCACCGATGCTTGCACTGCGCACACCTCCGCAGCCCAGTGAACGTGAGAAAGGCCAACAGGCACCGACGGTGCCCGACGTAGCGCTCCACCCATCGGCGACCACGGTTCCGTGCGCGCCGCCCGGTCGTGGGCGGCGCGGGCCTCCGTGACGAGACCGATCTCCGCAGGGAGGCACCTTTGGGCTAGCCACTTGCAGCAGCAGTTCGCGCCGCCGCTGCCTCCCGCCTGCGCGTTTCGAGTTCATCGGCAATCTTCTGAGTCAGATTCTTGTTGAGCTTATAGGCCGCCAGCAAGACGGTACAAATGGCGAAGAGCAAGCCCACCGCGATGCTGGTGCATACGCGGTAGCCATCGACTGCGTTGGCCGCCGATGGTTGCGTCGTGTCGTAGTCGAACAAGCCCGCCATGATCCAAAGAAACGAGGCAGAGCCCAGCGCGAGCCCTGCCTTGAGAGCGAAACCAATCGTGGCAAACACCATCCCCGTGAAGCGGCGCCCCGTTTGCCATTCCGAGTAGTCGGCCACGTCCGCGAAAATCGCCCAGATGAGCGGAATAGTTGGGGCGTAGACGGCCGCGCCAATGATGGTCACCGCAATCATGCCCGCCGTGTTGGTCGGAGAAAGCCAGTAGTAGGCAAAAGCGTTACAGGTCGAGAGCGTGAACCCGACGACCGCCACAGCCTTCTTGCCAAATCTGCGCGCTAAAGAGGGGGACAGCAGAATCACGACGATGGTCACCGCGGTCCCCATCATATTGATGATACTATTGAAGACGTCGGCGACGTTCGAGTTGTCCAGGCTACTCCGATCACCGCGCACACGGTAGCCAATGAAGTCCAACAAGCCCGAAGGTTCCGTCCCGCTCGACGCAGTGAGCCCAAGGGCGTCGACCACGTCATACATCGCCGCCTTGTCGGCGAAGTGATGGTAGTAATTGTACCAGGCGCCTCCCCGGAATGACATGATGGCAAAGTGGCAGAGAGTCATGGCAAACATGACTGCCCAGGGCGCGTTCTTGAGCAAGTCACCGAAATCCTGCCTCGGAGAGGACTTCTCTTCGGAGACTGGCTTGATCCGCTCCCGCGTGGTGGAGAAAGTAATCAGGAAGCAGACCAGACAGACCACCGCCCAAATCGTCATCGTCATCTGCCAGCCGTACTGCCGATCGTGACCGCTGGCGAACTTGGCCACCAAGGGAAGAGTGACCCCCCCAACGATGAACTGGGCGATATTCACGGCGATGAAGCGAAATGTGTTGAGGCTCGCTCGCTCATTGAGGTTCCCGGTCATCACCCCACCCAGCGCCGAGTAAGGCATGTTATTCATCGAATAGAGCGTCATCAACATGGTGTTGGTGATGCATGCGTATGCGATGAGCATGCCCGAACTCCACCCTTGCGGCGTCGTGTAGGCGAGCACCATGACTACGGCCCAGGGCCCCGCGGTCCAGAGAATCCACGGTCGGAACTTGCCCCATCGGGTGTTGGTGCGATCGGCAAGCACACCCATGATGGGGTCGAATACCGCGTCCCACATCCGGGGCCAGAGCAAGACCGCAGCGGCGGCACTAGCGCTCAAACCGAAGACGTCGGTATAAAAGTTGAGCTGAAACAGGACCATCGTCATGAAGACGAAGTTCGCCGCTGCATCAGCAGCGCTGTAGCCAGCCTTCTCAACGAACGACAGGGGGGTATTGGATTCTTTCATGGCGGTCCCGCAGAAGCAGCTACTCCTCTAGTCAAAGGATGGTTTTGACGCTGCGGGGATAGTACCGGCTTCCGCAGGTCTCCCCGGTGTCACTTCGAGTCTGATCGCACATGGTAAATGCGCCGCAGCCGCGCGATTGTTGCCATCGTGGGTACACCCGGTCTCCAGAAGCCGCTGCGGCGATTGATCGTCACTCACGTCCGAACGGCAGAGGTCGCCGTCGCGCTGGTGGGACAATGCCTGGTTGTGAGCGAGCTCACTGAGCCCATGCAAAATGGCGTCAGAAGGGAAGGATTCGGGCATCGTGCTGCGAGTGAGAAGACGCGGAGACCGCGTGTTGTGGGGACAGTACGTGGTCTAATGAACCGTTCCCCCCCTGTCCACAACGGGGTTCACGGTCCTGCGCCTTTGCGTGAGACTGCGTCGGCGGACGACCGATCGCCGTGATAGCGGCCAACAAGCAACGTCACGTCGTCATCGAGAGTGCTGCTCCACCGCTTCACCTCGCTCAGGATTCGGTCGCGAATCGCATCCACCGGCAGCTCGGCACAGGCCTGCACCAGGAGAGCAAGCCTTTCCACACTATACTGCTCGTGCTGCGCGTTTCTTGGTTCAGTGACACCGTCCGTATAGAGCACGATCAGATCGCCCACCTCGAGCCGCAACTCCGACTCCTCGGTCATGGCCCGCACGTTGGGAACGGCACCGACCCAAATGCCGGGCGTCGGAACCAGTTCACATCGGCCAGTTGCGGCGCGCCAGATGATGGTGTCCTCATGGGCGCCAGCGAAACGTACGATTCCGTTGGAGTGGTAGCGGAACACCGTCAGCGTGGCATGGTCGTCTCGTTTGAGACGGAAGCGAACGTTCTCGTAGATACCCTCGTTCACGACGGAGATCACTTGGCTGGGCGATGGCTCCGGTGTCGCGCGTACGAGCGCCGTGATCATGCTCTGGAGCATCAACATGACCAAGCCGGCGGCCAAGCCATGCCCCGTGACGTCGCCAATGGCAATCCACGCCCCGTCGACCGCTGGAATGACGTCGTAGTAGTCCCCGCCTGCTTCCGCCGCACAAACCTGGACGGCAGCGAGTTCCAGCCCTTCGGCCACGAGAGCCGAGGGACCCATCTTGTTCTGAATGTCCGCCGCCAGTCGGGCCTCTTCGCTGAGCCGCTCCTGCTCCATCCGCGTCCGAATGGAGACCTCCGCCACGATTCGCCGGTGGAGCATCGCACCTTTGATCGCGGATCCGATCTGCTGGCGCAGCGTCTCATATACGCTGGGGACAGCGCCAGCGTTGAACACCGCGACTCCCAAGACCTGAGACTCGAAGGAGATGGGCAGCACGATGGAGTGCTGGCATGTCTTTCCGAACAAGACGGCATTCGGTGCCAGCTCATGCTCCGGAAATGGAGCCGCTGATTCCGGCACCTCACGGCCTTCCGACAGTGCAACGAGCGGTTCGAGCAGTCGATTGGGCGGCTCCGAGTAGAGCGACACGGCACCGCGACTCAGCCGCAGCCCCGGCAGCTCCTCAAGCAGCGCTTGCTTGAGCAGAGGTAGGCTCAGGGTCGTCCCGAGGCGTTCGGCACTGCGCCCGAGGCCGGATGCAACCTGCTCGACATGGAGCCGTTGCCGCCCCTGCGCCCGAAGGGTTACGGCTCCGACCAGAATCCGCGCAGCATGCCAGATGCGCTCGAGCTTGCGGGCCAGCGCGTCATCCGACTGAACCCATCGCAACTCGGTTCGCATCGTGGAAACGAGCCTCTGGAACTCGTCGAGGCTCGCGCCTTCGGCCTGAGCGCGCTCGAGAAGATCCTCGAATACCGCGCAGAACCGCCCGTCGATTCCGGACAATTCGTCCCCCAACGCGTCGAGAAGGTCCCCGGGCCATGCCCCGAGCGCATCCCTCGGAAGCGTCAGAGCTTGATGCATCGCCTCCTCGAGCCCTCTCCGTTCATCTCTCAGAAACTCTCGCCAAGACAATGGGCTGGCGCGAGTGGGCCGCAGGCTCTCCGCCACCTGATAGCCGCATCCGCAAGACTCACGTCGCACGAATTCGACGGAGCCCGCCGCGCAAGATGCAACAGCCTCTCCGTCCAGCTGCCTGAGGATGGCCTCAACGGCCTCAGCCCCGAGCCACCACATCGGCTGCCGCAGCGTGGATAGAGACGGTCGGGTAAAGTGCGCCGAGTTGATGTCGTCAAATCCCACCACAAGGACATCGCGGGGCACCTGCCGACCGTGCTCCCGGAGCACGTCGAGCGCGCCCAGTGCCATGTCGTCGTTGGCGGCCATGACTGCGTCAAAGGCGACCCCTTGGTGCAGGAGAGCCCGCATTGCGGCAGCCCCGCTGGGGATCGTAAACTCTCCGTGCACAATCAACCGTTCGTCGATGGTCACCCCGCGAACCTGGTGGGCGCTGAGAAAGCCTTGCAGTCGTTGATTGGACTCGATGCTGGCCGCCTGCGCGGCGATGAATGCGATACGCCGGCAGCGATGCACGTCCAACAGGTGGCTGGCACCACGATCGGCCCCCTCCACGTTGTCAACCACCAGACTGGGGATCCGATCGAGCGCGACCCCGATGCTGCACACGGGGAGGGGGGCATACTTGCGACACCACTGCTCCACTCCCTCGCGCCCAACGTAGTGACCCACGGTGGAGGAGACGACGATGATGCCATCGACCGTTTCCGGCCCCACCAGGTCGTAGAGAGCATTTTGGGTCGATTCTATGACAGTAGGCGCGGAAAAGCGTTGTCCGACCACCGTCAGAACGTCGACACCCCTTGCACTCGCCGCGCGCTCCACGGCTCGACGCACATACACAGAGTACTCGGAACTGAGGCTGTCGATAACCAGAGCGACTGCTCGGCGTTCTCGTTTCACCTCATGCCTCCTGGCGCCCCCCCGCGAGCTGGACGGCAGATACCGACTCGGTGGAGAACCGCTGACCGCCCGCAACCACCATCGAAACCGAAGCGGCATGCCGTGGTGCCACGGCCGTTCGACGCTGCCAGAGATTGAGGGTGCTCCACAAGACATTTGAGCAGGTAGGGCCGACCTTCCGCCCGATCTCGTTGCCCCCCGGTTGACGCTCGCGGGACGGCGCGGCAATCCGCGCACGACTGCCCGCCTCGTGGGGCCATCGGGTGTGGTTCCACCGGGAATTGCCCGACGATTCGCGTTCCGCAGAGACACTGCGGGGCTGCCCTTGGGGAGCCAGTGTTCGCAGAGCCTCACCGACTCAAGAGTGTGGCGAGCGGCGCCAACCCTGACTCTCGGAACACAGCAGCCTTCTTGGCGGACCCGGCCGGCGGGTAGACACGGAAGTTCCCGCTGACGTGGAGCATGGCCATCAGGTAGAGCATACCGTCGTAATAGCGGTACTTCCCCGTGGGCGGTTGCCACTTGTACAGCGTGTCGACGAAGTGCCACGCGCGCGGATGCGAGGCAGCCAAAGCAGCCACAGCGTTCGTGGCCACGAGCCCGAGTGAGTCGTACTCGCTCGTCGGCTTCCCATCGAGCGTAAAGGTATTCTTGTAATTCGGCCCCTGCGTCGCGAAGAACGCCAGGATGCGGTCGCTCAATTCGACCTCCCTCCTGTCCTTGGCCCACCACGCATAGTCAACGGACCAGTTCATCGCAGTGCGCCAGGCATCGTACCGGAAGTCCGCAGTGTGGGCGTCCCAGGAAGCCGCCTTCGGAGTGCCGTCGAAATTGGCGTAGTCCGGCGAGAGCCCAGTCCTCGGGTGGGCCGCTTTCACGAAGAAGTCCCGACTCACCTTGGCAGCGTCGGCCCAGAAGGCCCGGTCCGCCTCGGGTCCCCAGAGCGCCCACAGCTCGTAGAACGCGGGGAGGTGATACGAGGGATCGGTGTGGTCGCCATTCGTGCTGAAGTTGTTGGTGTCAGGCGTGAACCGAACCATCTTCCGTTCGGGATTGAACAGCGCCACGCACGTCGTCTTCTTTCCGGCATTGACCGTGCCTGAAATGCTGGCCCGATTCTTCATATTGCCAAGCAGCTCGAGGGCTTGCTTCTGGTAGTCGTAAAGGCCCTTTCCACTCTGCCACCTGTGCGCAGCAAAGAGCAGCGCAGTCGCGAAGTACTCCTCGCCGTCGGGCGCCGGCATCTCGTCCATGGCTGTCCCGTCCGGACGCATTTGCCAGGAGAAGTAGCCGTACACCGGGTGGGTCGGCTTGCTGTGATACATGTATGTCTTGGCCCAGTTCCACAGCGCGTCGAACTCGGCCTTCTTGTCGAGCTGGACGCTGATCATCATTCCGTAAGACATGCCCTCGGAACGGATGTCGTTGTTGGCGATGTCCATGATGTAGGCGAGCGGGCCATTCTCGTTCTTCCCCGCCTCGAACATCACGGCCTCCTCCTTGGGGTCACCGTGAAAGAGCTTCTGATAGGCAGCATCCAGCTTCGCCGAAACCTCGTCGACTGGCTTGCCGAGCTCCTCGAACAGGTTCCGGTACTTCCCTGATACGAACGCGCCTTCCGAGGGCGGTTCGAGAGCGGGGCCGATCGGAGCGGGCTCGGGCACCGGCGCGACCTGCTCCTGGGGAGCCTGCGCTGCAGCCCCCTGGGTAGAGGCCTCCTGACGGGGCACACACGCCGTGACCAATGCGACAACAGGCAGTATCAGCGAGTGGAATCGTCGGCGGATCGTCATGAGTACCTTGGGGGAATGGATCAGGTCGGAAACCGGCTCGCAATCTGGCAAATCCTCGCACCAGAATCCTCGCATTCATGCACGCTAGATTCTCATCCGTGGCCCGATGTGTGCCCACGTGGGTGCCACACGGAGATCCACCCAAAGAGCGCCCGGCGAGCGTCATGCCGGGCCCGACACGACGCGGGCAGGAGGTCGACCATGCGTGACACGGATTGTCATCCCCAGACGTGATGGCGCGCCAGACTGCCCCCGGCCATTTTCTCTGATCTAGCGAACCACCCACTGGCTCAACAGGCGCGCCAACTCCCGACCGTCGCTCCGTCGCGAGACGCGATGGCTCACGCCTCCGTCCTGCCCATGACAGGACTCGGAGAGCACGGCGCTGCCGAGGTGGCACTCCTCCATGAACTGCACGTCCAGGCACTTTGCGCGATGAGTGAGCCAGAGCTCGTCGGGAACCGCATCCATGGCCCAAGCCAAGTAGCTCGCAGCCGTCACATGACGGTTCAGATCGATATCCGACTGTCTGATGTCGAACTGACGTTGCACGGTCACGGGCCCTGCGAGGGGCGCGATCGTCCTCGAGAGCTCGACGAGGCGCGGAGTCTGCGGATGGAGCCACTCCGGGAGTATCTCGTGGGGACGCACAGGGATCCGACTCTCCATGTCGAGAACGAACCACAAGGACGTGGCACTGCCTACAACGTCGTCGCCTCTGAGGATCCGGGATTCGCGCGTTGCGACCGACCGCTCGAGCCCGGATGGCCAGGTCTCGATCTCGAGGGTGTCGCCAAAACAGGCGGCCTGGTCGATGACGATTCGAATCCGCCCCAGCACCCACGTGAGCCCTCGTTGCTGGAGCTCACGAATCCCGAAACCCAGTGAGTCCGCCGAGGCCCCCGCCGCTTCTAGGAGGTAACTGAGGAGCCGGGGGACCGTTACGACACCAAAGGCATCGGTATCGAAACTATGAACTCGGAATCGCAGTTTCAGGCGGGGGGCTTCCATCGCAGATTGGGTCGTCAGCACAGGGGCGCGGAGGGTGCCACGCCGCCTCCCCGAGTGCACGCCCCAAGCACCTTGGGTGGGTTCGAGCCGGGCCCGCAGACATCGGATAAGCGCCCCCGCAATGCCCGAGACTGCCCCGACGCGTCGAGGAGCGTCCCAACATATGGTCCGAATCCGTGGTCCCAGCGCGTGAGCGGACGCTTCTGAACCCGCTCGCCGGCCCTGCCGCAGCGTCCGGAATGGTGGTCTCCTCAACCTGGACGTTCGGTTGCCTCAGACCCTTGGTTCCTGCTGCGTGCTGCAGTGCAGTGTCCCAAGGCCCAAGACCAGGTCCCGAGCGTGGACGCCCACGACAGCGCGCCCTGGAAAGAGCTCCCTGAGGACGCCGAGAGCCACAGAGTCCTGGGGATCGTTGAAAGTCGGGACGAGCACTACGCCATTGCCAATGTAAAAGTTCGCATAGCTCGCCGGAAGCCGGTCCCTGCGAAACACCACGGGGCTGGGCATCGGGAGCGTGACGATCTCGAGTCTGCCCCCTTTGGCGTCCCGAGAAGCGCGCAGCACCTCGCGCGCCGCATCGAGATTGCGATGATTGGGATCACTCCGCGACGCCTCGCGACAGAGCACGACGATCCCCGGGGCAACGAAGCGAACGAAGTCATCGACGTGGCCTGAAGTGTCGTCTCCCGCAATTCCATCACCCACCCAGATTACCGTCCGTACCCCAAGAAATTCGGCAAACACGGCCTCGAGTTCCTGTCTCGTCGCGCCACGATTGCGGGGTCTGGGCCCGGTGAGCAGCCAGTGCTCGCTCGTGATGAGGGTTCCTTGCCCGTCGACCTCGAGGCCACCCCCTTCTGCCACCACGCGCCGCATCCGCCCGCGGACAACGAGCTCTGGCCGTCGCACCAATTCGCCGACGCGCTCGGCAATGAGCGCCCCTGCGCTCTCGTCGCGCTTGTGGTCGGGATAACGCGCCCACCCGTTGAAACGCCACTTGACAGCAACGAGATGACGCTTGCGCTTGGCTCGCTCATCCAGCACGAAGGTGGGCAGGTAGTCTCGCGTCCACGAGCGATCCGAACGCACCCGCACGAAGTCGACCCGCGAGAGATCCACGCCGGAAGCCCCTAGCATCCGCTCTGCGCTCACCTGCCATCCCGGTTCCACCAGGATCCCGACCCGTTCCCCGTGGTGAAGGAGCCGCACCATTTCGGTGAACACCCAGGGAATCGCGCCGTGCTTGGTGGGCCAGTCTCCACTCTTGTGAGGCCACGCGATCCAGGTCGCGCGATGCGGCTCCCACTCGGCGGGCATCCGCAGCGCCCCGGCGTCCAAGCCCTTCGACGCGCGCTCAACTCCCCGGCTCATCGTCCCCTCTCCTGGTCGAGGAACCGCTGATCGAGCCCGTGGTAGGCGTCGATGCGCCGGTCCCTGAGAAACGGCCAGATGCGTCGCACACTCTCGAGCCGTTCGAGCTCACACTCGACCACCAGCACCTCCTCGCCGGTTCCGGCCTCGGCAAGAATGCGACCGAGTGGGTCGCAGACGAACGAATGACCCCAGAATTCGATGCCGCCACCCACACTCGGTTCGAAGCCCACTCGGTTGACCGCCACGACGAAGACGCCGTTGGCAATGGCGTGAGCGCGCTGGATCGTACGCCATGCATCAAGCTGTGCCTCGCCTTCGGCGGCCTTCTCCTCAGGCATCCACCCGATCGCCGTCGGGTACAAGAGCAGGTCTGCGCCGCGAAGCGCGGTGAGCCGCGCTGCTTCCGGAAACCATTGATCCCAACAGACGAGCGGACCAAGCCTGGCCAGGCCAACATCGACGCTGGTGAAGCCCAGATCTCCGGGCGTGAAGTAGAACTTCTCTTGGAACTGGGGATCATCGGGGATGTGCATCTTGCGATAGCGGCACAGCTCTTCACCCGAAGGGCCATGAATCAGTGCAGTATTGTGGTAGAGCCCCGGTGCTCGACGCTCGAAGACCGAGCTCATGATGACGATCCGTAGCTCACGAGCCAGCTCCGCGACGGCCTGGGAAACCGGACCCGGGATCGGCTCTGCGAGATCGAAGCACGCCGGGTCCTCCACTTGGCAGAAGTACCGGGTGGCAAAGAGCTCCTGGAGACAGACTACCTCTGCTCCGCGTGACGCTGCCTCTCGCACGCCTTCCAGGGCACGGCCCACATTCACCTGGACCTCGTCGTCCGAAACGGCTTGCTGTACCAGTCCAACCTTCAAGACTCGACTCACCATGGCGCGGCGAGCCTAGCATCGGAGACAAGCCCGCCCCAGCCCGAAGGACCTGGCAGCTCTCGCGGGCCCATGGAGGATTGGAGCCCCCCCCAAACGCCCCCCGCTCGGCCTGCGCCCGAGTGCAGCCCCGCACCGTGGCCCCTCGGGCGCGGCGGATCGCGGCCGGTCCCCGATGCACAGGGAGAACGAAGACCTTGTGGCCCCGCAAAGGCCGACGCGCCATGCTCCGTGCCATGTGCCCCGGCCCCTCGACGTACCAGTACTTCGCAACCGTGAGCCCGGGGCTCGAGTCGCTGCTTCGCGGGGAGCTCGCGGAGCTCGGCCTCAACGCGAGACCGTGTCCGGGTGGGGTCGAGTGGCGCGGCCCACTCGAGAGTCTCTGGCTCGTCCACCACCGATCACGCCTGGGAGAGTCCGTGCGGGCGCGCCTGCGTCCGTTCCGAGCAGTTGACTTCAGAACCCTGGAGCAGGAACTGACGCGCCTGCCGTGGCACGCTTACCTGCGCGAGAAGCTGCCGGTGCACTTCAGTGTGAGCTGCCGCAAGTCCCGGCTTTTCCACAGCGGTGCAGTCGCGCAGCATGCCCGTAGCGCGGTACGCGCGAGCCTCGGCGCCTGCCTCGATCCCGATGAGGTGGCCGGTCCGGTGGGGCGTGCACAGGAGGTTCACCTGCGCCTCGAGCGCGACGAGGTCCAGGTCAGCATCGAAGCCACCGGCGATCTCCTCCACCGACGTGGCTACCGCACTCACGTCGGCAAGGCGCCACTCCGGGAGACACTCGCTGCGGCGTGTGCTCGGCTCCTCGACGAAGCAGCCCCCGACCTCGCCGCTCATCCCGTGTGGGATCCGTGTTGCGGATCGGGAACCCTCGTCACCGAGTGGCTGCTTCGGCGCGGGTCGGCTCCGGTGTGCGGATCGAGACGCTTCGCGTTCGAGGATTGGCCGATCCACGACGGCAAGCGCTATGCGGAGTGGCGAAGCGCGGCGGCGTCGCCACTCCGCGTCGGCGGCTCATCCGAGCCAGAGGGTGCCACGACAACCGCGCACCGAACCCTAGGCAGTGATCGCGATGCACGGGTCCTGGAAGCTGCAAGGCACAACGCTGAACGCGCCGGCGTCGCTGGCCAGTGTGACTGGCGCGAAGGCGACTTCCGCGAAGTCATCCACTCGGTTCCCCGAGGCTACCGAGTCCTCAGTAACCTCCCATATGGCAAACGACTCTCCGACGCGAGACTAGCGCAACGGACCTTCGCGTCGCTGGACGACGTATTGGGCTCTCGCCCCGACCTTCGCCCGGCGCTACTGCTCACCGCGGGCAAGCTCCCGGCTCACCTTCGCTGCCAGTGGGAACCCATCGCCCGCTTCTCCAACGGTGGCCTTGCGGTGACTGCGTGGGTCACCCGCACCGCCCTCACCGCTCCCCGCAGCTAGCGGATCACGCCGGGACGCAGTAGCCCCGCGTTGTCCGCACCGCAGCGTTGCCCGAACAACACCGCCTCTCGCAGAGCCGCCCCCCGCGCCAGCGCGAGGGTCAGTCCCGCCGCGAATGCGTCGCCCGAACCCGTCGTGTTCACACCCTTGACCGGCGTCACCGGAACCCGGTAGCACTCCCGGCCATCCGCCACGAGGGTGTCGGCCTCCCCCCGAGTCACAACGACCCCGATATCGAACTCCGAAGCGAGCTGTCGCATCTTGCTCTCAACTGCCTCGAGAAGCTCGGCCACGCCGGGCCTGTGGTCGAAAAAGGTCGCGACGAACTCCTCGAGGTTGGGCTTGATGACCCGGGGAAACGACTCGAGCGAACGGCGGAGATCCTCCCCCCGGTAGTCGAGCACGACCCCCTTGCCAAGACGCCGAGCCTCCGCAGCCCAGCGCGCGAAGAGCCCCTCCGAGAACCCTGCCGCCTTACTGCCCGAGAAGACCACCCAATCGCAGTCACCGAGAAGACGCAGAAACGCCGCCCCCAGGCGCTCCTCGGTGCCGGGCTCGACGGATGGCCCTTCCTCGACAAGCTCCGTCGTTCGACCGAGATCCGATTCGAGTACCGTGTAGCAGAATCGTATCTCGGCCCCAGACTCGCACCACTCGATGGATAGTCCATCCGCCGCGCAGAGCTCGAGAAAGGTTCCGCGAAAACGACCGCCGAGCTGGGTGAGATGGACTACCGGTTGGTCGAGTTGCTGAAGCACTCGAGACACGTTGATCCCCTTGCCAGAAGCATCGAGCCGATGTGCACTGAGTCGGTTCACCCGACTCGGCCCGAGAACTCCTAGGCTGAGGGTCTTCTGCAGAACCGGATTGAGACAGACGGTAAGGAAGCGAGCGCAGGACATGGAGTGGTACGTGGTGTACCGCGGTAGGCGCTCGGTGTCGCGAACCGGAGACGGCCTACCCCTGGAGAGACAAGCGATGCCACCGTCGAGGGGTCGGCCCGCCCCTGACTACTTCGACATTTTTTCGATGTCTTTGAGCTGCTGCTCCTGGGCATCCCTGAGCTGACGCACCTGATCCATGGTCTTCTGAGCGTCTCGGACCAGCTGGATCGGGCTGGTGAGCGCCGTATCGTTCGGCGCGACACTCCCACGGACCATGCTGAGGTAGCCACCGACCAGCATGAGCACCATCCCGACGCTGAGAACACCACGCAGCAGCCAAAGAGAGAAGGGTCCAGCCCCCCGTCCGAAAAGCACGAACAGCACAGTAGCAGCGACGAGCCCTGCCCCAAGCCCCATGCCGAATGACCCGGCGTCTAGGTTCAGTGCGCTGATTCGGTCCCAAACACCCCCGCCCGCAGATTGCTGAGCGTCAGAACCTGTGTCGCTCGCCTGCAGGGCTTCGCTCCCGCCGGGAAGATCGATGCGCACCGCCTTCGTGCGGAGATCGGCTGGCAGTTTGCTGAGGGAGTCGACGATCGTGACGCGGCCGCTGCCGTCCTCGTAGCGGTAGTACGTACCGGAACGCGAAGCCGCCTCGGTCTCCGCCCCGGCTCCTTCGTCGCCCTGTCGGACTCCGGTCGGCGCTCCAAGCGTTCCCTGTACGCCCTGCATGGCCGCGAGCCTCTGTGCAGTTGGTTCCCCCGACACTCCGGCATTCTTGACCGAGCTCGGCCCCCTGTCGAGCGACAGCGGGCGGCTGGCGCGCGGAGTGCCCAAGCCGGTCGCTGGTCCAACTCTTGTACCGGCCGCGTCCAGAGGGTAGGACTCGAAACTCGGAGCTCGGCCGATGCGCTTTCCCGAAGTCTTGTCTCGTGTCCTACACTGGCGGTGGCTACCCTTCTTGCTGCCTGTCTCCTTCACACTCTTCTTCGTTGGCGCCGCAGTGCTGCTGATCCCTGACTCGCTCGAAGGCGGCGGCAACAGCAACGAGGAGGAGGCAGGAGAAGGCAAGTCCAAAGACTCGACCGGAGACTCAGCGACCGGGTTCGACTCGACCGAGGATCAGTCCGGTAAGTCGGCTGGAGTCAACAGAACGACAGGTAAGTCCCGCATTACGTCGTCTTCCCGAAGCTTCCGGTCAACCCCCTCGCGCACCACGCGCCCGCCCCACAATCCGCGTGTCGTCCCACCGCGCACCGGTCCCCGCAGCGGCCTCACCTCGCCCACGACCACCGGTTCACTGCCTTCCCTCGACGAAGCCATGGGGCCAGTCAAAACCCCACCCGCACCAGGTGTAGCCGTCGAGCCCGCCCCCACCCCACCAGAACCCGCTCCAGAGCCATCGCCGACGGAGTAGCAGAACGCGACGCTGGCGCCGATCCTAGAGTTCGACCGAGTAGCCACCGCCGACGAACAAGCCCCCCACGTTTCCGGTCACTCCGTTCCAGTCGACAGGCAAATACGAGTACTCGGAGTCGAGTGTCACAGCTCCGGGTCCGAGCGGGATAAGCACTCCGAAGGCGACCCAAGCGCCCACGGCCGTGGTCCAGCCATCGTACTCGCCCGTGCTCTCGGACCCTATTGATAGTCTCGTAACGCCGAGCCTTGGACCGGCCTCGATGTAGGGGCCGAGTGGTCCGACGTGTAAGTCGTAGCGCAGACCTGCGCCGATAGAAACCAGCCACGATTGGAGCTCGACGTCCTCGACGTTCATGGCGTCTCGCCGCGTGTCCGTCGCCACCGACAAGCCCACGGGGGAGGTGACGGACAGCCCACCGTCGAGCACGGGAAGACGATACGTAGCCCCCACCGAACCCATGGGCCCCGAGAGTTTGCCCAGTGGAATCGTATGGCCGAGCCTACCCAGCAGCCGTACCCCCCCCTGAATGGGCTCGAGAACCATGGTCGCGCGTGCCACCAGCGGGCTGTTCCGCAGGCGCACCTCGACGCGATCGGAGGTGAGACGCAAGGAGCGGGGGGCGCGATAGGTGCCAACCAGAGTGCCATCAGGTTCCTGGCGAAGCCGAGAGACACTGCCCGTGGCGGACACCACCAGCGGAGCGTCCGGGTGAAGGTTCCCGAATCGATCCAACACGCGGACCTCGACACTGGTGTCGGCGATTCCATTGGCGACGAGGCGTCCCGCCCCGAGCCTGAGTTCGATGCGGTCCGGTGGCGCTGGCGCGAGAGGAAGAGTGAGGCTCGCGGACACTGGTCTGCCCGTATCGGTCGAGACGGAGATGTTTGCCTGGTCCCGATGTCCCAGTCGAGGCGGCAACCGCCACGTCAGTTCGTAGATCTGCGGGCTCGGCGTCCGCACCGAGACCACCTCGCCGAAGTCCGCCTTGGGCAGGATCGGCACGACGCGCGGGGTCCGATAGCCAGCGAACTCGAACTCTGCGCGAACCGTCACGGTATCGCCCAATGCCGGATTCCACGAGGCGGGGACGGCAGTCAGGCTCATTCGGACCGGCGCCTCACCCACGACGCTCGATTCGCAGCGAGCCTGGGACGTGGGCTCACCCGCAATCTCGGCAAGGAAGACTAGCGGCGCCCCCATTTGGGCGGATGGTGGGAGGCTGAGATCGAACATGGAGTAGCCCTCGAGCCGTCGTGGCGCCGAGAGTTCCCCGAGCGAGGGAGTGATGACGAGCTTGACTCCGGACCGAGGTCGCCCCGCACCGTCGAGCGCGAAAACATGGACGCGCTCGCTTTCGGCCGGGCACAACGCGTAGAGCGGCCAAGACGTGGGTGTCTCGAGGGCAAGAGGGACTGTGCGTTCGTTGCCCAGGGCATCCCGAGCGAGAACCCGCGCCTGCCCAACCCCGGGCGGAACCAGCACGCGCAGCGTGGCACGACCACTCCGATCCGCGCGAATCGGTCCAAAGCTCTCTCCCTCAATCTTGACCGTCACGGCGGCGTTCTCCTCGCTTCGCGTGGCGATGGCAGGCTGCCCGTAGAGCCGGATCGGAGCCCAGTCCAGGATGGCCCCGTCTTCGCTGAGCGCGGCGACAATGGCAAGCGTCGGGAACTTGGTGTCGGGTGGACGGTACTTGGCCACCATGACCGAACCGCTTCCCGCGGTCGGCGCGGAGACTGTCCCTTGACTGACGTGTAGTTCAACGCCGCCGGGCGGAGAAGCCCGAAATCGTATCTCCGCTTCCTGATCCACCCCGAGGATCATTCGCTGCGGAACGTCCAGCCCAAGCCGTCCCTTCGAGACGAAACGTCCCGACGCTCCGAACGCTGGCGAGAGCTCTACCCGGTGCTCGGTCTGCCCGAGCCCGGGTATCCTCACCGAGACCGTCATCTCGGAGAGCTCGATGACACGGGGAGGCATGAGCTCGAGGACTGTCGCTCCTTCATCGAGCTCCCGACGCGCAACCAATCGTCCCGAGTTCAGCGTAACGTCAGCGTTGGCCACCGCCGAGCCCCCGGGGGCGTTGCGCACAGTCACCTCGAATGTCGTCGCACCATCACCTGGCACTCGCGTCGGTCCCTCGAGCCGAAGCCCTTGCGTTTCCTGTGCCCCGGCCGCGCCACCGAGCAGGAAGAAGAGCAGGGTGATCAGCACGCGGAGGGCTAACCCCACTCGGAGACTGCCTCCCGACGAGACGACTCGATGCTGCGGCCCACGGATCACGGAGTCACCGACGTCTCGAGGAATCATGTTGTACGCTCGACCGACAGGCCGCATTCGGGCTCCCAGGACCGGACCCAGCTCGCTCGTCTTTCCGGTCAGTGACACAGGCGGTGAAGGTAATGGAGTTCATTACGGAGCCGTTTGTCAGTACTGAAGTGCCACTCGATGCAGGAAGCCGCGTTCTGATCGTGGACAAGGAGCGGATCATCCTCGAGCTCCTTGAAACCGTACTGGAACGTGCGGGCAGAAGGGTAGATCTTGCGTTGAGCTATCAGCAGGCCCTGGCGCTCGCGAGCGGCGAACCGGCCATCGACGTCGCCCTAGTCGAGCACACCCTCCTCGACGGTAGCGGTCTCGAACTCACGAGACGCCTCAAAGAGCTGGACTCGAACACCGAGGTCTTGCTCATGAGCGCAGCTCCGAGCATGGAGGCAGTCATCGAAGCGCTCGAGGCGGGCGCGACGGACTTGTTGGGGAAGCCCTTCGACGATATCAATCAGGTCGCCATCCGGGTCACTGCTGCAGAAGACAGGGCGACGCTGCGCCGCGATGGCAAGTGGCTGCATCATCAACTGGTCGAGAGCGAAGAGCGATACCGCAAGCTCTTCGACGCGACACCGGACGCAGTGCTGATCATCGACATCGGAACCAATCGCATCACCGACGCCAATCCGGCGGCATTCGCGCTCTATCGCTACTCCCGGGATGAACTGATTGGGCTACCCGCCAACAAGCTCCGAATGCCGCCGAATCGGTCCGGGCCGCGCAGTTCAGCGCCACCGGAAGGACAGCTTCCCGGAGTATTCCGCCGCAACGACATCACGCGCAACGGAGTCGGCCTCGAGGTCGAGTTCGTCGTCGGACAGTTTCACTCCGGGGGAAGAGACGTCAGAGTCGAGATCATCCGCGAAATTGGGGAACGACTCAGGGCTCAGGAGGCCCAACGAAAGCTAGAAGCCCAACTCCTCCAGGCGCAGAAAATGGAGGCCGTCGGGCGGCTGGCAGGCGGCATCGCCCATGACTTCAACAACTTGCTGGCGGTCATCCTCAACTACGGGGACTTCGTGGTCCGCGGCCTTCAGGCAGAGAGAACCCCTGCTGGTGACATGGAGCTCCTGGATGATGCGCAGCAGATCATCAAAGCTGCGACGAGTGCAGCGTCACGCACACGCGAGCTGCTCGCCTTCAGCCGCCGCGAGCTCGTACGCCCGGATATCCTCGAGGTCAACACCCTCATCACGAGTCTGGAAAGCCTACTGAGGCCAGCGCTCGGCTCCAAGATCGAGTTCCGAACCCAGCTCGGGCGCAATCTAGGCCGTGTGCGGATCGAGCGCGGTCAGCTGGAATCGGTGATCGTGAATCTCGCCGTCAACGCCCGAGACGCCATGCCGAATGGCGGTCGACTCACGATTGCGACGCGGTCGACGACGCTAGAGCCCCACGACACTGGCGGAATCCCAGCAATCGAAGTCGAAGCGACGGATACCGGCACCGGTATCGAGGAGGACATTCTCGATCGGATCTTCGAGCCCTTCTTCACGACGAAGGACACCGACAAGGGAACCGGACTCGGCTTGGCAACCGTGAAGAACGTGGTGGAGCAGGCCGGTGGACGCGTGGCGGTAACGACGAAGCTCGGACAGGGCACGTCCTTCAGACTCGTGCTGCCAGTGACGAACGAGCTACCCGAAGAGAAGTCCCGCGTCACCAGCCTGTCGTTGGCCCCCGCAAGGGGAGCGACCATCCTGGTCGTTGACGATGACCAGGCCGTACGTCGTTCCGTCGTTCGCATGCTGGAGTCTTCGGGATTCACGGTGATCTCGGCGCATAGCGGACAGGAAGCGCTCGATCTCACGGAGCAACTGGAGAGGCCTGTCCATCTATTGCTAACGGACATGCTGATGCCAGGAATGAGAGGCGATGAGCTCGCAGCAGAGCTTCGCAGCAAGCGGCCCAAACTCCGCGTGATCTACTCGACCGGCTACGCTGCGGCGACCCTGATTGACGAGGGAGTGCTGAGCTCGCGAATTGCGGTGCTTCCCAAGCCGTTCACTCAAGAACGACTCCTAGAGGCGGTGAGGGAGGCCCTGGATGGCACATAGTTCTACTGCGAGAGGTTGGCAGAAAGCCCGCCCGGCAAGCCTGGTTGATGGCGAAGCGGGACCGAGCACCGGACCGGAACATACACCAGTATTGGAGGACCGGCAGCTCCGGGTCCGCGCAGCCAGCGGCCGGGATCGCCGGGCGTCGTCCCAGTCGAGGTCTCGCAGTAGTGATAGAAAGCTCTGCGGAACGACAGCGGTCTGTACTCATTGGGTGAAGGTCCAGAGCGGGATTCGGGCTGGTCATGAGGGACTCGAGTGGCCTCTCCCCTCGACAGAGCGGCCGCGAGGAAAACGATGAAGCTCCGAACCAAGCTGCTCGCCATCGTCCTATTCGTGGGGCTCCTTCCCCTGAGCGTGTCGGCCTGGGTGATCCTCGGCATCCATCAGCGGTCGCAGGCGCGCGCGGTAGCCGATCTCCACGGCGCGATGGCGATCCGACAGGCGGAGCGCGTGAGCTATCGGCTGACCAGCGTGGCAAGGCAGTTGGAGCGGCTCGTGCAGCAGTCGATCCAGTGGAGCTCACTATCTCTCGAGGAACAACAGGCCGCCTTGTGGCTCCTCTACGGTCAAGACGAAGACATCGTCGTCGCTTCTCTGGTCAGCCGAGGGAATCTGGTGAGCGGTGAATCCGCCTACGTAACCGAGGAGAACATCGCCGAGGCGCCCGGACACTTGGCAGGTTCGCTGCAGCTCGCCAGGGAGCTCCTGCAGCATATCCCAGCCGCCCATCCGAACCCGAACAAGGCCGTATTTGGCAAGGCCTTCCTCCCCAACAGGAGCCGATTCCCCGTGCTCCCGATGGTCTTCGCCGTGCCTCGAGCACAGAGCAGCGACGACCTCCGTGTGGTCATCGCACTATCCTTGCGCAACCTCTGTGTCACGCAGGGGAGGACCGCGTCCGGGGTCACCCTCGCGCTGCTCGATAGTCATCTGCGGTGGGCTTGCCCAAGCGCTTCCACGGCTGCCCTCAGTCCCGTCGATGCCACCCTCCGTGAAGCGCTCCGCACGAGCGGGACGCGCGCATACACCCCCGAGGGCAGCGCGCCTCAGCTCTTGACCCAGGCCGAAACGGGAAGCGGCTTTCGTGTTCTCGCTACCCAACCCCTTCGTGAAGCCGACGCCGCTGGAAGCAAGATTCGGAATCACGCGCTGCTCTGGATCGCCATTAGCATCGCGATCTCGGTGACTTCAGGATGGCTCCTCTCCCGAGGGATACTGGCGCCCGTTGCGCGGCTGGTCAGGGGTGCGAGGGAGCTGGCCGGGGGCAACCTGGGCTACCGGCTCGACATGCCGGAGAAGGACGAACTCGGCCTGTTGGGTCAAGCGTTCAATGACATGGCCACGGAGCTCGAAGCCCGTGAGAATCAGATTCGTGGTTGGAACGAGGAGCTCCAAGAGCGAGTCAGAGAGCGAACCCGTGCGATCGAGCTCTACCACCAGCGCCTGGTCTACATGGAGAAGGCTGGGGTTACCGCGAGCCTGAGTGCGGGCGTAGCAACGGAGATCAATGATCCGCTGACGGGAGTCTTGGGAGTCCTCCAGCTGCTGGTCACGCGCATGCGGCAGGATCCTGCCCACGAGCAAGAAGTCAGGCTCCTTAGCAACGCCGAGACTGGCGCCCAGCAGATCCGCAAGCTCGTCAAGCGCATGCAGGATCTGTCGCAGCGTCAGCCTCGCTGTCAGCTGCGCCCGGTTCGCGTGCGAGACCTCGTGAGCGGAGCTCTCAACGAAGTGGCTCACGACCTCAAGGAGAACGGTATCGAGGTCGTGCAGCAGTTCCCCAGCGACGTTCCACCGGTCTTGGGCAATTTCACCCAGCTCGAGCAGGCATTGGTTCAGGTATTGAACAATGCAGTCACCGCCTGCTGGAGGGCGCGTCACGGTGCGGCAGGCGCAGTGCCGAGCAAGTCGCGTCGGATGCCCGAGCCTCGTCAGGCAATCACGAGCGGCCAAGCTGGCGGCGCCCCAGGGGAGCCTGGTCTGGGACTGGACAGCCCCCAGCCCCGCAGAGCCAACGGTAGAATCGTGATCCTTGTCCAGCCGCAGCCGCAGCCGCACAACATGGTCGAAATCTCGGTTTCCGACAATGGAATCGGCATCAAGGACGAGGATCTGTCCCGGATATTCGAGCCATTCGTGGCTATCGGCGAGCCGCGAGGAACCGGGCTCGGGCTCACGGTGGCGCGGCATATCGTGGAAGAGCACGGGGGCTCGCTGTCCGCCACGTCGGACCACGAGAGCGGCGCGACCTTCCGTATTCGATTGCCTCAAGCCGAGGGCCTGTGACAGGGTGTGGCGTATGCGTCCCGGCACCGCCAACCCCAAGCGGAACGACTCGCACCACGCTCTCGCGGGCCGCGATGAGTGAACGGAAGCAGGTGTGGTAAGAAGTAGTGACATGAGAGTGCGGCTCGCCATTGCTGCGCTTCTGACGGTTTCGCTCGTCGGCGCTGGAGCCGTTCTGTCTGCGCGCTTGCTGGACAGCAGTGACGCGCCCACCGACCGCGGCGTTCTGGCCACGCTCAAGAGCGCACCTGAACCCGCAGCAGCCGCGCAATCGGACCGCGTCGGTGTCCTGGAGTTGAAGGGCACGGTCGAGTACCGACATGCTGGTGGTAAGTGGCGTACCCTGGAGCCTGGTACCCCCCTGGATATCCGCGGGGAGGTCCGCACTGGTAGCGGCTCTATGGCGCGGCTCCGCCTGGGCTCGGCGGTCACGGTGGAGCTCGCCGATTCGACAGCGATCAACATCGCCCAGCTCTCGGAAACCCTGTCGCGAATTCGCCTGCAGGACGGGCGTGTCGTCTCGGAAGTCGATGCCGAACGTGGGGTTCGCCTTCGCGTCCAAGTCCAGGGCACCGACGCCGAGGCGGAGACGGGGTCTGGCCGGTTCGCGGTGATGCGCCGGGGAAACACTCCAGCCGTCTTCGCCAGTGAACGCGGCAATCTCGAGGTGGCCGCTGCCGGCAAGACGGTCGACGTAAGACCCGGCGAGCAGACCGTGGTGAGCCCCGGTAGAGCCCCGTCGCAGCCAACCAGAATCCCACCCTCGCTCCTACTCAAACTCGGCACCCCTCCGCCGTCGAGGATGCGGGAGAGGAAGGTGCTGATCGCCGGCATGACGGCTCCGGGAGCAGCGGTTCGTGCCGGAGGGAGTGTCGCCACCGCGGATTCCGAGGGGCGGTTCTCGAACGCCGTGTCGCTAGTCGACGGTCCCAACGAAATCGTGGTGGAGGTAGAGGATGTGCTGGGTCGAAGAACCCGAGGCGCCCTCCCGCGGATCGTGGTGGACTCGAGTGCACCAAGGGTCCGGGGCAAAGTGGTGTGGTAGCTATGCGAAGAGCTGCTGATAAGCCAGCGACCACGCCTCGGCCGACGATGCAGCGAGAGTAAGCTCTCGACGGTCGAGCACGCCATAGTCACGCCCATCGGGATGCCGAACGAGGCCGCCGGACTCACGCACGATGAGGGCGCCCGGTGCGTGATCCCACGGCAGCAGGCGGTAGTAAACGACGTAGTCCTTCAGCCCGAGCGCTACCGAGGCGTACTCAGTGGCAGCGCAGGCGACGCCGGGCACTCTGGCGTGCTGAACTGCCCTCGCGGCCAGGACCCCCCGCTCGGGTTCGGGCACGAACTTGTCGTAGAACGTGCCCCGAAGTGCGGCCGTCCACGCCCTCGAGCTCCGCTCGATGCGAACGCCGTTCAGAAAGGCGCCGCGGCCGCGTTCGGCCGTAAGCAGCTGGTCTTCGAGTGGCAGGTAGATTGCAGCAACGAGCAGCTCGCCGCCCTCGACAAGAGCGACCATCGTTCCGAAGGGCCCGTGTCCAGCTGCAAAGTTCCGTGTACCGTCGAGCGGGTCCACGACCCACACCGGGCTGGTCGTTTGGAGCCGGTCGAGGATACCCGGATCGGCGGCAGTAGCCTCTTCCCCAACCACCACGGAGCCTGGCACGAGCCCGGAAAGGCTCGCGCCCAGGCGTTGCTCGGCCGCGCGATCCGCCACAGTGACCAGATCCCCCGGATCTTCTGTGCTCGGTTTGGCCATGATGTCACCCTCCGCCAAAGACCGAAAGCGCGGGAGGATCTCCAGAGCGACCGTCTCGCGGAGAACGGCGCCGAGCCTGCTGAGGAGCATACCTGGCATGGGCGGCCTGAATGTTGTGCGCACCGCGCCACCCACGCCAGTATCCGAAGCGCCCCGGACACCTGCAACTCCATGCAACTCGTAGAAACCCAATGGACCGGAGTGGGCCGGCCCACCTTCCACGACTCCTCGCGAACGAGGTCCCGCGCACGACCGGGTGTCGACGGCCGCGCGAGCTGGACTAGCTGCTCGTCGCGCTAGATCGCCGAGATGCTCGTGACGCAGTAGTCGAAATCGACGGAATCCTGTTGGGACGCAAGCATCAGGGCCAGCGAGTCGATGCTCGCCAGACTAGCAAGAGGCGTTCCGGATTCGTTCCAACAGCTGGTGCGGAACATCTCAGCAGACACCTCCGAACCAGAGCGATAGTTGTCAATGCAGTAGTTCTGGTCGTGGGGATCCCCTGCAACGTGAGCAGTCAGCCGATAGGTCCCAGGCGTGCCGCTGTAAACAACGGAGACTCGCTCGGCAGCCTGTTCTCCCCATGCTTCGCCTTCGCCCTTGGGGTTCATGCCGATCATCACCCCCCAGTTGTCACGCCAGTTGCAGCTCAGGCCGGGCGTGCCTTGTCCAGTGCATTCCAGAGCGGGCATGGATCCAGCGGTGCAGAGCTTGCCGCCGGTGCTCTTGAAGCAACCACTGCGATCACAGGGGACCGGGCGGGTGAGCTCGGCTTGCTGTGCCGCTGCGACCCAGGCGTAGCCGTTCATCGCTCCGCTGAGCTTGCCAAAATCGCCGATGAGAACGCGGCTATCCTCGACTGGTGCATCGAGCGTCACGTCCGTGACACAATAGTCGAAGGCAATGTCCTCTCGGGCCGACGTGAGGAGGATTCCGATCCGATCGACTTGGGAGAAGTCAGCCAGCGGCTCTCCATCGTCGGACCAACACTCGCTTCGCAGCCGGTTTGCACCGACGGAGAGCCCCGAGACGTATCCGTCGATGCAGTAGACCTTCTCCTTGGGATCACCTGCCACGTGCGCCGAAAGTCGATAGTTGCCCGGAGTTCCGGAGAAATCGATCGATAGGGTCCGGGGCGCGTCATCTCCCCAGACTCCACCACTCGATTCTGGGTTCAGGCCCACCATGACGCCCCAATTCTCTGCGTAATTGCAGTCGTAGGACGACTCATCCCCTCGGCAGATCAGGGCGGGAATGGTGCCCTGGGTGCAGAGCCCCTTCTGGGTGTCAGTAAAGCACCCGGACTCGTCGCATGGATTGGGGGAACTGACGGTCGCCACACTTCCCGCGGCAACCCAGGCGTACCCGTCCATGCCTCCCGTCAGCTTGCCCCCGCTCGAGAATCGCACGTGAGACTCGTTCCCGGGCGCCACCTCTGGGGAGCGGATGGTGCCTGTACCGAGGTCCTCAGTGCTGCAGGCCACCACCCACGCAGCCGTCCCGACCATGAAGACCGCTGTCGCTGTGCGACGTGGCAAGTCATAGTGTCCCATGCTCCGACTCCAACCCCAAAAACTCCGTGTCATCGCTACTCACTCCTTACGCTGATAGACTCCTGGTCCATCGGTACAGGCGCGTTCCTGCACATGACGGCGCCGCGGGAACGGTCGAGAAGAACTGGCAAGGCGTTCCTGCAGGTCGTGACGAACAAGGGCTAGATGGAGACGCCGCCCCCAATCGATCGGAGATTCGACAACTCGTGCCCTTGCTTGCCGGCAAGCGACCAGACTCCGGCGCCGTCTCGTAGGGACGACCGTCGCCACACGCATCACTCGCCAGAGCAACCCCAAGCAGCCCCGCCTCGCCTCGAAACAGCGGATTCCAGGGCTGCTCAAGCGCTGGCAACCCCATCTGTACCCTAGTCCGGCCACACGGATTCGGCTAGGAATGGACCAGCGGACCACCGTCATGCGACGTTTATTCGATCGATCGCCTCGTCGCGCCCCATCAGACTCGAGCGATGCGAGCCATTTGCCTAGACTGGCCCGGCGCCCCCGAGGCTGGACGTCCGCGGGAGACCCAGCAGATGCCGAGTGATGCTGGGCGGCTCAAGCGCGCGATGGCGTCACACCTGCGTCTGGTGTGGCGGGTTCTGCGGCGCTGCGGTCTGTCCGAGCGCGATGCCGACGAGGCGGCCCAAGACGTCTTCTGGGTTCTGCATCGCCGGCATGACGATGTGCCGGCCAAGGCCGAACGCTCGTTCTTGGTCTCGACCGCCATCAAGATCGCCGCCGATCGTCGACGCGCGCTTGCCGCGCGCCCGGAAACCGAGCTTCAGTCGGATCCTCCCGTTCGGGACATGCCGACCGACGAAATCGTGGCCTTACGCCACGCACGACGGCTTCTCGACGAAGCGCTCGACTGCCTCTCCGAGGAACAGCGCGCGGTCTTCGTTTTGGTCGAAATGGAGGAGCTGACGGCACCGGAAACCGCCGACTTGCTCGACATTCCGCCTGGCACGGTCGCATCACGACTCAAGGCAGCGCGACAAGCGTTCGACGCAGCGGTGCGGCGCCTTCGCCTCCGCGGTCTCAGGGGGCAGACATGAGCGACTCGAACCCCGACTTCACCACCGAGGACCGGGAGTTTCGGCAAGAGCTGCTCGACTCGGCGGACCGGCTCGACAAGCCTCGGCAGGACCTGCAGGCCCGGCTTCTGGAGCGCATAGCCCCGGAGGCCAACCGCCGCTCGTCGGGTTGGTGGCTCGCGGCCGTCGCGGGGTTGGCGCTGGTTGCCGTGGGGGGGGGTACCTGGATACTCAAGTCGAGGCAACCGAACGCCATGCCTCCGGTTCGTCCCGAGGCAGCCAGTGAACGTTCGTTGCACCCCTGTTCCCAGGCGTTTCGCGCCGAAGGCACGCAGCCACTGGTCGACGATTTCGAGGACAGTGACTCCCGTTCTGCCAGGCTGGAAGGTCGCGGCGCGCCGTGGCTCCTGCACTTCGACTACGACAGCCAGAACGGCGCGCTACGGTTCCTCCGAGCGGATCCCAGACCTGAGCCGAAGCCCGATAACCGCTTCGCGCTGCATCTTGTGGGCCCGGAGCTGCGGGATTGGGGAGCCGTAAGCCAAGTGACCTTCAAACCCCACGACTGCTACGACGCCTCTGCGTACGCTGGCTTGAAATTCTGGGGCAGAGGTCCTGGTCGACTCTTCGCAGGAGTCCAAGTGGTCAGCACCACCCCCCGCAAGTGGGGCGGAACCTGCGAGAAGGATTGCTACAAGCACCATGTCCACCGCATCGACCTCGAGTCGGGCTGGAAGCACTACTCCCTGCGGTGGGAGGAGCTCCGCCAGCGGGGATACGATACCAAGCCGCTGGATCCGTCCGAGATCTACTCCCTGGTCTTCTCCGTTCAGAGCGCGGATACGCCGTTCGATCTCTGGCTCGACGACGTGGCGTTCATCAAGAAATAGGGAGGGGCGCCCCTGGTGCCCCGGCGCCCACTCTGGCC
>CAYRKE010000042.1:0-7729 GCA_964424695.1 uncultured Polyangiaceae bacterium
CGGCGGTTCTGAGGCCGGCGGAGACCAAGGACTCGGCGGCTCGGAGACTGGCGGGGAACCGGGCAGCGGAGGTGGCGGCAACATCGTGCCGTCGGATGGGATGATCGGGGACCACTTCGCCCTCGACGACTTCGACGCGCTCACTGATGAAGACCGGGCGCGCGTCAACGAGCTCAGCATCCTCTATGGCCACCGCTCGCATGGCGCCCAGATGAGCCGATGGGGCGAGCCGGGCGACGAAGGCGGCCTCTTGGCCCTGAGCCACCTGTACAACAGCGAGGATTTGTACATCCCCGCTGGACTGGACGAGCTGGATGGGGTCGACCTGGGCACCTATCTCGATTCCCCCGCCTACGACTGGGTCGTCGAGACCAACAACTACCTCCAGAGCAACCCGGGGACCGACATCGTGGTTTGGGCCTGGTGCAGTCAGCTCGAGGAGTCCGAAGACGGCGTGGCGGTTGCCGAGGAGTACCTCGAGAGGATGGCGAGCCTCGAAGCTCAATACCCCGACGTCGCATTCGTCTACATGACGCAGCACCTGAGCGATCGGGACTACGAGTATCTCGCTGACGAGACCGCGAGGGTCCAGGAGGCCAACGCGGTAATCCGCGACTACTGCGAGGCGAACGACAAGTGGCTCTTCGACTTCGGCGACGTCGGGATATACGAGACCGCCGACGGCGACGTGTGCCAACGCTACGTGGACGGCGACGCAAACAACAATCCGGCCGGAGACCAGGGGCGCGGCGGCGACCTCGTTCCGTATGACTGCGGCTCCGAGACAGCCCAGGCGTTGGAAACCGGGCACACCAACTACGATAGCCGGATCCGCCGGTCCAAGGTCTTCTACTGGCTCCTCACCCAGATGGCCGCCGCCCTCGAGTAGTCACTACTGCCGAAAGCTCTCAGGCAGCCCGCCCGTCAAGCTCGGTTTCTTGCAAAGTCTCGCGAGACCCGGAGCGGAGCGTACGTAGGGTACGTGAGCACCGGAGGCGCAGCGAAACGAAGCCGGAAGCCGAGATCGGCGGGCGTCCTCTCAGAACAGTCTCCGGCAGTAGTGGTAGTCTTGCATGGCGGACCAGCCGCGATCCGCTCCGCGAGGCGGGCGCGGCGTGTGAGGCCGGATGATGTCTCGACGATGCGGGAACCATGGCGGCAGCCGCCGAACTCTGGGTGGCTGCAGAGCAGCTCCGAACCGACCAGTGACGATGCCGCCACTGGTAACGCCCCACTCTGGAACGCCCGGTGCGATGTTGGCGCCAGCGACTGGAGCATCACTCGGTGAGCGTGAACATGGATGCATCCAGTGGAGTTGGCACTGCCCCTCAAGGAGGAGGTGGGTTCGCGAGCCATGTCAAGACCGACGCGCACCCGGGACTCGGGCAGCCGTTCCTCTGAAGTCCGACCGCGCGTCCCGTAACCGTTCACCGTCCCACCCCCAAGTTGCGTGAGGCAGAACTTACCGTATTCTCTCCTCTGATTGCTTGAAGACCGCAGTCCGAGGGGAAATCTTGAACAGCACCTGTAATGTGCCTGCGCAGAAGTGGCGCGAAGTGTTGCGCTGGCTGCTCGCGAGTATGGTCGCAACAACGGTCGCCCCAAGTTCGGCGTGGGCGTATTGCCGCACCACCACGTGCGACAGCCCCGATGCCGTTGACGATCCGAACTGTCTGCGGGACGAGGACGGATGCTCCACGACCGGTATTCCGCTCGAGTGGAGGCAAGCATGCGTCTCATTCTCCGTGGAAGCCGAAGGATCGCCCCTCCGCGGAATCAGCTACAACGAGGCGATCGACACCATTTCGCGGGCAATGGCGATTTGGGTGGAGGCTGACTGCGAGCCGGGGCGACCGAGTATCGAGATGGTGGCCTTCGACGCTTACGAGTGCGGAGAGATCGGCTATAGCGATACTGGCGCCAACTCGAATGCTTGGGTCTTTCGCGACGACGGGTGGGAGGTCGACGGGTCCCATCCGCCGGATGCCCTGGCGCTCACCACCGTCAGCTACAATCCAGTCACCGGAGAGATCCTCGATGTGGACATCGAGGTCAATTCGGAGTTCTTCACGTTGACCGAATCCGACAACTCGGCGTTCGCCGGGATCGCGCTTCACGAGGCGGGGCACGTCTTCGGGCTCGCCGATCTTCGGACGCGCGAGGACGTCGATTCCGCGATGTTCTTCAACTACCAATCGAGCCTCGGCTCCACAGTGGAGCTCGGCATGGACGACGCGGCGGGGATCTGCGCGATCTACCCGGCCGATACGACGACAGTGGACGAGTGCGACCCCGCACCGCGGCGAGGGTTTAGTCCAGCTTGTCCGAGCGAGCAGGAGTCAACGCTTGGGTCGTGTGGTTGCTCGCTACCGCAATCCCCCGTCGTACCCGAAGGGCTTGCGTGGCCGGGAGTACTGCTGCTCGCCTGGCTGCGTCGCAGAGCACTCGGAGACCGCGCTGCCTCTGCTGGCGGCGCCCCAAGTCGTCCGACTGGTCCCCGTGCAACGCCCTAGCGGGCGGGCCGACACCGTGGTGTCCCCCGGGCACTTTGCGCTGGTCGCTGGGTTTGGCTAGGTTTGCGCTCGAGCACGCGCCGAGGCCTTGATGACGATGAGCACCCACAACCGCGGACGGTTCAGCCGATGGGCTCGCGCGTCAGTCGCGACCGGCCTCGTCGCAGTGGGGCCAGTTACGGCTAGCCTTGTGTTCGACTCCGCTTCTCCCGAGTGGGTGGGGGTCGCGGTAGCCGCGGGGTGCCCGCCTGGGATGGCGAACGTGCTGGGACGGTTCTGCATCGATCGCTACGAGGCGTCCGTCGACATCGTCGACGCCAAGGGACGTACCGTCCGGCGACAGTCACCCTACCAGGGTCCCAAGTCGGGAAGCGCGCTCCGCGCCCGGAGTCGTTCCGGGGTGGTGCCGCAAGCGTACCTCTCCCAAGTGGATGCGGCAGCTGCCTGTGCCGGCGCTGGCAAGCGTCTCTGCACCGACGCGGAATGGGTCACGGCGTGCAAAGGGCGCACACCCACCCGCTACCCTTACGGTGACGTGCGGGTGCCCGGACGCTGCAACGATGCGGGCGTCTCGCCGCTCCGCAAGCTTCACGGCGGTGACGATACAGCGACCGCGTTCGGTTTCGACGCGATGAACGATCCGCGCCTCAATCAAGTGCCGGGGAGCCTGGCACGGACCGGTGCCTTCACTCGATGCCGCAATGGCTTCGGGGTCTACGATATGGTGGGCAACCTCCACGAATGGACCGCGTCTCCGAGCGGCACGTTCCGTGGTGGCTACTACCTGGATACCCGGATCAATGGCGAAGGGTGTGAGTACCAGACCACCGCGCACTCAAACGACTACCATGACTACTCGATTGGGTTCCGGTGTTGTCTGAGTCTTGGGGGCGGGGTGGTCTCCATGCCCCCGCGAAGTCGTGCGGTCGCCCCCAGCGCTGGCACGAACCTGGCGGCAGGGCGGAGAGACGAAGGGGCTTCGGACCGGATTCATGTGGTGGCCAGCGGAGAAACACTGAGCGGCATCGCAACGAGGTACCGTCTCACGGTGCGAGAGCTGTGCTCGGATAATGGGCTCGATCGGCAGCGGCCGCTCCAACCTGGGCAGAAGCTCCGCATCAAGCCCCGTGCGTCCAAGAAAAACCGCTAGCTTAGCCGAACTTCCGCGAGGACGCACCGAGTGGCAACGGCGCGGGCGGAGATCCGGACCGGACGACGGCCGCATCGACGCCCTGGCCGAATGTCGAAAAGCCCGCCCGGGACACATTAAGACTGAGGCGCGCCCCGCCGTCACTGGAAGTGCCGTGGATTTGCGCCGCCCCGTGCCGAAACTGATACCTCGGTCTCTGGACCACGCCCGGGCGGTGGCTCACGGCAAGGCCTGATGATATGGCGCGCCCGAGAAGACAGGCTGCAGCGGGTCCCTCACGCCGGTCGCTTCGGACCCGCACTGGGCCTCGCTCACTCCTCTTGGCCGTCGCGTTCGGTTGCAGCGACAAGGGCGCCTCCGAGTTCGAGGTCCACCGCGTCCTACCCAGCACGGTGGACACCCGCAGTGAGACCCTGGTCACCGTGGAGGGGCGCAATTTCTACAACCGAATCGAGGTCAACCTGGACGATGAACGGGCTCCGGTCCTACGCGACAGGTGGAGCATCGCGATTTCGGACTTGGACTCCGCATCCCTCGGTGCCGTTCGCCTCGACGAGTACACGCTCACAGCAACGATTCCGGCAGGCTTACCCGTTGGACTGCACGATGTGGAGGTAACCGACCCCGCTGGGCGCTCCCGCAGTCTGGCGGATGCGCTCGCCGTCGTGGACGCCCCTGTGAGTGATGGCTCGGGAGGAACCGGCGGTACCTCGTCCGCCTCCAGCACCATCGGCGGGGGCTCGGCGGGCACCTCGGCGGGCGGCTCCCCATTCGGCGGCGCGTCCGATGTCGGTGGGAGTGCGGATTCGACCGGGGGCGCGGGCGCTGCAGCGGTCGGCGGGGCCGCGGGCGCGACGGGAAGCACGGATTCGGCTGGAAGCTCTGCAGCTGCCGGATCCTTGGAGATGGGCGGCGCGGTCGGCACCGCGGGCGTGGCGGGTGCAGCAGGAACCGCGGGTGACCTCGAGGTGTCGGGACAGGGCGGGGGGTTGTCCGCCAGCTGCAGCGACACCGTGCAGAACCAGGACGAGACTGGCATAGACTGTGGCGGTACGGCATGCCCGCCCTGCGACTGCGGGGATGCCACCTTCTCCGAACCCGAGGTCATGAAGATTGCCGACGTGCTATGGTTCGCGAGCGACACGACCTACTGGGCGCCGAGCCTTTCCGCTGATGGCCTGACGCTCTTTTTTGCGGTGAACTTCTCGGGAAGCGAACGGATCTACCAGGCGACCCGCGAGTCACGCGATACCGTCACCTTCTCCGGCACCACCGAGGTATTTCCCACGAGCGTCAACAAACGCGGGTCACCAGCGCTGAGCTACGATGGGCTCACGCTCTACTTCTACGTTGCCCCGACGGGAACCACGGTCGGTGGAAGGACGCTGTCGCGATCCACGCGAAGCTCCATCAACGATGACTTCAGCTTCGGCGAAGCAATGAGCGACCTGGACGCGAGCCTCGACACCTACCTGGCATGGCCGTCCCGCGACGGCCTCAGGCTCTACTATGTCAGAGAAAACCCCCTCCTGGTCAACTCGGCGGACGTCTGGATGGCGGAGCGCGCGAGCGTAGACGACGACTTCACCTCCGGAGTCGAGGTCACTACTCTCAACTCCTTGGGAAACGACGGCCGTGTCGCCATGACTCCCGACGAAAACACCGTCTACTTCTCGTCCAATCGAGGAAGCCTCTACGACGAGGATCTCTGGATGTCCGTGCGCTCGGATGGCGGCTCCTTCAGCACCCCCACGCTCCTCACCGAGCTCAACAGCCTTCAGGACGACAAGGACGTCACGCTCACCGCAGACGGCACAGAACTCTTCTTCGTGTCGAAACGATCGGGCAGCGCCCTCATCTACCGCTCCACGCGAACGTGTGAGTAGCACAGGGTGCCCAAGATCCTCGGAACGGGTTGGCACGCGGGGGGCGCGGAGCGCCGGGGTGCGCCGGGGCTCGACCTCGGGCTCGCGGGGCCGCGAGGCAACGTGATCGGTGTTCTAGTCAATCGCGGACACAATGTCGTGGCTCGGTGGTGCTCCGAACTTGCGCGAATACTCGCGACTGAACTGGCTCGGGCTCTCGTAGCCGACATCAAAAGCCGCAGCAGTGACCGAGGCCCCGCCGGTCCTCAGGAGCCGCCGTGCCTCGAGCAACCGGAGCTCCTTCTGGTACTGCAGCGGCGTCGTCGACGTGACTGTCTTGAAGTGCTTGTGAAACGCTGAGGCACTCATTCCAACCTGCCGAGCGAGATCCGGAACTGCAATCGGCGCTCGCAAGTCACCGCGGATCTGCCCAATGGCGCGGGCAATGGCACTCGCGTTGCTGTCGTGGCGAATGAGACTACGAAGCATTCCGCCAAAAGGAGCCACCAGCAAACGATAATGAATCTCCTTTGAGACGAGTGGACCGAGCACCTTCGCGTCCGCGGGCGAGTCGGCGAGCGCCAGGTACCGGCCCAGCGCATCGAGCAGGCCCGGATCAGCGTGATGCGTCTCTGCCGCACGAGCTAGCCTAGTATCGCAAACTGACTCCGCGACTTCGTCGTAGAGCTTCCTGATGGTGGCGACGTCCACCTTGAAGACCAGCGCCAAGTACGGAGCTTTCGTGATTCTGGAGTACACGGGCAGGTCGTGACTCACGAGGAGGCATTCACCGGGACCGAAAGACAAGGTCCGATCCACGGTCGACACCTGTTTTCGACCCTGGAGGATCAGGCACAGAACGGGCTCGTACAACGATGCGTCGAACGCGCCGGGACAGTCCCGGCGAAGGAGCAGAAGGCCATCCATCGGTTGAGCAACTTGCGCTTGACCGTTCTGTGCAGCCGCGATCCGAAGGTCGGCTTGCTCGATGAGCCCTTCCAAGTGCATGCTGACACCTCCAGAACAATCGTGGACCCGTCTCTGCAGGACGGAACGCATTCTCCCGACATGTGCAGGATTAGGCAAGCGGTTTGGAGAAACTGGCAGGCACTGCGCTCCCGCAGTGGGTATCGTCTTCGCATATCGAGCTGCAAGGAGTAGCGAATGAAGACCCGAACCCTGACTGGAGATATCGAGATACCGTACCTCGGCTTCGGCACCTACCTCATCGCCGATGAAGACGCTGCCGCAGCGGTGAGCGAGGCCATTCGCGCCGGCTACCGGCACATCGACACCGCCGAGGGATATCAGAACGAATCTGGCGTCGGCGCTGGAATCCGGCAGGCGCTCGCTTCCGAGGGACTCACGAGAAGCGATCTCTTCGTCACTACGAAGCTCTGGCCGGGAAACCCGGCCCGGGGACAGCCCGCAAAGACCACTGAATCGACGATGACCTCGCTCGACGAGAGCCTCCGGCGGCTGGGTCTGGACTACGTAGACCTCTACTTGATTCATGCGCCGTTCGAACCAGTGCACAGGCTCGCTCAGTGGCGCGGGCTAGTCGAGCTGCAGAGGCGGGGAAAGGCGAGGGCGATCGGGGTGAGCAACTTCAGCATCAAGCACCTCGAGGAGCTGAAGGCAGCCAACCTCCCCATGCCAGCCGCCAATCAGATCGAGCTTCATCCGTGGTCGCAGAAACCCTCCCTGGTTCGGTACCTCAACGACAACGCGATCACACCCATCGCCTACAGCAGCCTGGTTCCACTCTCCACGTGGAGAAACGCCAAGGGGCAGGACAGCGCGAAGACGGACCGGATGAGAGCCGACGGAGAGCGCGTAGACAGTCCATTCAGGGTGATGGCTCTGAAGTACGGCGTAACCGAGGCACAGGTCCTGCTACGCTGGGCCATCCAGAAGGGGTATCCAGTACTTCCGAAGAGCACCAACCCGGACCGCGTTCGCCAGAACGCCGACATCTTTGGCTTCGTCATCGACAACGACGACATGACTGCGATCGAGACGATGGACCGCGGCAACGGCGTTGCCTGGGCCACGGGCGATCCGACCAAGGCCCCATGATCGGGCACGGCGAGCGTTGGCCCCCTGCCCACACGCTGCCGCCCCAATGCCTCAAGAAACCATCCCCCTGATGTGGGGCTTCGCGCGAAACAACTGAGAGAAGACGGAGAAGACGGAGAAGA
>CAYRKE010000042.1:7829-44796 GCA_964424695.1 uncultured Polyangiaceae bacterium
GAGAAGACGGAGAAGACGGAGAAGAGCGATGAAGGTTCTGGCAATCGCAAAAGTAGATCCCAAGACAACCCCCACGAAGATGCAGCCTTATCTTGAGGAAGAGGTGAGGCACGCATGGAAGCTGTACAGAGAAGGCACTCTCCGAGAAATGTATGATCGCCAGGATCGGCGAGGGGTCGTGTTCGTTCTCGAATGTGGCAGCATTGACGAGGCGCGAAACACCCTCAATGGGCTTCCATTTGTCCGCGAGAAGCTGATCGACTTTGAAACGATGTCCCTCGAGCCCTTCTCATACTTCGAAATGCTCTTTGGCGACCATGAACCCCCGACGCCGGGACCCCAACAACCCTAGCCCGGCCGACCACCACACGGCGAAAGCATGCCCCTCAGCCGGTCGAGCCGTGCCCTCCTCTCCATTCGGTGACTGGAAGGCGATGTTGGACACCTAGCGATTGATACTCCCGCTCGCTGGACTTGACCGGACGGGAGTGGAGCTGAGGTAGTCGACACGACACACCGGGCCAGAGCTGGCGCGGCCCCCGAATGAGGCCCAGCAGGCGCCGCGCGCACACACCCTGGAGCGGAACGGCGGGCTCCGTTAACAACACACATTCCGGCGGCTCCAGCGTGTTCTGTGAGCGCTCCTCTTGATGTAGGCTCTGGTAAACCCGAGGATGCTCCCAATGTACTACGCCATCGTTCGTCAGTTTACCCGCACACTTCGAAACCTCGACGCCTGCATGGGGAAGGCCGAGGCCTACGCGCAGACACGCGGTTTCGACGTCAACAACTACTGCGCAGCCCGTCTCTTCCCGGACATGCTGCCCTTCGTCGCGCAAATCCGCATCGCCTGCGACCAAGCCAAGGCCGCTGCGGCCAATCTTGCGGGGCGCCCCATCCCGAAACACGCGGACGCCGAGCAGACCTTTGCGGAGCTTCGCGGCCGCATCCGTCTCTGTCTGGAGTTCCTCGACACCTTTACCGAGGCAGACTTCACCAAGGTCGATCCCTCCCGCCTCGTCCCCGTTCCTCATCCACCCGGGAAGTCCCTAGCAACCGACGAGTACGTCCTGGGGCGCCAAGTACCCAATTTCTTCTTCCACGTCACCATGGCGTACGCGCTGCTGCGAGCGGGCGGTGTCGAGATTGGAAAGGCCGACTATCTCGGGCAACTCAACCTGGTCGACGCGCTCCCGGCATAAGCGGCCGCCCTCGGTCAACGACGCGTCCGGCAACACAGCTCCTGCCGTTTCCAGCTGGAGAGCTACCGCCGCCTCGTCGTCGCCCTGTCGAGTCGCGGACACCGGCCAGCGGTCCGCAGTGGGGTAAGGCTGCCTGCCAGTCAGCCTTGGCCGATCGAGCGTTCCACAAGCCGTCGTCTGTCCCTCCAGCGCGACCCGTTCTGTTGAACAGACTGAACTCCGACCCAATCGTCGCTTCGACGCGGCCCAACCGAGACGCGAACGGAACACACGGGGGGATCCGACTGGGCGTGTGGCGCACGGTGTAGCCTTTTTGCAACGCACATCGTGAACGAAACGACTTCGTCCGGGAACAGCAGGGACGCTCACCCACAGGAGCTCAACCAAGCGACGGAGGGAACGATGGTAACTCGAATGGCCAACCACTGGAGATCTTTACTGGGTCCCACATTGCTCTTGCTCTCGACTCACTGCGGCTCCGTAGACGATCCAGGGGAAACGGTCGATTCGACCACCAGCGAGACGCTCTGCGCGGCCACCGATCCACTGATATCCGAAGTGCTTTCTCTCCCGCGCCCGGTCGCGGGAACCGATCAGAAATGGCATCTCAACTACGAGCTGCTGCTCCAGAACCCGGGCGACACGCCGGTACGCATCGTGCGTATCGTGGTCACCGATCCCGAGCAGCATGCCGTGCTCTCGAGCTATGAAGGCGACGACCTCGGCGCTCTCATCGAGGTCGATGGCGAGACGGACGGAACCGTCCTGGAACCTGGCGGCGCCGCGGCTGCCTTTATCGACCTCACCGGGCCGCTGGGAACGAGGCGCCTCCGTTCGGCCCCGCCGCAACGTCTCGGACATCGCATCACGACCGAGCGGATTGGCGTCAAGCGCGAGGTTACGGGTCCCACGACCCCGGTCGCAAGTGAGCGCGCTCGCGTCATCGCGCCGCCGCTTCACGGTTCTGGAATTGGAGTCATGGGTTGCTGCGACGGGACCCATCGCTTCATCCTGGCGGAAGACGCTGACCTCTTCTACGCCCAGCGCTTCGCTACGGACTTCCTCCAGGTGAAAGGTGCCAGCACCTACAGAGGGGACCCGAGCAACAACGAAAACTACTACATCTTCGGGGATGATGTCCTGGCAGTGGCCTCGGGAACGATCGTCGACGCCCGCGATGGCGCAGTAGAGAACGTCCCCACCGAACCGCTCCCACCTGCTGACATCGAGTCAGCCCCCGGTAACTACATCGTCCAAGCGCTCGACACCGGCGAGTATGCCCTCTACGCTCACCTCCGCCAGAATAGCGTTCTCGTCCACGTCGGCGAGCGCGTCGGTCGAGGAAGCGTGCTGGGGCGAGTGGGCAACACGGGGAACTCGGATGAACCCCATCTGCATTTCCACCTCATGGATCGTCCCTCGCCCTTGGTGTCCGATGGCCTCCCCTATCGCTTCGATCGGTTCCGTCTGGAAGCTACCGTCGACGTAAACGCGGACGAGATTGAGCTTGTCCCAGTCGCTCCTCCCAATCGTCGGCACGGGCTGCTGCCTCTCACCGGAGACATCGTGACGTTTCAGTGAGGTCTACCTGGAGCAGTAAACGAGTTGGACCGATGGTCCGCCATCATAGATGAGAATGGGGCGAGGAGGGGGCGGTCGAGGGTTCTCATGGTAATACTAGGTTCCCCCATGGTGCACTGCTCGAGCGGACACCTGCGCCGCCAATCGGCTGGTGACTCTCCCGGCTACGCTGACCGCGCGACGGCACCAGGCTCGGCATCTGTGACGGAGATCACGTCGACTCCCACCACGACCCGGTGCGTGCCACCACCGAGGATCACGCCCTTGAGTGGCGTCACGTCGCTGAAGTCCCGACCCCACGCGACGGTGATGTGTCGGTCACTAGGCAGCACGGCGTTCGTCGGGTCGAAGTCCAGCCAACCCAGCGCGGGGATGAAGACCGAGGCCCAAGCGTGAGACGCATCGGCACCAACCAAGCGGGCCTTCCCGGCGGGTGGAGTCGTCTCCAAGTACCCCGACACGTACCGCGCGGCAAGCCCCAGCGAGCGCAGACAGCCGACCGCCACGTGTGCAAAGTCTTGGCAGACGCCCCTGCGCTTGGCTACGACCTGCGGCAAGGGCGTGCTGACCTCCGTTGCCGTTGGATCGTACCGGAACTCCGATCGAATCCAGCGATTGAACGCGACGACCGCCTCGTAGAGGTCGCGGCCTTGAGTGAACGAGCTCCGCGTCAACTCACAGAGCGCGGAGTGGCGACGCACTAGCGGCGAGTCGAGGCGAAACTCCTGTGCCTCGGGAAAGGCCCTGGGACGCGACAGCACCTCGCGGCACTCCTCCCAGCTTCCGGTACTTCCTGGGAGTGGCTCTGACGGCCGTTGCTGGCAAACCTCGATCTCGCTTCGTGCGACTATCGTGAGCACTGTGTGCTCCTGGTCGACCTGAAACCAACGGTAGCTGTTGCCGAAGTAGTCAAGGCGTTCCACCGCGTGCCCCGTTCCCGGCTCAGTCGTAAGTTCGTAGTTCGACACCACCTGATGGGGAAGCGACCTCGGCTTGAGATGACCCAGGTGTTGACTGGATACGACTGGCGACTCGTAATGATAGACTGTACGGTGAACCGTGCGGTAGAGCATCAGAGCGCCTCCACCTCGACCCACTGGGCGACATTGTCTGCCGCGGTGGCACGTACATGAGCAAAGCACTGCCGCGCCAGATCGTCCGCCGTGTGCCATACTCCCTCGAGTGCGGTGTCGAGGAGCGAGCGTAACGCCTCCCCGCTGCCAGCGCACAGTGCGACGACGTCGGTCGACAGCAGTGCAGCCCTGAGCCGGACGAGTCCGCGTTCCATCGGGGTCAGTTCGGCATCACTCTGGCGCGGCAAAGAGGCGGTGTGAGTCAGCAGCACGTCCACCTGATGCAGCACGGACTGCGGGTTGGTAACATCCGTCAACAGCAGATCGACGACGGGCGCCACCTGGAGCGTCGAAAGGTAGCGGGCCCGATAGGTAAGGAGGCCATCACACGCCTCGAGCAGTGCCTCCATGTGCTGCCGCGTCGCTCCAACGGGGAGAAACGCCCGCATGGTGGATAGAACGCTGGCAGCGCGCTCCAGCCGCCGCCCGGTGTCCATGAACCGCCACACGTGACCCCGCACCATGCCGTCCAGCACGTGTCCGCGCAGGGCGGTAGCGTACAGCATGAGCCGCTGCATGGCCTCGAGTGCGCTATCGAGCAGCTCGTCGGTGGGGGCGCCAGCCAAATCGTTCAGGGAATCCCGAACCCCGCGAAGGGCGTCCCAAGCGTCACGCGAGACCCTCCCGCGGACCGCATCGGACAACCCGTGCACGCGGCGTAGGCATGCTGGCAAGTTGTGCGGAGAGCGGCCTTCGAGAAGAGCCGTCTCGAGGATGGTCTGGGTGCTGGGTGCGGTCGCAACGTGGGGCACGATCTCCATATCGGCGAGGGCCGCCTGAAGGGGGCCGGCCAGCACGCTTCCGAGATCACTTGCACTGTTGATGCGATCCTCGAGTCCCATGCGCAGCAGGCGGGCGGCTGCGCCGCACCGTTCGACGTAGCGTCCAAGCCAGTAGACGTCGTCCAACAGTCGACTCGGGGGATCGATACCGCCGCGCAGGAGCGCAGTCGGGGGCTCCGGCATGGCGGGAAGTCTTGGAACGATACTGCCCCGATCCGAGGGGACCCAGACATCCTTGGAGGTGCGATCGCCCCCCGGGTCGATGAAGACCCCGTCAGGAGAGGCGTCGACTCTGCCGAGGGCGCTGGGCATCGTCGTGTAGTCACTGGCCCCAGGAGCTCGACACAGGAAAAATCGCAGCGCGAGCGCAGCCTCACTTCGGTGACACGTCGCCGTGATGGTCGTGGAGAGCCGTGGCCACTGTTCTGCGACCCACCGCTCCGGTTCGCTCCGCAAGCGCCGAACCATGGCGTCGAGTTCGTCGCCTTCGAGGACGCCGAACTCGATGGGAGCGTGGCGACGCTCCTCGTAGGCGGGCTTGAGCCGCCAGAGTTCACGAGTGTCGATCACCTCCTCGAGCATGGACGGGTCGCCGCACCACCGGGTGGACACCGACTGAAGCTCGAGCCGCTCGCCAAGCAAAGCGCGGCAAACGACTGGAAGATATGCCTTGAACACGGGGCTCTCTACCAGCATGCTGCCGATGGGGTTGGCGATGCCGACGCTGCCGCGGCGGGCCATTTCCACGAGCCCTGGCACTCCCATGGTCGAGTCCCCACGCAGTTGCAGTGGATCACACCACGGATCGAAAACACGCCGCAGAATGACATCGACCGGTTGGAGCCCGGTGAGTGACTTCAGGAAGAGCTTTCCTTCCCGCACCGTGAGGTCCCTGCCTTCGACGAGATCGAAACCCAGATAGCGCGATACACAGGCATGCTCGAAGGCTGATTCGTCGGATGGGCCAGGAGTCAGCACGACGATGCGCGGTTTGTCGCGACCCCGGGGAGCGAGTTTTGCGAGTGTATCCGCAACCGCCGAGAAGTAGCCATTCACCCTCGCGGTGTTGTGCTGCTGAAACACGTCCGGCAGCGCTCGTCCCACCGCGATACGGTTCTGCAGGGCATAGCCGGACCCCGTAGGAGCCCCGCTGCGGTCCGAAAAAACGACGAAGCTCCCATCGGGGCTCCGAGCGACGTCTGCCGCGTAGAGTACGAGCCGCGAGCCACCCAGCGGCTCCCAGCCATGGGCCACCCGCGCAAAGAAGGGACTTCCGAGGATTACGGAAGGCGGTATCACGGCATCCTTCAACAATCGTTGCGGACCGTAGAGGTCGTCGAGGGCCGCGGCCAGAACGGTTGCGCGCTGACGAAGCCCCTGATCGAGGGCACGGAAGTCCTCTCGACTCAGCAGGGCAGGAACCCAATCGAGGCTCCAGGCGTGTCCGCTCCCCCCAGCCGCCCCGTAGAGGTTATACGACACATCCTGCTCTCGGACCCGGCGCTTCACCGTACGCGCGACAGCCCGTCGTCCCTCCTCGTCGAGGGACGAGAGGTAGCTCCAGAGTCGCCGCTGGTGGCCTCGAGGCTCGCCGTCGCTCAGCCAGAATTCGTCAAAGGGAACCGCCATCGCCTCGGAACCTTGGCCGAGTCAGGGGCGCTGGCAAGTGCTCAGCGTAGTGCCCACGAACTCGGGCAGGTGAGTGCGCCGCAAATCGAGCGTCATGGGGAACTCCGGATTCACCTCGCACCGCATCAGAGGGTATGTTCCCTGAACGTGCCCCATGGCGTCGAAACGCGCGACCCGTCGGCTCTCCGCCGCGACGGCGTTGACGGGTCGGGCCTCCGTAGCACGCCCACCGGGGTGAACGACGTGGTACGTGCATCCTCCGACCGCACGCTCATGCCAGAGGTCGTAGATGTCGAAGTGCAGCGGCCCGTCCACACCGATGGTGGGGTGGAGGCACGATGGTGGCTGCCAGGCGCGATACCGCACGCCACAGACCGCTTCCCCCCGTGTCCCGGTGGCATGCAAGGGTAGCGCCACGCCGCCGCAGGCAATCGCGTAACGGTCGACATCGATCCCAGTGACTCTCACTTGAAGGCGCTCCACCGACGAGTCGACGTATCGTGTCTGTCCCCCGGCAGTTGCTTCCTCCCCGAGTACATGCCATGGCTCGAGCGCTCCCCGGAGCTCGAGGGCAATGGAGTCGCGAGCATACTCACCGAGAAGCGGGAATCGAAACTCGAAGTGCGGGCGGAACCAGTCCATGGCAACCGCAAACCCCCTGGTTGCAAGCTCCTCGAGAACGCCACCGAAATCACGCTCCACGAAGAAGGGGAGGACAAACCGATCATGGAGCCGGGTTCCCCAACGAACCAGGGGGCGAACATAGGGCTCCTTCCACATCGCTGCGATGATGGTTCGAAGGAGAAGCTGCTGGGCTGACGCCATGCGCGGGTGGGGCGGCATTTCGAAGCAACGAAGCTCGAGGAGCCCGAGCCGCCCCGCTGGGCCATCGGGCGAGTACAGCTTGTCGATGCAGAATTCGGTGCGATGAGTGTTGCCCGTCGCGTCGGTCAGCAGGTGCCGCAGAACCCGATCGACGATCCATGGAGCGACCGCTTCTCCGGGCCCCGACAGTTGGCGGAACGCGAGCTCGAGCTCATGAATCGCGTCATGCCGTGCTTCATCGACCCGAGGGTGCTGGGAGGTCGGGCCGATGAACTGGCCAGAGAACAGATAGGATAGCGACGGATAGTTGTTCCAAAGGGCCAGCAAGCTGCGCAGAAGATCGGGGCGCCGGAGAAACGGGCTATCCAACGTCGTGCAGCCGCCCAAGACAACGTGATTGCCTCCGCCCGAACCCACGTGCCGGCCGTCGATCTCGAACTTCTCGGCCGAAATCTTCTGCTCGCGCGCCGCATGGTAGAGTTCAGCGGTCTGGCTCAAGAGTTCCCCCCATGTGCGTACCGGTGGCACGTTCACCTCGAGCACGCCGGGATCGGGCGTGACCTTGAAGGACTGAAGCCTGGGATCGGATGGCGGTGGGTAGCCCTCCACATGGACGGGAACCCCGAGTTCGCAAGCAACGTCCTCGAGGGCGGTGACCAGCTGGAGATACGCCTCGAGCGCTTGAAGCGGTGGCATGAAGACACGGAGTGTGCCGTCTCGCGGCTCGACGCACAGAGCCGTACGCACGACGCCGTTGGGGGACTGAGCGGGAAACGGGGCGTTCTGGGCAGCCCCGTCACGGGACTCGAGGCGGGGTTTCATACCGCGGGTCGGGCCTTGGGCGAGAATCCTGATGGACTGCCGCGCCGCCCCAGCACTGCCGCTTGCCAGCTCCACGCGAGTCGGCAGAGGCGGGCGCGACACGGTGGGATCGAGCGGAGCGGCGTACCCCGCGAGCTCGCTATCCGGCACCCAGGGCAACGCGTCGAGCGGCAAGCGAAATCCCATGGGGAAGTCCCCTGGAGTCAGGAAGCAACGTTCCTCGCGCAAAGACCAGGGACCCGAGACCCAAGAGACGCCATCATGAGCCAGGGGCAGAACGTAGCCCACCACGGCCTCGAGCCCCTGCCGAAAGACGCGCGCGAGTCGCGCGCGCTCGAGGGGATCGTCGAGCCGCGAGTCCAGTGGATCGACGTTCTTGGGTAGTCGCCTCTCGCGCCACAAGTAGTACCAGGTGTCCTCGAAGGCCGGCATCAGCCCGTGCCGCGAGAGACCAAGCCGCCGGGTCAGCGTCTTCGCAAAACGTTCGGCGTCCTCGGCGGTATGGCCGTACCGCTCCCCCGCTCGGGCCAACCAGCGGTCATCGAGCCAAACCGGTCCGCCATCGACGCGATAGTAGGCAGAAAGCGCCCATCGCGGCAGCTGTTCGCCCGGATACCACTTGCCTTGTCCATGGTGCAGAAGGCTGCCGGGCTTCCACTGGCTCCGGAGCGCCCGAAGGAGTCGATCGCCTACCGCGGCCTTGGTGTGCCCCAGGGCTTCGGTATTCCATTCCGGAGCATCTGGCGCTTCAGTGCCGACGAAGGTGGGCTCTCCACCCATGGTGAGCCGCACGTCTCCCGCCAAGAGCTCGTTGTCCACTTCATGGCCCGCCTGGACAATCGCGCTCCACACCGCCTCGGTGTACGGCTTGGTGGTGCGCGAACGATCCACCAGGCGTCGAACACTCATTTCGAAGGAGAAATCGGTTTCGACAACCTCAACCGCGCCCTCCACAGGCGCTGCGCTCGAGGGTTTGGGGGTGCACGCGAGCGGAATGTGACCTTCCGCAGCCAGCAGCCCCGAGGTCGGATCTAGCCCAATCCAGCCCGCGCCAGGGACATAGCATTCGCACCACGCGTGGAGATCGGTGAAGTCTCGACTGGGACCGGGCGGCCCCTCGAGCGGCTTCTCATCGGGTGTCAGCTGGATCAAGTAGCCAGAAACGAAACGACTCGCGAGCCCGAGATGGCGCAGAACCTGCACCAAAAGCCACGCCGAATCGCGACAGGAACCCCGGCCAAGCGTCAGGGTCTCCTCGGGCGTTTGAACGCCCGGCTCCAGCCGGATCACGTACTCGACTGCGCGGTGGACAGCACGGTTGGTGTCCACCAAGAAGTCCACGGTGCGCCGGGGAGTCTTGTCCAGAGCGCGGAGGAACCGATCGAAGGTTGGCGACGGCGGCGTGGCAGCGCGGAAGGGCTCGAGCTCCTCAGCCAGCGCTGGAGTGTAATCGAAGGGGAACTCGTCCGCGTCCGGTTCCAGGAAGAAATCGAAGGGGTTGTAGGCCGTGAGATCGGCGACCAGATCGACCTGTACGCAGAACTCTGCCGCGGGCTCTGGTACGACGACTCGCGCCAAGTAGTTCCCGAATGGATCCTGGAGCCAGTTGATGAAGTGCTCCTTGGGGGTGATGGTGAGGGAGTATCCAACCACCGGCGTTCGGTTGTGCGGCGCTGGCCGCAGGCGAATGACCTGGGGTGAAAGCGCAGCGAGGCGCGCGTAGCGATAGGAAGTGCGGTGGGAGAGCGCGACTCGGATCGTCATGGGAGGGCAATCGTCAGATGGAGTAGTCGAAGAGGCTCGAGTTCAGTGCGCGGTCGATCGCGTTCAGAGTCCCCTGAATCTCGTCAAGGTACTCGTGAAGGCCGCGACCGACGACGCTTTCGGCATCGGCGAACTCGAGGCTGGCTCGCAGCCTGCCCATGAGGCGTTCCGCCTGGGTCCGCGCCCCCCCGGGGGGATTGCCAGTGATAACACTGAGGCTGTCCGCCGCCCGATCGATGCAGAAGCGAAGCGCCCGCGGAAAGTCGCGATCGAAAATCAAGAACCCGGCGACGTCTCTCGGCGCCACGACGTGATGCTTCTGGAGGTACATCTGCAAGGCGCTCGCCGACTCGAGGAGGGCAACCCAGCCAACCTGGTCCAGCGTCGTCCCAACATCAGCGATCTCGGGTAAAAGGAGGAAGTACTTGACATCCAGGAGGCGGCTCGTCTTATCTGCGCGCTCCATGAGGCTGCCCATACGCAGGAAGTGCCAGGCTTCGCCCCGTGAGAGGGTGGCATCGGTGGCTCCACCGAACACGCTACCAGCAAGCTTGACTCGTTCGTAGAAACTCCCCATGTCTTCGGGCTCATTGGGGCTCCGCTCGGCGGCCTCAACGTAGAGATACAGCTCGTTGATGGCCTGCCACATCTCGCGCGAAATGATACCGCGAATCGCCTGAGCGTTGCCTCGAGCCGCAGACACCGCGGAAACGATGGAGTTCGGGTACTCGCGATCGAAGGTGAGGAAATGCATCACACGGTGTTTGCTCGCGGTGCCGTGGTGCTCCTGAAACCACTGCATGTCTCCCGTCGTACTGACCAGCGCTTCCCAGCCGCTTTCGCGACTGGCGGTGCCAGCGTCCAGCGCCTGAGTGAGGTTGGCATCCAGAAGGCGAGCGACGTTCTCTGCCCGCTCGACGTATCGACTCGTCCAGAAGAGTGCGTCAGCGACCCGGCTAAGCATGTTGCCCTCGTCGGACTATTCTGCAAGTATCCACGTATCTTTGCTGCCGCCCCCTTGGGAGGAGTTGACCACCAGGGAACCCTTGCGCAGAGCAACCCGGGTGAGCCCGCCAGGCTGCACGTACACGCGGTCACCAAAGAGTACGAAGGGGCGGAGGTCGACGTGCCGAGGCTCTATGGAGTCTCCGATCATCGTTGGCACCCGGGAGAGCGCCAGGGTGGGCTGAGCGATGTAGCCTCTGGGGTTCGCCATGATGCGCCCTGCGAAGTCCGCACGATCGGACGCACTGGAATGAGGACCAATCAGCATGCCATAGCCGCCGGCGCCGTCGGTCGCTTTGACCACCAACTCTTCCAGGTGCTCCAGGACGTACTGCCTGTCCTCGTCGACCGAGCATAGATAGGTCGGCACGTTGGGCAGGATCGCTTCCTCGCCGAGATAATAGCGAATCATCTTCTCGACGTACGAGTAGATGGCCTTGTCATCAGCAACTCCGGTGCCGGGCGCGTTGGCCAGCGCAACGTTCCCCTTGGTGTACGCTTCCATCAAACCCCGAACTCCCAGAAGGGAGTCGGGACGAAACGCTTCCGGGTCCAGGTAATCGTCACCGATCCGACGATAGATGACGTCGACGCGCTGAAGCCCCCGGGTCGTGCGCATGTACACCCTTCGATCCTTGACCGTGAGATCACTGGACTCGACGAGCTCGGCCCCCATCTGCGCAGCGAGAAACGCATGCTCGAAGTAGGCACTGTTGAAGCGCCCCGGAGTGAGAACCACAACGGTCGGGGTCTCGGTCTTGTCGAGCGCCAGGTAGCGGAGAGTCCGGAGCAGCTGCTCGGGGTAGCTCTTGACGGGCCGCACCGGGAGCCTCTCGAGCACGGTGGGAAGTGCCCGTTTGAGAACTTGGCGGTTCTCCAGAACATAGCTCACCCCTGACGGACAGCGAACGTTGTCCTCCAGCACGAAGAAGCTGCCAACCCGGTCGCGAACCAGGTCAGTACCCACGACGTGGGTCCAGATGCCCCTGGGAGGAACGAACCCCTGGCAGGCCACGCGGTAGTCGGGACACGACTCGATGAGATATGCTGGGACGATCCCGTCCTTCACGATCAGCCGTTTGCCGTACACGTCTGTCAGGAAGAGGTTCAGCGCTCGGATCCGCTGCTCCAGCCCCTTCTCGACCCGTGCCCACTCCCGGGCATTGATGACTCGCGGAATGACGTCAAAGGGCAGAATCCGCTCACCCGCCTCGGCAGAATTGCCCAGGGTAAAAGTCACGCCAGCTTTGAGCATGGCCTGTTCGGCCGCGACCTGGCGTCGCCGCAGACCTTCCCGTCCCACGGACTCGATGCCTTCGAGAAGCAGTTGGCACTGGGTCCGAACGACGCCCTTCTGCTCGAACATCTCGTCGAAGTATGTCCCCGCCTGCGGCTCATAACCGTTAAGGACAGTAGAGCCGGAGGCACGGGTTAGTCCAGAGGCCGCCGATGCAGTGCTCATCGATAGATCCATGGTAGCTCGCATGGTGTCGCGGGCCCCGGATCGATTCGGTGTTGCGAGTGTTTCGGCAAGGTGAATCGAACCTGGCAGTGCGGGCGCAGATGGCCCCCTGCATGCACGCTACTTGCTCCGGACGCATCTGGCAGCGAACCGGACGAAGCGCGGCAGCAGAGGCGGCGCGGCGTACTCGGACCGAAGGACCTGCACTGGGACGCCCGGCCCGCCAGGACAGCCGTTGGACGCTGGTGGTGCTCCTCGACCGTAGTTCAGCTCGGCAGCCATGTAGGAGTTGAGAATGCCCGCGCAGAACTCCGGGTGAAACTGAACACCCCAGCAGCTCTGCGCGAAACGGACGGCGGCGTGAGGCTCGCGTTCAGTGGCAGCCAGCACCACGGACCTCGGCGGGAGCTCCGACACGGAGTCCTCGTGGGCCATGGCCACGGGAAACGGACCGGAGGGGAGTGCTAGCACGGGATCTGGCGAGCAACCGCGTGCTTGAACCAAGCCGAACTCACGGCCGCGCGGGTTGCGCACGACCCTGCCCCCGAGGGCCGCGGCAAGGAGCTGGTGACCGAAACAAATCCCCAGGACGGGAATTCCAAGAACAACGGCGGACTGAAGGTACGGCTTGGCCGCGCGCATCCACCATGCGTCCTCGGTGACGCTGCTCGGGGAGCCGGTAATGACGATCCCTGCGAGGCCCTTGGGTGGACACGAGGGAAGCCCGAGTCGGGCGTCGACCACGATCCAGGCTACGTTCAGTGGGTCGCCAGCCGCCCTGCGGATCATCGACGCGAAGTCGCCGTAGCGCTCGGCGACGACGGGGATCGGCTCTCCGGTGGCGATGACGGCAATATTCAGCACGACTCCTCCGGCACGTGACATTGGAGAGCTTCGGGAGCTGCGCGTTTCCGGACCATTGCGGATTCGTTCCGCCCGCGAATGCGGAGCTAGGTTCGCGCCGTTCCGTCGAGATGCCGCGCCACGCCGGACGCGCTACCAAGGATGCGTGGGCAGGCTTCACGTGACCGGCGACCTCACGGGCGCGGATGCGTCCATCGAAGTTGGCAGTTCCACAATGACGCGGCCGCCGCCCTCGACAGCGTTCTCCAGTCGCACTCGACCGCCGTGAGCGACGATGATTCGTTGCACGAGCGAGAGACCAAGGCCAAGACCACCCCGCCGCTTGTCGGCTACGAATGGCTCGAAAGCGTGCTCCAATGTCTGCGCGTCAAAGCCTGCACCGCGGTCGAGGATTTCAAACAGAACATGCCCACCAGCAGCACCCACCACGAAGGACCTGAGCCCCATCCCATGCCGCTGCGCATTGTCGAGAAGATTGAGCAGAGCCCGACTGACCAGGCTTGCGTCGATGTTAACGCTGGCGCCCGACGACTGGTCCATGAGCAGCGACTCGGGCAGGTTGGCGCGCTCCAGCAGCGACCGCGCAAACTCCGCGGCGCCCAAATTGCGGCGTTCGAGCGTCTGGAATTCCAGGCGGGACTGGGCCAGGAGTTGGCCCACCAGGGTGTCTAGATCCGAGAGCTCGAGGTCCATCGCATCGAGTCGTTCGTCGGTTCCCTTGGTGTCACGCTCTAGTTCGACCAGCATGCGCAGACGCGCGAGCGGCGAGCGGATCTCGTGGGAGACGGCGGCCAGGAGCTCGCGTTGCCCGGCGATCTGCTTCTCGATCTTCTCGGCCATGGCATTGACGGCGTCTGCCACCTCCCCCACCTCTGGCTGGTCTGTCGAATACGCCGAAGCGTCTCCAAGCCGTCGAGCCCCGGCATCATGATGTCGAGCAGTACCGCATCGTAGGGCTCCGCTTCGAGGAGGCGAAGCCCCACGAGACCGTCGGGGGCATGGGTCACCTTGACGCCATGCGCCCCGAGGTAGTCTTCCAGCAGTACGAAGAGTCGTTGATCATCGTCGATGACGAGAACTCGGTGGTCCATGAAGTGACGCGCAATCTAGCGCACCAGGACTACTTCTGCACTGACTGGGCAGACTTCGCGCACACGTCTGCCATGTGGCACTCGAGCCGCGCCGGACAGCAGCCGCCCGCGAAATGGCGGGCGGCCCCAGCGGCAACGATGATGAGCCCCAGCATGATGAGCCCTAATCCGGGATAACGATGACGGCAGCACATGGCCTACCTCCTCGGACTAACAGTGGCACCGGGCCGAATGGCAGTGGTGGTGTCGATGGATGTGACGGATCCACTCGGCTACCTGCTGACGCTGCGCAGGACCTAGCGTCTCGTGAGTCTTGGTGACGAGCTCCCGAACGACCTGGGCGCCTTCGCCCAGAGTCTCGAACAGCTGGGCCTCGAGCTTCTCGAGCCGATGAGTCTCCAAATCGGGGGCCGCCATGAGATCGGCGAGCTCCGCCCGCAGGGCAAAAACCCGCTCCTGCGTGACCCGAAGCCGACCGTGCGCGTTCTCGAACAAGGACTTCAGCTGCTGTTTCTGAGCCTCGGTCGCCTTGAGCCTCCGCAATGCGCAGTTCATGAGGACGTGATGCCTTCCGCGATGGTGGCACACCATCACCGCCGCCCCCGCAACTACCAAACCAGCGCCAAACAACATTCCAAACATTTCATGACTCCTTGTGGACGTGCTGGGTTGCTCGCCCAGAAGGTAAGGTAGATGCGTCGTGTGAAGGAACCCCCGCGCCAACTGTGAAGAAATGTGAAGCTTGCAGCTTGATGGCTCGCCGCAACGGCACGTCCTGCCCCGTCAACCGAGCCGAATCCCGTTCTCCGGGAAGCACACCGCCGCAGCGCCCCCGCCGCCGTGTTCCCCAGAGAACCGTTGCGCCCCCTCGAGTCGAGTATCACCGACCTACGAACACTCGCAGACCCTGAGCCCCGCATCCCTGAGCGGCTTGCAGCGGGGCCGGCCCGATTGGCCAGGTATCATCGTGCAGACCTCGCTGGGGCAATCCAGCGGATGGAGGGCGCGGGCTCCTCACGCCTCCTTGATCGCGCCGTGTGACCTACGCTGGAGAAGGGCGCCCTCGGGGATCTCCAGGCTGAAGAGCTGCACCCTCCCCCCCTCGAGCTCAATCGAGCAGTGAAACCTCGGAGGCTCTGCGGGATCGGCGTTCCATTCGAAGCGCCCCACCACCCATCCCCCCGAGAAGCAGAGCGCAACCGTGTCTCCACCGTAGAGAGGCTTACCCTGAAGCGAATAACGAAGCCCGCTCAGGGTTTCCACCAACTTGAGAGTCTCTGGAGCTTGCATGCGGATTCCCTGACTGCCCATGCCGCGGACGCGATTCGGCGCTGCATCGGGCTCGAAGACCCGGTTCCCCTGGTGTCGGCGTGGCGAACGGCTCCCCAGCGTTTCGCCACGCCTTCGCTTCGGTTACCCTAGTGGTTCACGGCTCGTCGCGAAGCGACGCGCCTACCACTTGCCGGTCTTGCGCTGGGGCGCTGGCGGATACTGACTGAGGATCTTCTCGGCCTCGGTGATCTCCTCCTGGGGGAGGTGGTAGTCCGAGAGCTCGCCGTGGAGGTACTTCGCGTAGCCCATCATGTCCATCATGCCGTGACCGGAGAGGGTGAAGAGGATGTTCTTCTGCTTGCCCTCTTCCTTGGCCTTGAGCGCCTCGCGAATCGTGGCGGCGATGGCGTGGCTCGTCTCGGGAGCCACCACGAAGCCCTCGGTGTTGGCCCACTTGACGGCCGCGGCCCAAGACTCGAGCTGCGGCACTGCAATGGCTCGACTCAGCCCTTCGACGATGGTCTGACTCACCAGGGGCGCCATGCCGTGGTAGCGGAGGCCGCCCGCGTGAATGGGCTTGGGAACGAAAGCGTGCCCGAGGGTGTGCATGGCCATGAGGGGCGTCATGCCGGCCGTGTCGCCGTGGTCGTAGGCGAACACGCCGCGACTGACGCTGGGACAAGACGCGGGCTCGGCCGCGATGATGTCGATGTCAGCGCCGTGGATCTTGTCGTAGACGAAGGGGAACGCAGTGCCGGCGAAGTTGGAGCCGCCACCGGCGCAGGCAATGACGACATCGGGCTTGTCGACGCCCACCTTGGCAAGCTGCTTCTTGGCCTCGAGCCCGATGATGGTCTGATGGAGGCAGACGTGATTGAGCACGCTGCCGAGCGAGTACTTGGTGGTGTGGGTCGGGTCGGTGGCGGCAATCTCCACAGCTTCCGAGATGGCCATCCCGAGGCTCCCAGGAGAATCCGGGAACTGCTCGAGGAAGCGGCGACCGGCTTCAGTCTCCGTGCTCGGGCTTGCGACGCATTCGCCGCCCCAGGTCTCCATCAGGTGCTTGCGGAACGGCTTCTGGTCGAAGCTGATCCGAACCATGAAGACCTTGCACTTGAGACCCACCAGGCTGGTGGCGAAGCTGAGCGCTGAGCCCCATTGGCCAGCGCCGGTTTCGGTCGTGAGGAGCTTGGTCCCCGCCTGCTTGTTGTACCAGGCTTGGGGCAGCGCGGTGTTCGGCTTGTGGCTGCCAGCGGGCGAAACGCTCTCGTCCTTGTAGTAGATGTGTGCCGGGGTCTGGAGGGCCTGCTCCAACCAGATGGCGCGGCGAAGCGGTGAGGGACGCCACCGCTTGAGATGCCCGAGAATCTCGTCGGGGATATCGATCCACCGCGCCTGGCTGACCTCTTGCTCGACCAGGTTGGGCGGGAAAATGGCGTACCAGGCCTCGGGAGGAATCGGCTTACCGTCAGGGCCAAGCGGCGGCAGCATCGGCGTCGGCAGATCCGGCAGAAGGTTGTACCACTGCCGCGGCATCTCTTCGTCACTCAGGTAGACCTTAAACGTCATCGTTCCTCCGATACACGGGGGACCGCCTCAGGGCGGTAACTCGTGGGCTGTGAATGGGACCTGGCTGCCAGTTGCGTTCGTGTTGCCTTGCCCCCGTGTTGATTCGTCGGGCACTGCTTGGACCGCGCATGCCTTGCCGAAATGGACGAGCCCCGTCGGGCTTGCCAGAACTGGCTCGGCTGCGGACACTCTCGGACGCGACAATAGCGAACGGTCCTGGTAGCACGAGCGCAGCGGCCAATCCCGAGTCATCGACGCAACCGCCTGCACCGAGCGCCCACCACCATTGGGGGGCTGGAATGACGGCCGGGACCTCATCGGCGTCACGTGAGGCGTTCGTTGTGCCTTCCGATATGGGGAATTGGGTCGCACGGCCGCTTCGGCGATCCAATGCCGCCCAGCGCCAGCCGCATTGCGACTCGGGCTTGCTCCCACGCCGCTCGCGGACAAGAACCTGAGGCCCCGCCCCACGTCCCCGTCCCCTGTCGAGGTAGTGACGAACATGCTGACTGTACGCGGCAACGCCGCACTGTCCCGGTTTCGCAAAGAGAAGCTTCTGCTCAGACTCCAGGCGCAAAACTCCAAGGTGGTCGGACTCGACGCCGAGTTCGTCCATTTCGCCGACGTGGCGGGCGAACTGTCGACCGGCGAGGTTTCGGTTCTGGAGCAGCTCCTCCACTACGGCCCGCGCCCCGAGACAACACCGCGCGCAGAAGGGCAGGAGCGGGGCAAGCTCGTATTGGTCGCTCCTCGACCGGGAACCATCTCCCCCTGGTCGTCCAAGGCGACGGACATCGCGCACGGCTGCGGCCTGGCAAAAGTAAGCCGGATCGAGCGCGGTACCGCGTTCTACGTACAGGGTCCCCTCGGGGAGGCGGAGCTCCGTGAGCTCAGCCCGCTCCTCCACGATCGCATGACCCAGGCGGTGATGTATCGGCTCGAGGACGCGGCTCGACTCTTCGCACACGCCAAGCCGACGCCGGTTCGAACCGTCGACGTACTGGGCAAGGGAAGAGCAGCGCTCGAGGCAGCCAACCGGGAGTTTGGCTTGGCGCTCGCGAGTGACGAGTTCGATTACCTGGTGTCTGCTTTCTTGGGGCTTGGTCGCAATCCGACCGACGTCGAGCTGATGATGTTCGCGCAGGCGAACAGCGAGCACTGTCGTCACAAGGTCTTCCGCGGTGACTTCATCATCGACGGCGCCCCGCAAGAGCGGAGCCTCTTCGGGATGATCCGCAACACCTACGAGCACCACCACGAGGGGATCCTCTCGGCGTACTCGGACAACGCCGCGGTCGTCGAGGGGTACCCGGCCGCACGCTTCTATCCAAGAGCCGATGACCCCGTGTACCGCCGCCATCCCGAGGCTGCCCACGTGGTCATGAAGGTGGAGACTCATAATCATCCCACCGCCATCTCGCCTCATCCTGGGGCGGCCACGGGCTCCGGCGGTGAGATTCGCGACGAAGGCGCGACGGGCCAGGGCTCCAAGCCCAAGGCGGGGCTCACCGGGTTCACCGTGTCGAATCTCTGCATTCCAGGCTACGAGCGGCCCTGGGAGGCGGGTGGGATCGGCAAGCCGGACCGCATCGTGAGCGCCCTCGATATCATGCTGGAGGGACCCATCGGCGGCGCCGCGTTCAACAACGAATTTGGTCGCCCCAACCTCACCGGGTACTTCCGCAGCTTCGAGCTCAGCGTGGGCGGCAACGTCTGGGGATATCACAAGCCCATCATGCTGGCGGGAGGCCTGGGCAATATTCGGCCGGTGCACATTCAGAAGAAGCCCATTCCCGAAGGCGCCAAGCTCGTCGTGCTCGGTGGGCCCGCGATGTTGATTGGGCTCGGAGGCGGTGCCGCATCGTCCATGGCCAGCGGGGCCAGCTCGGCAGATTTGGATTTTGCCTCGGTCCAGCGTGACAACCCGGAGATGGAACGTCGCTGCCAGGAGGTGATCGATCGCTGCAATGCCCTGGGTGAAGAGACGCCGATCCTCAGCATCCACGACGTGGGAGCGGGGGGCCTCTCCAATGCGATGCCAGAGCTCGTCCACGACAGCTCGCGAGGAGGCAGAATCGAGCTTCGTCGCATTCCCAATGACGAGCCGGGCATGTCCCCAATGGAGATCTGGTGCAACGAGGCCCAGGAGCGCTACGTGCTCGCCATCGATTCGGCGCGTTTCGCAGTCTTCCAACGAATCGCCGAACGGGAACGGTGTCCCTTCGCCGTCGTTGGGGAGGCCACCCAGGAGGAGCGGCTCACCCTCAGCGACGAGCACTTCGAGAATCGTCCCATCGATCTCCCACTCGAGGTCCTCTTCGGCAAGCCCCCCAAGATGACCCGAGACTCCGAGCGGCGCGCAGCAGTCGTAACGCCATTCGACCCCCAGCGACTTGCGCTCGGCGACGCAGCCAGGCGAGTCCTCGCGCTCCCGACGGTAGCGGACAAGACGTTTCTGATCACGATCGGGGATCGAACCGTCACCGGGCTCGTCCATCGCGACCAGATGGTGGGGCCGTGGCAGGTGCCAGTGGCGGACGCCAGCGTAACCCTCGCCGACTACGACGGCTACACGGGAGAGGCGATGGCCATGGGCGAGCGCACGCCAGTTGCCATCCTCGATCCCAAGGCGAGCGCGCGCCTTGCCGTTGCCGAAGCCATCACCAACATCGCCTCGGTTCCCATCCGGGCGCTCGGCGACGTGAGGCTGAGCGCCAACTGGATGGCTGCCGTGGGCACTCCGGGTGAAGACGTCGCGCTCTTCGATGCCGTGCACGCGGTCGGTATGGAGCTCTGCCCAGCTCTCGGCGTCACCATCCCGGTAGGCAAGGATTCCCTCTCGATGCGTAGCGTGTGGGAGGGCGGCGCAAAATCCGTGACGTCTCCACTCTCTCTCATCATCTCGGCCTTCGCTCCCGTGGAAGACGTGCGCGGCGCGTCCACGCCGATGCTTCGAAGCGACGTCGGCGAAACGGCTCTGCTGCTCCTCGACCTCGGCCGAGGCAAGTGCCGTCTCGGCGGTTCGTCACTGGCGCAGGTCTACAACGCGACCGGAAGCGTGCCGCCCGACTTGGACGACCCGACCCTGCTCAAGGCCTTCTTCGACGCGGTTCAAGCGCTGCGCCGAGAAGGGCTCATTCTCGCCTACCACGACCGCTCGGACGGCGGGCTCTTCGCGACCCTCTGCGAGATGGCGTTCGCGGGCAGGGTTGGGCTCACCATCGAGCTCGACGCAGTCGGAACCAGCCCAGAAGGTGCCCTGTTCAGCGAGGAGCTCGGAGCGGTAATTCAGGTAGCGGCAAGCAGATTGAACCGTGTGCTGGAGATCCTCGGCGCGCACGGCCTCCAGCAGGGCGAGGGGAACGTCGTTCGGCAGATTGGCACCCTGAGATCCGACGACCGCATCGAGTTCCGATACGGCGGCGAGGCCGTCCTCGCCGAGACGCGGGTGGCGTGGCGGAAGATCTGGTCGGAAACGACGTTCGCGATGCAGTCACTCCGCGACAATCCTGAGTGTGCCGTCGAGGAATACCAGGTCGCGACGGCCAAGGCCGATCCCGGCATCACGCCGATGTTCGACTTCGAGCCCCACGTCGCCCCCGGCGCCGGCCTCACCAGCAGCGGCGCCGAGGTAAGGGAACGACCGCGGGTCGCCATCCTGCGCGAGCAGGGCGTCAACGGGCAGATCGAGATGGCCGCCGCATTCGACCGCGCCGGATTCGAATCCGTGGATGTCCACATGTCCGACGTTCTCTCGGCGCGTGTGGATCTCGGCGGGTTCCGAGGGCTCGCAGCCTGCGGGGGATTCTCCTACGGTGACGTACTGGGCGCCGGGCAGGGCTGGGCCAAGAGCATCCTGCACAGCAGCGTCGGACGGAACGCCTTCGAGCAGTTCTTCAAGCGCCCGGATACGTTCGCGCTCGGCGTCTGCAATGGCTGCCAGATGCTCGCCGCGCTGCGGTCTCTCATTGTCGGCGCCGAGCACTTTCCCACCTTCGTGCGGAACCGCTCAGAGCAGTTCGAGGGGCGGCTTTCAACGGTGAAGGTGGAGCCGAGCCCGTCGATCCTGCTGCGCGGCATGGAAGGCGCGCGGCTCCCGGTCGCGGTAGCCCACGGCGAAGGCCGCGCCGAGTTTCCGAACGACCAGGCGCTGCAGCGCTCAGAGCGCTCGGGCCTCATCAGCCTACGCTACGTGGACAACAGCGGCGACGTCACCGAACACTACCCGCTGAACCCCAACGGGTCGCCCAATGGGATCACCGGCGTCACCAGCACCGACGGTCGCGTCACCCTGATGATGCCCCACCCCGAGCGAGTCTGGCGGAGCGTGCAGTACTCGTGGGCCCCCCCCTCGTGGGGTGAACTGGCGCCCTGGTTCCGGCTCTTCGCCAACGCCCGCGCTTGGGTCGGTTAGAGGGCGCGCGCGCGCCGGGCAGCCGAAACCGGGTGTGAGACGCCCAATCCGCGGACAACTGTGCCCTCGGTCCGACGTTCGGCACCCAGCATGGATCTCGTCGCGCACCGCCCGGCCCACGTGGTAAAGAGGCCACGGGATGCCCGATTCGACCAAGACACACGAGAGCGCCGGGGCCACTAACGACCGCGGAGGGGTAAGTGGCGACCCTATCGCGGGTTCCGGTGACAGCGCTGGCCCCGCCCTTCGGATGCCTCAGGAGGACCCTGGCTCCGCCAAAGCGAATGCCCAATCGAACCATGAGACTCCATCGGCAGCTTCCGATAGCGGCGCCCCGGGGAGCGGTGGGGGGGAGTCGGCGTGCCCCATCCCGGAGGCGGCGCGAACCGAGCCGTCCGCGACCGCCAAATGGAGCATCGGCAGCACCAGCAGCGCACCACCCAGTGCGGCGGCCGCACCCGTCGTATCCGAAGCAAGGGCACCGTCAGTGCCCCCTCCTGCCGCCGAGCTGGCACGCTTCCCGGCAAAGACCTGGCGCCCTGAAGGCGAGCTTGGCGCGAACACACCGCTCAATCCATGGGGCAACCTGGCTCGCACCACGGCGCTCGGCGGGCTCCTGGGGCTCTCCTTGGTCGTCCTACTCCAGACAGCGTTCAACAACGACTGGATAGACGCCTTCGTCACCAACAACGAGCTGGCGATGCCCGCCCGCATGCGCGTCATCTTCAGCATGGTGGCTGGCCTTGGGGTTGGTGGGATGGTCGCCATTGCCAATCTCGTGCTGGCGAAGCGCCGCGGGGTCGGATGGGCCAGGGTAGAGCGGTACTATTGGCTGCTTTCGCCCTTCATCCTAGCACCGCTGGCTCCACCGCTCTTACGGGTCGAGCCATGGCGCAACAAGCACGAAGCGCTGCTACCGCTCATGGTCGTCGTGCTGCTCTTCGTCGAGGCGCTTTTCAGCAAAGCACTCGCTGAGGCTCCAGAGCGCGTCGTTCGCTGGCGCGACGCCGTCGCAGCTGCATTCCCAGCTTGGTGGAAGCGCAACGGACCATTGACCGTCGTCATCGTCGCTGCGCTGTTCTACGCCGCATTCTTCGGGTTCTACACGCTGCGATGGCACCACAAGCTTCGCACCCACATCTACGATCTTGGGATCAATACCAACCTGATGGCGGGTGGTCTCGAAGGCAAGTTCATGCACAGCACCGTGACCTTCCCCGACGACCCGGGGAAGTACATGGGCGCCCACGTGAAGTGGGGAGGCTACCTCTTCCTCCCGATCTTCTATTTCTTCCCTCGCGCCGAGACGCTGCTTCTGGCGCAATCCACCTGCCTGGGCTTCGCGGCGGTGCCTCTCTTCGCGTTCGCGCGGAAGCGGATCTCGGACTGGGCAGCGGTGGGCGTCTCGATCGCGTTCCTCTGCTACTATCCAATGCAGAGCGCGAATTTCTACGAGATCAACCACGTGACCATCGCGACGTTCTTCATCATCGCGACGGCATGGGCGGTGGACGCGCGGCGCTGGGTGCTATTTGCCATCATCGCCTTCTGCGCGGCCAGCATGCGTGAGGACGTTCCCATTGGGTTGGCAGTGATGGGGGCATTCCTTCTAGCGACCGGTCACCGCCCGCTTCCCGGCTTGATTCTGGCCGTGGTGGGCACCATCTGGTTCTTCGTGCTGCGGTTCGTGGTGATGGATTCCGTCGCCGAATGGTGGTTCCCTAGCATGTACAAGGACCTCTGGGCTCCAGGCGAGAAGGGCTTCGGCAGCGTCATCAAGACCCTCGTCACCAACCCGCTCTTCGTCCTCAGCAAGGTGGTGATCGAAACCAAGATCTACTACGTGATGCACTTGCTGGTGCCCCTGGCACTGTTGCCAGCTCGGCGCTGGTACCTCTGGGCGGCGTTCATCCCCGGGTTCATCCTGACCCTGCTCGCCACAGACTACAAGCCCATCACGATGCACACGTTCCAGTACGTGATGCACTGGACTCCGTACCTATTCCTGGCGATCCCGCTCGCCCTCGCGGCGATCGCGCGGACCTCCGTTACCGGTAACCGCCGCGCGTGGGCCGCGCTCGCCACGATGCTGGTCTCGAGCTTCGTGCTCACCTTCCACTATGGCGCGTTTGCGCAACGCGAGGGTGCCTTCAAGGGTGGCTACTTCACGATCGAGTTTACCTACAGCGATGCCGAGCGGGCACGCTACGAACAGGTAAAGGAGATGCGGGCCATCGTGCCACCCGACGCGACCATCTCGACCACGGAGAATGTGGGTCCGCACTTCGCAGGGCGTCGCTTCTTCTATTCGATGCGCCACGGGACACATGGCGCCGATTATGTCGTGGCGGAGAAGGACAAGCTCGGCTCAGGTGAGCCCAGGAAAGCCCTCGCTGCAGCACTTCGCGGCAACGAGTACGGCGTGGTGAAGCTGTACAAGGATCTCATCCTTCTGAAACGCGGCCACGACCCCGCGCAGAACGCTAAGGCGCTGCGAGACTGGAAGCTGTGAGCGAGCCCATCCAAGACCAGCAAGTGGGCCAGGCCGAGACACCGACACGCGAGCTAGAGTCGAGCCCAGCGGTGAGGCTCAAGCGGCTCCTCCGGCCGTTCCTCGGCGCGCTGGCGCTTCTGTTCGTCGGGTACGCCGCCTGGAAGCTGCGCCAGCAGTGGACGGGTGGCTCGGTCTCGCTCTCCTGGGTCCCCATCGTGGCCTCATGCGTCCCCCTCGCCGCGGCCGCCGCATGGCTCGCTTGGGCCTGGAAGGTGCTCCTAGAGCACATCTCCGGCCAATCCATCTCCACCAGTGGCGCCATGGCCCTCAACCTCGAGTCTCAGCTGGCGCGCTACATGCCAGGCAAGGTGGGCGTGCCTGCGATTCGCATGGCTGGGGCTGGCGCCCTCGGTCTGTCGGCACGCACCGCCGTCGCGTCGCTGTTCGTGGAAACCGCTGGGTTCATCGCGGTGGGGGCGTGCGTCGCGGCAAGCTGGCTGATGATAAGCGGCCGCCAGGGGCTCGCCACCGCGCCTTGGTTGGGGAGGGGCACGGTAGTCGTCGTGGCACTCCTCACCGTGACATGCCTCTGCATGGTAACGGTCGATCGCCGCCATCTCCCCCACAGTCTGCTCCTGAAGCTGGGACTCCAGGGGGTAGGTCCCCTCATGCCCCTCAGTGTCGTTCTCTCCCACGTGGGCTACTGGGCCTGCTGGGGCGTGCACGGATACCTACTCGGGATCGGCGTCGGCGGTTCGTCGGAGGCGGCCCTGCGGGGCGCGCCGTACTTCATCGCAGCACCGGTTCTGGGATTCTTGGCACTGATCACACCGGGCGGGGTCGGGGTGCGGGAGGCCGTACTATCGATGGGGCTCGCCCCCGGGCTTGGCACGACGGCAGCGCTGACCGCCGCTGGGCTGTCGCGCGCAGTCTCGATGGCGATGGATGTCGCGGTGTGGCTGGCCTCGCGCCGCTATCGGCTGAGGTAGCCGTGGCGGGCCCTCCGAAGCGGGGCCGCCCGAGGTGGGGCTATCTCGGCGAAGCGGGTCGATCCGCACAACCTAGCCGAGCAGGATGGCCGGTGCGCTGGCCATGAAACCCCCGAGCTGCTATCCCCCCATCCCTATGGGCGCGGATCTCCACGTTGTTCCTTCGGGCGTCATCGACTGCAACTCCATCGTCCTCTGGGACGAAGACAGCAAGGAAGCGGTCATTATCGATCCAACCGACGACGCAAGCACCGCGTTGTCTTTCGTGGAGCAGCACCAGCTGAAGCTCGTGGCCATTCTGCTCACCCATGGCCACTTCGACCACGCCGCGGACGCCGAACACGCCATGACGGCATCGGGGAAGCCGTGTCGGCTCCACCGTCTGGATCACGACCTATACTACAGCCTCCCGCAAGAGGCGCTCGGCTTCGGGATCCGGGTCGCGCCTCGGAAGTTGCCCCTCGAGACGATCGCCGAGGGCGATGAGCTCAGGCTCGGAGAAGGTGTGACTCTGAAGACGCTGCACGTGCCGGGTCATACCGAGGGTTCCGTCGCGTTCTTCGTTGCCGAAGGGCCCTGGGTCTTCTCGGGCGACGCCCTATTCGCGGGCTCCGTGGGTCGAACCGACCTCCGAGGGGGGAACTTCGAAGCCCTTCGGGATTCGATCCGGAACAAGCTGTATCAATTACCAGACGAGTGCGTCGTCGTGCCGGGCCATGGGCCCCCGACGACGATTGGGGAAGAGAAGCGCCACAACCCCTTCGTCCGTGCGGGTTGATGCTTCGCATGAAGGAGTACTGGCTCGAACGCCCGTCTCTACCCCGGCTACGCTACGCGCTCGTGGCGCCGACCGAAGCCACGGGCGTCGCGCGTGCCGCGGTCTTCATCACTCCCGGGTTTGGCGAACACATCGGCCGTTTTTTGGAATTCGCCGAGGGTTGGGCAGCGGCAGGGTACCTCGTCGGCTTGTACGATCCACGTGGACAGGGACGCTCGGAAGGGCGCCGAGGCCACGTGATGGCCTTCGATGACTACGTCGAGGACGCCCTGGCGCTCCTTGCGGATCTGGACACCCACCCAGCATGGCGCAGCCTGCCACGACCCATCCTATTCGGTAATAGCCTGGGGGGGCTCATCAGTGGCCACGTCGCCTTGCGCGCCCCGGCGCGGTATCGTGGGCTCGCCCTGTCGTCGCCGTACTTCGGACGGGCGCTCCGAACACCGGCACTGCGAATCTGGGCTGGGCGCCTGGCAAGCCGGCTCTGGCCGACGTACTCGGACCGAACTGGGATCAAAGCGGCGCAGCTCACCCACGACTCCGAGCGGGCGCGTTCGCTCGCGGATGATCCTCTGGGCCTGTCGCGGGTTACGGCGCGCTGGTTCGTGGAAGTGGAGCGGGCCCAGAAGGAGTTCGAGGCCGCAGCGCACGGTTTGCGTCTGCCGGTCTTCTGCCAAGCTGCCGGGGAAGACTCGATCGCAGACGCGGAGGCCACACGTCGCATCATGTCAAGGTTTACGGCCGAGGGAAGTCGCCTCCTGGTTCGCGAGGGCGCATTTCACGAGCTGCACGAAGAGCTCGAACGAAGAGAGTACATGGCCACCTTCGCTGCGTGGTTCGATGAGCTCACGCCCCCAGCACGGGATACGCGGCGCGAGTCCAACCGCTGGCCGTCAGCCGCGACCGAGCGCTGAGGTAGCGATTTCCGACGCGGCTTTTGCCGTCAGTCGCGCAATGACCAGTCTGAGCCGCGTAAAATCTACTGGCTTGGCAACCAGAGCGTCTCCGCCTGCCGCATAGAGATCTTCGGGCTTGTAGCGCGCTTGGTAGGCCGTAACGAACACCACCGGCAGATCGCGCTGCTCAGGGGTAAGCAGCGTAGCATATGCCGGCAGCACCCCTGGATGCCGCCCCCTCAGGGCCTGAGTGATCTCGAGTCCGTTCAAGTCCGAGCCCGCCAGCTCGATGTCCATGAGTATCAAGTCATAAGGATTCCTCATCAAGAGACCGAAGGCCTCTCGGGAATTGCGAGCGCGGTGCATGGAAAGGACCCCCCGCATGGCGAGCTGACTCAGTTCCCAACTCGTATCGTCGTCCTCCACGTAGAGCACGTGGCGAATCGCAACTGCCTTCATGAAGGTTCCGGACGATTTGCGCACTTCAACTTTCTTCAGCACCATGGGAATCCCTTCTAGGTTCAAAAGACTTGACCGGCGGAGCACCTCTCAGTTCACCGGCATCACAGCGCTTGGGGGTCAACTCCCCCCCCAGGGTGCGAGAGTCCCCGCTCTCGCCGTACCGATTCGTACGCCCCACGCAGCGGTCCAGTTGTTTTGGGGTCGGGACAATTCTCTTCACCCACCTCACAGCCGTTGGTCGCGCTAGGCCACTTGCCGCTTTCTCACCAAGTCATTCACCATGCTGACCAGGTGTCGGCCGTCCCAGGGCTTCGGTAGCCACAGACCTCCCAGGCTGCGCACCGTACCCTCGTTCGCGTGATACGCCGTGACGACGAGAACGGGGATGTCGCGTGTCGACGGTCTCGACTTCAGATCCTTGAGAACGGTGAGACCACTCACGTAGGGCATCATGACATCCAGCACGACGCAGGATGGCTGTACCTGCTCGACTCGGTCCGCTGCTCCGACGGAACTTGCCACGGTAATGGCTTCATAGCCGGCACGTCGCAAGACCATCTCGAACAACGCAAGCTGGACATCGTTGTCCTCGATCACGACGACTCTGCACCCTTCCAGTGGAGGCGCCGGCTCAGCCTCGACCAGTATCGGCACCGACTCGACGACTCTCTGCCGTGGCAGGAGCACGATGAAGCGAGCGCCCTTGCCGAGCTCACTCTCCGCCCAGATGCGCCCATTGTGGCGCTCCACAATGCCCTTTACGATAGCGAGGCCCAGCCCGGCCCCCCCGTGTCGCCTTGTGTGGCTGCCATCCACTTGGCAGAAACTATCGAAGATCGCAGCAAGCTTGTCCCCGGGAATCCCCTCCCCGTCGTCCTCGACGACCAGGCGCAGGCTGGGAGCACCAAGCTCGCTACACTCTTCGGCTGTGAGTCTCACGTGTCCTCGGTTCCCCGAGAAACGAATGGCGTTGTCGAGCAGATTCACGAGCACCTGCGTGAGCTTCACGAAGTCGGCTTCCAACGTGAGACCAGTGTGGTCCGGATAGGAGACCTCCACTCCCTTGTCCTCGGCCAGCGTACCCACGGTGTCCCGCAGATGCTTGAAGAGGTCGTCTACGTCGACAGTCTCACAGTGAAGGCTCAGCTTGTCCGCCTCAATCCGCGAGAAATCGAGGAGATTGTCCACGAGCCGGCGCAGGTAGTTTGCGGAGGACTCGAGCCGCTTCAAGAAGTGGTGGTGCTCCGTTGGATCGCCCTGGAAGGCAAGCTTTGGCTCGAGCTTCATGGATGCTCCACATTCCGGACACCGCTCGACCTCGTCGCTCACCTTCGTTTCGTCGGGTTCGTAGTCGGCATTGCAGGTAGCGCAGTGCCAGATCAAAGATTCGACGTAGTCCCGTTGGAGTATGCCTGGCACGTTCACGATGGCATTGAGGGGGGTGCGGAGTTCGTGAGACATCCGGGCCACGAACTCGCTCTTCAGCCGATGCGCCTCATTGGCCTTCTCGAGGGTGCGCTCGAGCTCCCGCATGCTCTCTTCCAGGTGCTCGTTCGCCTCCGCGAGCGCCGCTTCGGTCCGCCTGCGCCGCGTGACGTGCAGGTACACGTTCAGGGTCCCGGCAACCAAGTCCTCGTCAGCTGCCTCGAAGGGGCGGTGCAGTCGCCGGTCCTCGTATTCGTTGGCGACCAGCAGCCCGACACCAGATTCTGCGTCGAACGCCACCGCCGCGCTGACGCAACCGATTTCGTGACACAGCCTTCGCACCAGATCGTCGTTCGCGAGTGAACTATGCGCCTGGAACGCTGACGGCGGATCGCAACCGCGGCCAATCGTGGCTGGTCGATTGGTGCCCCCCACCGCTCGAATCACCCCGAACGAGCGGTCCACCGGATCGTAAGAGAGGAGCAACACCCGATCGACCTGGAGACGAGACGCAACGATCTCCGAGAACTCCAGCGAGATGTCCTCATGCGCCGCCTTGGTACTCGCTAACTGGTATGTGTCGAGCAGCGCACGTGCCGCGATTCTGCTCCGTTCGGCATCCCGGCGCGCGCGGGTCTCGCTCTCCGTCAGCTGAACCAGTTGCCCGCCGAGGTCGGCGCACTGCTCCTTGTAGTAGGCAAGGGCTCGCTCCACGTCGTTGCTGTCACTCATCGCTGTTCCTCCGTCGCGGTGATGCGGGTAAGAACCCCTGTCCAATCCAGCGGGCGGCTTCGTCCAAGGACAGGCGCAATCTCGACGCCCGAATATGCCCCGAGAAGCGGCAGTCGGTCGCCTACTACGTCCCGAACGCCCTGGGCCTCCTCCTCCTCTGAACCACAGAACCCGCCGCTGCGCCCTGCGCAGTCGATGTAAAGAGCAAGCTGCGCTGTGCCATCCGCTCCGTCTGCCATGAGTTTGGCCGCGCCGTCCCTCACGGACCGGATCATCTTCTGGTTGTTGCGTGACATCAGCTGCACGCGACTCCCCTTTCGGAAGTCGGCCTCGAAGAGCGTGACGGTGCCTGCAGCCTCGTCCGACCCCACGACCAACCGGTTGACGTAAAGGGATTCATCGTACGGCGCATACGGATCGCCGTGCTTTTCGCCCAGGGTTATCGCCAAGCTGAGAGGCTCCGGAAGCCTGCCCCCGAGCATCTCGCGAATGACGTTCAGGGCTGGCTTGCCGTCGAGTTCGTAGAGAACGGCGCCCTCGACACGCGTCACCTCGAGAAAGTGGCCGGCTGGTGAACATCCATGCAAGACAGCCGTCTCGCTTCTGAAGGAACTGGGGAGCACCGCGGCGATCACGGCGTGCTGGCGCACCATCTCCGCGCCAAACAGCCAACTACTCTGCATCCCAGCGTCGCCAAGCGTTCCGCCACCGATGATACGGAGCTCATGGCTACCCAAACCTTCGTATATACCGTCAAGCAGCCGGCTCCCCACGTGAAGCACCGGCGGTGGGAACGACGCGATGGAGTCATAGAACAGGATGACCGTGGCTCCGGGGCTAGCAACGGTGGCAAGTCGCTCGCCCACTCGGCGCCCGCGCTCCAGCTCACCACCATCCAGCCCCGTTTCGCAAATCAGCTGAGGCTGCGGCAGCTTGCTCGAGAACACGGCCAGCGCGGCTTCGAACCCAGAGTATCCCAGCTGCGCGTTGGTGATGGTTCCGACGCATGCGCCTCCCACCACTGGAATCGACCCCACGACGTCGCGAAAACCCTGCAGCACTTCGTGGGGGTCGTGTCGACCGCCACAGAAAGCCAACGCCCATTCGGCGTCGCCGTTGAGACGCCCTTTCGCCCGTTCGGCAGCCTGCCTACCGATCTTCCGAGACTCGGACCCAGAACTTGCCCCCACCTGAATCATGAATTCCTCCAGTTGCTGCAGCTATTCGTGGGACCCGTGCGACCCCGCGTGCCACTCTCCCGACGTCTCCTTCGGGCGGAATGGCAGACACCAAATCCGGCGGATCGTCGTGGTCGATCCCGAACCGACTGACGCCCTGGCGACACACCAGCGCGGTACTTAAGGGACCCCTGCTCAGCCGACACGTTTCTTCTCATGGGCCCCTGGGCCGACCACTGCACACGTCGTGCCAGAGTATTTACGCTGAGGCCCGCGCTCGGCGGAGGAATCGACCGCACGCTCCCGCTCGTCGACGAACCGCTTGAGCTTGCCCGTGACCCGATAGAGGCCCCCCACGTCGTGCAGCTCGACCCGCAAGGCACGCACCAGCCCGTGGCCGAACACGTACTCGAGCTCAGCCGAGCGGCGACGCAAGCCCCGCTCGACACGTTCCGCCAGGTCAAGGACCTCACTCGGGCTGCGCCCCGGCCCTTCGATGCGTAAGAGGAGCTGATCCTGGAGCTCGCACCGGTCACGAACCAAGGCGAGCTGGAACTTGTCGTCCACGCCGTTCTCACTGAGGGCCGCGTAAACCATCTCCGGGTAGACGTTTGCGCCGCCATAGGTAAACATGTCGTCGCTGCGACCCAAGACGCGGCTCGCGAGCGGCAACCCCAACCCACACGCGCAGCGGCGTCCCGGATCCTCGAGGTACACGAGATCCTTGGTATTGTACCGGATGATGGGCAGCGATCGGCGAAAGAGTGCGGTAACCAGGAGCTCGCCACGCTCGCCCACGTCACAGGGTTCACCCTCGGATCCAATCTTCTGGACCTCGTAGATGACGTCCGTTCCCAGATAGTGCGACAGCCCAGAGTCCACAAGTGCCGGACACTCAGCGGCGCTCGCCCCGAGTTCTGCGCTTCCATAGACATCCATGACGCTGCATTGGAACAGCTCCGCGAGCTGGCGGCGGAGATGACTGCCCAGCGGTTCACCCGCGAGCTTGATAATCTCGACTCCCATGGCCCCAGGAACCAGCCCATGCTGCTGGATCTCACGGGCGAAGTGCGAGATGTAAGCTGGTGAGGCCATGATGACCTTAGGACGGAATCGCCGAAGCACGGGCACATGCCAGGCAATTGGGAGCCCCATGTCGGCCCGCAACGTGTCAGCCAAGAGCTCCGCGCCGTGTTGCGCGAAGAAAGCGCTGGGCCATGGGCCACACGGGTAAGTGATGTAGATGGGACCCTTGCTGACGCCAAGGATGAGGGCGGTCAGGGCGTCATTTTTGGCGAGAACCAACTTCTCATGGGCCGCTACGGGGATGATCTTCGACGCTCCCGTCGAACCGGATGTATGGAGATAGGTAACGATCTCCTCGCCCTGCGTGTACACCTCACTCTCGTGCGAGGTAATCAGGCTCGCGTCCATCACAGGAAGGCGCCTCAGGTCATCCAGCGATCGAATCTGTCCTGGCGCAACTCCGTGACTCGACAACAAATCGCGATACACCGAATTGTTGTCGTAGTGGTGCCGAACGAGCCATTGAAGCTTCGTCAGCTGTTCCTGTCTCAGAGCGTCGGGAGTGAGCGTTCTGAGTCGTCGGTATTCTGCAAAGACAGATGCTGAGCTGGTACGTTCCATGTATCCACCTGTGTCTGGTGAGAGAAATCGGATGCAGCAGCGGGCGCGCCGTGGAGCGCCCTGCAGATGCGACCCAGAATGGCTTTGTCCCCACGAATCAAAGCGTCGCGGAGCACGCCCTGAAATGTGAGAACCTGGGAGCGGCGCTCCCGCTGGTCCTTGGCCAATCGGGGGGAGAGCAGGGAGGCCATGAGGACGATCTCATCGGAAACGGCCAGGATACCGTGTCTCGCCAGGGGTTCGACGAAACGCTCGGTGGCGACGGGCATGGGATTGATCAGAGCCCCGTCGACTTCCAGGCGCCAGGGGGGCTCGGGCCAACTGCTCGGAGAACTGAGGAGATCGAGCTCCCAAGTCCCCATGTCTCTCACGAAGTCCTCAGTCAGAGTGACGCCGGACTTGGACCCAAGGTGGAGTGCTCGCCGGTGGAGCTGGCTCCGGGGAAGCGGGGCGAGTGGCGTGACCGTCACGAAATCCGGATTCATGGCGATGACGCGCGCCAGGTGCTGCTCGATGGCCGCCGTGGTATCGAACGCCACTGGTACGACATTGCCCACGACCGTGGCGATGCCTGCTGCGCGCGCCTGGGTGACCACGCGGTGGGCCTCATCACCGTGGATGGCGGGGCTGCGACACTTACGCAGTGCAGCCAATTGGTCGGGTGCGCTGCGCTCCAGACCGAGGAAGATGGCGGCCACGCGCCCCCCGAGGTCCTCGGGGACCAGCTCCGGCTCGGGGTAGGCGAAAGCCGCCAGAGACTCTCCCTCCCGGAGTCCGTCGCTCAAACGCCGCAGGCGTGCGGGACTAGGCATGGGATCCGACAGACGAAACCGCCGAATGCCGTAGCGCCGAGCAAGCTGCTCGGTTTCCGCCAGAACCTCGTCGAGATCGCGCTCGCGGTAGCGCCCATCCATTCGCGGCTGTAGGCAGTACGTGCAGCGCGCCCAGCGGCACCCCACCGAGGTTCGTAGCGTCGAAACTGGTATCTTGTGCTCGAAGAAGGGGTAGACTTCAGTGTCGTATAGTGGGAAAGCGAGCCGCTTGAGGTCCCCGTAGGCTCTGCGATTGCGCACCAGAGCGGAGCCACTCCGATACATGGCGCCAGGCACCGCCCCGAGGCTTCCTTCGCGGTACACCACGTCAGCTAGCCGCACGATGGCCTCGTCGCCCTCGCCGACGACAGCAACGTCGAAAGCATCAGTGATTTCGAAGAGGGTCTCCTCGAGCCAGCCCAGCAAGGGTCCTCCAGCTGCGATGACGAGGCGGGGATGCCGGCGCTTGAGCTGGGTCGCAAGCCAAATGCAGTCTCGAAATCCGTTGGTGTAGAGACTGAACCCAACCAGCCGAGTCTTTCTTCGGCAAACATCGGCGTCCAGACACTCGAGTGCCCAGCTCAGGAATCCGGGCCTCCCTTCGTCGATCACCTTCTGAATGCTCAAGAACGAGTTGAAATCGTAGACGCATGGCGCGTATCCATTGGCGTCCAGAGCGCCAGCCAGGTGCGCTGCGCCCTCCAACATGAGGCCACTGGGAACTGGGCCACGCTCGAGCAGAGCGCTTGCAACGAGGGTTACAGCCTGTGTCGACATCAGAGCCCGATCTGCCTTCTTGGCGCCTGGTTACTGGCCACTCTTTTCACCGTGAGCAGCGTCGACATCTCACCGCGCCAGGCCGACAGCTGCTCGAAATGGGTCGAAGAACATGCGCCCCGCCTAACGGAGCAGGTGCCCAGAAAATTAAGCCCCACATGACAACAGATACCCAGTCGCTCGAGTCGCGCGGTGGGATCCACCGCCACGCAACGTCGCATCTGGCACTTGGCCTCGTCGGTAGGTGCCCACCACCACGAGGCAACGCATCTCACATTGGGCCTCGTCAGTGGGGGGCTGCCACCACGTGAGGCGACGCATCTGACACGCGACCTGATGGGTGTGGGGTCTGCTACCACGCGGGATGCGGGAAGCGAGCGCGGTGCGTTCGTTAAGATGATTCTGACTATTATTCACCGGGGCCACTGTTCCGCTGGAGCGCCACGCGAGCCAGAGAACGCGATGAAGTAGACCGGCAAGCACGACGCGTCAGCCAACCTGGGACTGACACGGCACAGCTTGGAAACGCTCGGAAAGGGACGAAACACAATGACGCACAGGGTCGACAGATTCACACGCACGTACTCGCTTGCGACCTTCACCCCCCTGCTTCTGTGTGCGGCCGTCTCGGCGGCATGCAGCATGAACAGCGCGCAATCCGCCAAGCGTCGCGCCCCCGAGCCTGCCACGGCGGGCGCAACGGGTGAGCACGCCACGACAGAGGATGCAGGAGCTGCCGGGGCTCCCGAGGCTGGCGGAGGAGCTGCCGGGGCTCCCGAGGCTGGCGGAGGAGCTGCCGGGGCTCCCGAGACTGGCGGAGCCGCCGGGGAAGGCCAGGCTGGAGGCGCTCCAGGTGGAGGTGGAAGTGGAGGCATCACTGACAACGCCGATCTCGTGCCCGGGACTACGGAAGTGACGCATCCCCGCTACGCCAAGCTCGTTCTGTACAACGGCAGAGTGTTCACCGGTGCGGACGAGGAGACCGACCGTTGGGCGGAAGGGGTCGCCATCAGCAACGGGAAGGTCGTCGCAGTCGGAACGACCGATGACGTGCTGGCGTACTCGGGTGGCAACGCGCCGCGCATCAATCTCCAGGGTCGTCTCCTGATCCCCGGGATCAACGACGCGCATGTGCACGCGCTTCCCATGAATCCGCTGGGACCGATGATCATCCCTCCCGACTACATCCCTGGCCCGGGACCGACACTCGACGAGGTCCTGGCGCTCGTCGAGAGCGCGGTTCATGCCTACCCTGCCGGCACGTGGCTCTTTGGCTTGGTTGGCAACGCCTTCATGGAGGATCCAGGCGCCAATCGCTTCACTCTGGATGAGCGAGCTCCGAACTACCCGGTTGTCCTGCAGAACTGGGCCGGGCACAACATGTACATCAACACGGCCGCCATGACGGCGATGGGTCTCGATGAGAACCAGCCGGATCCATTCGGTGGGTTCTACGGACGGGATCCAGAGACCGGAGTTCTGACCGGAGTTCTTCACGAATACGCTGAATTCGACTTCACGCGGCGGATGACGATGACCCTGTCCTCGGCAGAAATCCTCCAGCAGTTCCGAGGCTCCTTCGACGGGTTTCGGCGTCGTGGCGTCACGTCGATTCAGAACATGTCGTGGATACCATGGGACACGCTGGAAACGCTATTCGACGGAACCGAGCTTCCCCTGCGCATTCGCATGATCTGCTTCCCCGTCTCGGTCGAGGAAGCCCAGACCGAGTGCCAGCCAGGACCCAGCCTCACCAACACCAACAACAAGTACATGTCCACCGGCATCAAGTGGATCCTGGACGGGACCCCCATCGAACGCCTCGCCGCGTTGAACGAGCCGTATTCCGACGCCCCCGCGGAGATGGGGCGGCTCGCATTCCCGGAGGATCGATACGACGAGATCTTCGAGGCAGCCGTCAATTCGGGCTCAGTCCGCACCAGCCAGAGGCTATTTCACGCTGTCGGTGACCACGCCATCACTCGGCTCATCGAGGCGATGAGCAACACCGGATCCGACGGCAAATGGTCTCCGCGGCGCTTGCGAATCGAGCACGGCAACATGATTCAGCCGGAACAGATCCCCGATCTCGCCAGCAAAGGGGTGGTCGTGGTAATTAGCCCAACCCACTTCGCGCTGGGCGATCTCTTCCGGGCCCGCCTTGGAGACGAACGCGCAGCGACGATGCAGCCCGTGCGTGCCCTACTCGACAGCGCAGTACCCATCGCCTTCGCGACGGACGCTACTGGATACACTGCCAACCCGTTCCTGGACATGATGCTCGCGGTCATCAATCCGATGCACCCTGAGAACGCGCTCACCATCGAGGAGGCCCTGACCGCCTACACACGTGGTTCGGCCTGGGCCGAGTACATGGATGACGAGAAAGGCGCACTGAGCGAGGGCATGTTCGCAGATCTCGCTGTGCTATCCCAGGATATCTTCGAGGTGTCCCCCTTCTCGCTGCCGGCAACCGAGAGCGTGCTCACCGTAGTCGACGGACAGATCGTTTGGGATCCTGGGGTGCTCACGGTCGAGGAGCAGTAGGCAGAGTACCACCGCAGCGCCAAGAGCGAGGAGGTCGGGCCTCTCGTCAAGCCACGGAGAACGCCGAACGCGACCGGAGCGATGGCGATAACGCGCACGCAAGGAAGGCCGTCCGTAGCAGGCGTGAGTCAGGTGACTCCGTTTGGTTGCCACTCCTCGGCGGTAGTCACATATCGATTGTGGTCGCGCCAATCACCCGCCACTCTCAGATAGCGGGGCGACACAGCCTCAAGTCGGAAGCCGAGGCTTTCCACGAGGTTGCAGGAACGGGTATTCGAGGGTTGGACGTTCGCTTCCAAACGATGCAGGCCGTGTTCTCCGAATGCACGAGCTATCAGTTGCGATAGTGCGGAGCGCATATACCCTTGCCTCGCGTGGGGCAAGAAGGTGTAGAACCCGAGACATCCGTTCTGCAATGCTCCACGAATGATGGCATTGATATTGACAGCGCCTACGAGACTACCGGCGTCGTTCCGCGCCACATACCGTAGGCAGCATTGCTGCTCGGGGTTCAGGTAGCGTTCAAACATTGGCATCGTCGTTGGAGGCTCAACCCACCCAGTGTGAAGATCGACACTTCGCCGAGCAGCCTCAAGAAACTCTTCAGCATCAGCGAGGGTCAACCTGGAAATCGCTACTTTCGGCATCTTGGCGGAATCTTCAAGTGGTCGCTATGGAGTAGAGCGAGTCTGGTTTGACTGAGTCCGGGGATAACGGGCGCGCTAGAACGGGGTCCTCCGCGTTGAAGGCGAGCACTTGTCCTTCATTGTCGGTGGTCCCCGGAGACGGGATGACGGGCGGTCCCGTCCATGCCG
>CAYRKE010000043.1:0-34681 GCA_964424695.1 uncultured Polyangiaceae bacterium
AGTACACCAGGTCAGGAGTTCGTACTCGGTTCGCCGGTTTGCGCTGCGGGCGAGGCAGCGGAGGCTGTGCCTGTGACTCGGGCCAGGCGGGGGGCAAGTTGCCCCGGAGGCCGACGTGCAGCCTGACTGTGCTGTCCCGCCTTGGGGCCGGAGATCGGCCGCGGATCGGAGTCATGCCGACCTGCCGGGACCGATCAACGGTGTTAGTCTCGCGCCGGAAGCCATGAAGCCGGACAAAGTCACTGCACCGTCACTACTGAGCCGCAAAGGGACCGGAGCCAAGATCGCGATGGTCACCGCATATGATGCGACCTTCGCGCAGCTGTTTGACCGCGCGGGCGTCGACGTTCTGCTCGTTGGCGACTCGCTGGGCATGGTCATTCAGGGGCGCTCAACCACGCTTCCGGTAACCCTCGACGAGATTTGTTACCACGGTCGAGCGGTAGCGCGGGCCACCGAACGGGCCCAGGTTGCGGGCGACATGCCGTTCATGAGTTATCAGGTCTCACCGGAGCGAGCGCTCGACGCGGCGGGGACCATGATCAAATCCGGTGGTTTCGAGGCGGTCAAACTCGAGGGCGGCCGAGCCATTGCGGAGCAGGTGCGGGCCATCGTGCGTGCTGGAATCCCAGTGGTGGGTCATTTGGGGCTCATGCCACAGTTCGTGCACGCCATGGGCGGGTTCAAGGTACAGGGTCGCACTGACGAGGCGGGTGAGGTCATCATCGAGGATGCGAAGGTCTTGGTCGAGGCTGGGGTCTACATGATGGTGCTCGAGGGGTTGCCACCTGACCTCGCAGGGCGCGTCACGGCGGCGGTTCCAGTTCCGACAATCGGTATCGGGGCTGGCCCCCAATGCGACGGCCAGGTGCTCGTGTGCTACGACATGCTGGGCATGTACGATCGGGTGCGGCCGCGGTTTGTGAAGCGCTACGCGGAGCTTGGGGACGCCATCGTCGGGGCAGCGCGGCGCTATGTGGCAGAAGTGGCGGAGGGGACCTTCCCGGGCCCGGAACACTGTTTTGGCCGCAAGTCGCTGGGCCCCGCTACCGGAGCCGATGCGGTTGTTGCCCCGCGTGAGCAGGGCTACGGTCCAGCCGAGGAAGGCACAGAATGACCCCAAGCACCTACGAGAACGTCCCATCCTTTCGGGCTGCGTGCGACCGTGTTCGTCGTCGAGGCGGTCGGTTGGGGTTGGTGCCCACCATGGGCGCGCTACACGAGGGGCACCTCTCCTTGATTCGGGAAGCCAAGCGCCACGCCACCGACGTGGCTGTCAGCATTTTCGTCAACCCGACCCAGTTTGGCGCGAACGAAGACTTGGCCAAGTATCCTCGGGATCTCGAAGGGGATTTGCGCAAGTGCAACGAGGCTGGGGCATCCCTGGTGTTCGCTCCATCGGTTTCCGAGATGTACCCGGCAGGAGAGAAGACTCGCGTCCGAGTGATGGGGATCACCGATGCCCTGTGCGGGGTCTCCAGGCCCGCGCATTTCGAAGGGGTCGCGACGATCGTGACCAAGCTCTTCGCTGTCGCCGGACCTTGTGTCGCTGTTTTCGGGAAGAAGGATTACCAGCAGCTTCAAGTCATCCGGCGAATGGTGCAGGATCTGCTGCTTCCCGTTGAGATCATCGGTTACCCCACGGTGCGGGAGACAGACGGACTGGCCATGAGTTCGCGAAATGCCTACCTGTCGGCAGATGAGCGGCAGCGCGCCGTGGCATTGCCTCGGGCACTGTCCGAGGCGACGCGCCACTTTGCTGCGGGAGAGCGCAGCAGTGCGGCATTGAGAGTCTGCGTGGAGAGTCGGCTCGAGCCGGCCGGTTTCCGGGTCGACTACGTTACCGTGGCCGACGCCGACGAACTGGTGCCACTCGCACCAGGAGCAGATGTTGTCGAGCGGTGCGTCATCGCGGTCGCCGCGTTCATGGGGCGGACTCGGCTCATTGACAACGTGGTGCTGGGCGAGGATCCGCCGCCGGTCCCTGGGGAGCCAGCCCGTTCGAGCGAGACGAGCAACGCAACTCGGTGGGGCGGATGATGACTCGCGGTGCCTTCATTGTGCTGGAGGGAACGGACGGAAGCGGCACGAGTACCCAGCTCGGACTCCTGGCCAACGCGCTCCGCGCGAGGGGCTATTCCGTCGAGGCCACCAATGAGCCATCCCGAGGTCCCGTGGGGAGGCTTCTGCGTCTGCTGCTCATCGAAGGCAAGTCGGATCCTGACTTGAATTGGGCGACAATGGCGCTGCTGTTTGCTGCGGACCGCGCGGACCACATTGCTCGAACGGTGAGGCCCGCCCTCGAGCAGGGCGTGGTCGTGGTGAGCGACCGCTATCTGCTCTCCAGTCTGATCTACCAGTCGCTCACGGCTGACGAGGGTGAGGCAGCGCTTGTCTGGATCCGGGAGCTCAATCGACAGGCTATCGAACCCGACCTGTCCATCGTGCTGGACGTCTCGGCAGCGACGGCGCTCGAGCGACGTCAGACGCGCGGCGGTGTCGAGGAGATCTACGAAGCCGCTGCGCTCCAGCGGCGTCTAGCGGAGGCCTACGTTGACGCTAGACGTTTCCTACCTAGGGGCAAGTTGGCGCACGTGGACGGCAGTCGGTCGCCGGAGGACGTTGGCGTATCCGTACTCGAGGCGGTACTTGGGGCGGGAGTCCTTCCCCGAACCGAGGCTGGACAGCCATGAACTTGCCACTGGGGCAGCGTCCGGAACATATTCGCCGGGTGAAACGCGTCATGCCCTTTGCCTTGTTGCTGTGGATGGGTTGCGGAAGTGAGGCCCCTCCTCCTGCCGCGCATCCGTCTGCCCCTCCTCCTGCCGCGCCTGCCAAGGCTCCCCCCGGGGCGATTTGGCGCGAGGATGTGGTGAAGACGGTCGATGCTGGTCTTGGCCGGTTCCTCCAACACGTCGAGGTGGAGCCCAAGCTGGACGGCGGCGTATTCGTGGGGTTCCGGATCGTGAGCCTGCAGCCGGCGCAGTACTGGGACGGGATCGATCTCGAACCCGACGACGTCGTGTTGCGGGTCAATTCCATGCCCATCGAGCGGGACAGCGAGGCCTTCGCCGCCTTTCAGACCCTGAAAACCGCCGACCAGTTGACGGTGCTCTTGCTTCGCGACGGCGAGCAGCGAGAGCTTCGTCTGCGGATCCTCGACCGGGGCGCCTCGCCCTCGCGGAAGCCCGCGGGACAGGCGTCGTCAACGGCGCAGGGGTCGCGTGGGAACGCGGTCGCACCTGCTTCGACGGCAGGAATCGGGGGAAGCCCTACCGCTCCCTGAAGGCGCGTATCCGTTTGCCGCTTCGCTCTTGCGGAGCCAGCCGAGCTGCTGGCGGTCGACGCCGCTTCTTCCACACCCAGCGCAGCCCAGGGGGCGCTCCGTTTCCGGGCCGTCCCGGCCTTGGGGGGGCGGATGCTGACAGAGGGGGGAGCAATTCTGGCTAGGAGGGAGCTCCGGATGCATGGGGACGACGGTGCGGTGCTCCCAGTTGCCCTCCAGTCCGGCGCCTCTTGCGTCTGGCGCGCAGGGTGGCACCGGGCAGGGGCGTTCTGGGGCTGCGAAAGCGAACTGGTACTTCGGCCTCGCGTGATGCGAGAGACTGGCCGCAAATCCAGCGCACATCCTCGGAAGATGTGCCAGGACTGCGCATCACCTACCGACTTCGGCGAATCCGCGACGCGCGGGAGGACGCTCGCAGAAGCTGGTGATACCCTCTCCCTACCGTGCCCCCAATCGACGGGCAGGTGGAGAACGACGATGAGGCGGCTTGCTCACTGGATCTCGCTGGGCGTTATCTTGGCTGGTTGCGGCAACGAGGACCGTCCGAAGGTCAGCGACGTGGAGCCCGGCGGCATCTCTGATGCGGGCTCCTCAGGGCTTACGGGCAACGGAGCGTCGGGCGCTGCCGGGGCAGCGGGCGCTGCCGGGGCAGCGGGCGCCGCTGGGGCAGCGGGCGCCGCTGGGGCAGCGGGCGCCTCGGCGGAGGTGGGCGGAGGCGGGGCTGCTGCAGGGGAAGGCGGGAGTCCCGCAAGCTCCGAGGGCGGCGCTGCGGGAGCCGCGGCAGGTTCGGGTAACGCGCTCGCTCCAGTCGTCTCCATCGTGTCCCCGACCGAGCTTCTTCACCCAAGCGACGGAGCGGTCCTCTCCGACAGCGTTTCTGTTCTCTGCCAGGCCGTCGCGGCGAGCGGGGGTGACCCTGTTGACCGAACGAGTGTCAGTGTCTCGCTCATGGACGCTGACGGCGACGAACTCGACAGCGTGGCTGCTGATGCGACCGACGAGGAGGGAGTATTTGGTGCCCAGCTCGTGGTCGCGAACCATCCTGCCGGCGTGGTCACGATCGAATGTAGCGCGACAACCCAGAGCTCGGAGCCCGTGGCTGCGACCGCGTCCATTCAGCAGTTCATCGACCACGGGCCCCTCATTACGGCCATCGTTCCCGTGGAGAGCGAGGCGCTACCTGCGCGCGACACTCTGATGCAATTCGAAGTGTCGCCCAGTCTTCTGGTCGAGGACGATGCCGGGGCCAGTGTTGCTGTCGCGACCTTGCAGGTGGCAGGGGTCGACTTTGAGCTCACTCCGAGTGACGCTCCCGATATCTACGAGGCGCTTGTTCCATTCGCAGACACCGCGTTCTTCGACCCCATGCCAGTCGGTACCGTCCCCGTGACGGTCAGTGCAACGAACTCCCGCGTGCCGGAGGGTATCACCGAGCTCTTGTCGTACAACTTCATCCTGGACGGTGCGGGGCCAGAGATCAGCATTAGGAAGCCCACGCCTCTTTCCGTTGTCGGGGGGCAAGTAACTCTCGAATTCAGTGTGAGCGATGACTACAGCGGTGTCGCCGAGGATACCATTCGAGTGATGATCAACGTCACTGACCCGGCAAGCGGAGACCGCTACTCGTCCGACAGCGCAGCGTGGGGCTTCGAGAATGGCGCCTACCGGTTCAGTTTCGACTCCGCAGCTGTTCAGGGGTCGAAGGTTCAGATGACCGTGAACATCACCGCGGATGATCTGGCCGGCAACTCCAGCGAGACCGCGAGTGCGCTTTACCACATCGACAACGAGCCGCCCTACGTCTCCCTCGATCCTCCTCCCGTCCGTGATCTGACTCGAAACGGAACCACCATTTACTGCACCCATCCCTTCGATCCCGTTGGCTCCGCGGCTGTGAACGACCTTGACATCCAACCCATGATTGCCATCTACCGCGCCTTCGTTGTGGACCGCACGAACTCGACCGAGGGTCAAACGATGTTCTATTACGCGGCCGTCGATCCCGAGCGCACTCAGCTGTTTTTGGCGACGGACCCCACTGCGCCGTTCATCATCGATTCGAACGGCGATGGCGAGTGCGACTCCATCAGTGGCGACGGTCTGGAACTGACCCAGCAGGAACTGCTCCCGGTCGGTCCGAAAGGGGACGAAAGCCAGGACACCACGGAAACGCTCCAACCCCAGGCGAACCCAGCGCTTGCGGAAGGGATGTGCCAACCGGATTCCACCGGGGCGTCCGCTCCCCTGTGCGGAGGGTCCTCGGACATGTGGCGGGCCACCTCGCAGTTCATCGGGGACGACCGGATTCCGGCTGTGTTCGCGGTCGGGGTGACGAATGACTCCGGGGGGGCGTGTGCGGGTAGTCAATGGGATCTTGACCCCTACGTCGACTCCGAGGGGTGGGTGTGTCTTGCCGCGGTCGCTTACGATGGCGTCGGCAATCGCGGGGTGTCCGCGCCGCTGCGGGTATGCCTCGACAGCAGCGATGACGGCGTCCAGCCTGGGTGCGCAACTGGCGCGGTGCCACCGCCGGCATGCACCGATGGCTGCACCCGACAGCCCGAGCTCACCTGGGAGGAGCAGCTCCTCGAACAGTTCTGAGGAATCGGTTCACGCCCTGCGTGGTAGACCGGCCGCGATTGGCTTCGCGCGGGATCCCTCAGGCTCGGCAACCCACTCGGGCAGTGCCTGGGTGGGGGAACCGGGTTGCTGCCAAGTTCTACTCTCCGGCGCTTGGGCGACCGTCCTCTCGGGGGCTGGCTGTGTTTGCGCTCGAGGGGTCGAACGGGGTTCAATGCCAGGCCAGCTTCCCCAGACCCCGGCGATCACCTTCGGCGCGCTACAGCAGCTCGACGTTTCGCATTACACTGAAGTCGAATCGAACGGCCCCTCGGGCTTGTTCGGACGCGCGAAACGGCACGCTTCTTGAGCGGTGCACCTCGAGCGTTCCGGCACCGGGTGCAACGCCTTTGAGGGACGGGATCGTCCCCACTCCGCTATCGTCTCCAAACGCGCACAGCACGCCCGCGAAGGTGTCGAGTGAGGCAAGCTCCACCCACACGACATCCCCGGGCTGCCCCACGGACCAAGTCAAATCCACAGGCGCATCGAGATGAATGGAGGTTGCGGCTGCCAGTGGGGCGCCTCCCACGGTAACGGAATCCAACTCGGCCGGCGCCTGAGCGGTCACGTTGAGCGGGGGCAGTCCGGGACCGCCCGTCGTGCGAACCACATATTGGGCCGCTGCGGGCCACAGGGATTTTGTGGGCTCACGGGATGTGTACATGAGCCCGGCAATTGAGTCGGTGACCGTGGGGAACACACGCGGCGCCAGCTCCTCCTGGGAGCCTGCCGCGAGAATCTCCACCGAGCCGGCATCGAGGAACTCCATGGTGCCCATGGATGAAACCGTGGCTCCCGTCTTGGCCCCGAGGACTTTGCAGCCCGGGATATCTGGCCAGCTTGGCTCAAGCCCCACGAGCTGCATGGCAACGCCCGGATCAACGTGGGTGGGGACGCTCAGAAAGCCCACGAGCGCTTGGCCCGTGGCGGGCCCCGCCGGACGGACGTCGACGCGGCGCTCCACCACGATGGCTGCCTGAATGACCGAGGCATCTTCAGGGCTCTGAGAACTCTCGACGTCGGCAGAACACCCCAAAACGATGAGCCCGACGAGCCCTCCCAGGCATGACCACAGGAACCAATGCACGGGCACATCGTACGTGCGGGGGACCGGAGGTGCAAGGCGCGACGGCTTATCTGGGCGCTGACTCGGGATACCGGGGGAGGCCACGCACCACAGCCGCCAGCAGGATCGCGGGACAGGCCGGCCGTCGCAAGTGGGACCGAATGTACGGGGTATGCCGAACTGGCCAGGCGGTCACCAGGTTTCGACTCTGCATGCAACGGTTGGAGACCATACCGTTCCGGTCAGCGAGAAATCCCTGCGGCTCCCCTCTGCCGATTCATAGCTGCCCCAGAGCCAGTGAAAGGAGCCCTGCGCCTCGAGCACGAGCCAGACTGGCGCAACCCCCAAGGCAATCCCCACGACCGCTCCCGCCCACACATCGTCTGCGCTCGCGCCGAGGCCGGGGTCAACCTCGCCGTCGGACTCGGCGGACGACGAAGCCGTGACGGGCAGACCGAGGTCGGTCGCGCTGTGTTGATAACCCGTGCGTGCGCCGACCCAGCCTTCGACGCTCCTGGCGTCAGTACGTGCGCCGAACAAGAGAGGGACATCGAGGCCCCAGCCCATCGTGGACCCCGTGTCTACGCCTCCGACACTCAGATAGGAGGTGCGGCTTGCTTGCTGCGACAATACGGAATCGGCCCCGAGGCCTGTGCTGAGCGCTAGGTGGCGACTCTGCCAGGCGTGTCGGAGATCGGCGCGCACGCTGCGACCGCTCAGAGCGAGACCCCCGTCCAATCCGTGGTCGAGCCCGACGCGCATCCCGAACCACGGCGCGAGCGCCGGGGCGAGCGCGCCATGCGCAGCCGTTCCTGCTCCAACACTCCCCTCGGGTTGGGTGTCCTGGTCTCGAACGACCTTGCCGACCTCGCCTGCCAAATGAAGACTGCTCAGCCCGACTCCGGCCGAGAGCTGCTCCGGCTCCAGGGGGTGCGCCGGGTGCAGCAGCGGAACGCTGCCACCGCATCCGATCGCGCCAAGGGCGAGTGTCCAGAAGGCAGAAAACCCCGTCCCGCGAGATTGGCGCAGAGACGGGACGCGCACAGAGAGGCCCTTGGGACCCAAGGGATGGTCAACCTTTGCGAAACCGCGATGGGAATTTCCCGCTCTCGGCAGCCTTCTTGAGCACCGCGTCGTCGGGATGAAGCTGAAGGGCTCGGGCCAGCAGATCCGCCTCGGTTTCCACTCGACCGGGATCGGGCAAGCAGCACTCCACTGGGCACACTGCTTGGCATGCCTCTTGATCGTGGAACCCCACGCACTCGGTGCAGAGTTTGGGATCGATGACGTACGTGTCATCCCCCTCGGAAATGGCCTGGTTGGGGCATTCGGATTGGCAGGCGCCGCAGCTGATGCAGTCGTGGGTGATATGGATGGCCATGGCCGGTCCTCCGAGGGCGATCCGCTCGGATCGCTCTTCTCGGGCAGGTTTAGAGGCCGGGGTCACGCATGTCAACTGGGGGACGCCCCGGGCGGTCATCGGCCCGCGGCGATGATTCCCTTCCGGCTCGCGGTCGGCTCCGCGGACGAGTGGCCCGACATGACGCTCGGCAGCCGCAATCTGCGTGCTAGAGTGCGCGGCCCATGACGCCCCGCACGGTTATCTTCAGCGCCTCGCTCGGCGTTGTGTTTCTGCTTCTTGGTTGCGCCAGCAAGATCGGGGATTCCTGCACCACCTCGACGGAGTGCTCTGCCCAAGGCGATCGGCTCTGTGACACGAGCCAACCGGGCGGTTACTGCACAGTTCCGGGGTGCAGTGAGGACAGCTGTCCCAGCGAGGCATCGTGCATTGCGTTTCGCGCGTCTGTCTCGCAGCACGCAGACTGTGAGGGGACCTCCTCTCGGACCCGGCTTCGGCGCACGTACTGCATGCGTCGATGCCACAAAGACTCCGACTGCCGTTCGGATTACGCCTGCGTGGACCTGGCCCGCGCCAACCCTTGGGGGGCCATCGTGGTGGAGGAGGGCCAGCGACACGGCAAGGTGTGCATTGTCCCAGCCTCGTTCGATCCCGAGCTGATCGAGGAAAACGACGGGCAGGTGTGTACCGGGGCCGAATCCGTCGAGGTGCCCGAGCCTACGGTACCCGCGACGGCCGGTGCTGGCGGCGGTGGTGGGGCTGCGGGAGGGGCGGGGGCCCCCGAGACCGCAGGTGGCGGTGGTGAAACTGCGGGTTCGGCTGGCGCGGGGGGCAGCACGGACGCGGGCGGCAGCGCCGGAACGACAGGGTAGGGGCACCGTTGTTCCAGCCTCGGGCTCTGCCGCGGAGTCTCAGCGCCGCGCTGCGCGACGCCGCCGACGCCAAAGCGGACGTCAGGCGTTCCGCGGTCGCCGAGCTGGGGCGCTTTCGTGCCGAGGCCAAGGCTGGCCTCGTGCTGGACCAGCTCGTGCGGTCCCTGTCGACCGACAAGGACCATCGGGTTCGGTCCCAGGCCGCCGTCGCGTTGGCGGATCTTGGCGAGAAGCGAGCCGAAGCTGCGTTGCTTCGAGCGGCGCAGGACGAGCATCCCCGTGTGAGGCAGATGGTGCTGCTGGCACTGGGGGAGCTTGGCTCGGGGAGCGACGACGCCTTGAGGCTCTTTCGCGCGGCATGTCGCGATGGTCTGCCAGGGCTCCGGTTTCAGGGACTGATCGCTCTTGCCAACTCCAGTCGTGGGGAGGCGAAAAGGGAGTTGGAGCGAGCTCTTGTCGATGAGGATGCCGAAGTCCGCTACATCGCCGTGCGGCTCATCGAGGAGCACTTCGAGTCTTCTCAGAGAAGCGCTGATATGTCGAAAGCGGTGGAGAGGCTCCTCACCGATTCTGAACCATCGGTGCGGCTCGCGGCCGCCCTCGTTGCAGCTCGCGAGGACGTCCGTGAGGCGTATCGGGTCATCGCTGCGATGCTCAACGCAAACAGCGAGATTCGGGATCCCGAGGACGAAGCGGCGGCCATTGCGCTTGCTGGGGACGCCGGCCTATCCGAGGCGATTCCAGGGCTGCGCCGCAGGCTCGGAGGGTGGCTCGTTCGCAAGCCCTTCGACTGGCATGCCCGCGTGGCTCTCGGTCAACTCGGTGACCAGGACGTGCTACGACGTCTCTTCCAAGACCTCGCCTCGCGCAATGCCCAGGTGCGAGCCATGGCGCTTGCAGCAGTGGCGCGCGGCCGGCTCCGGCAGGCGAAGCCGTTTCTGGAGGCTATGACTCCGCGCGATGACGAAGAGCGGGAGAGCGTGACCCGGGCACTCGACGCACTCGGCGACACAAAGATGGACGGACGGTTTGCCGGCAGGTGAACCGAATGATCGAGCCCGGACCGTGAATGGCGCGACCGCGCGAATGAGCGAGGTTTGGCTGCGCTTGGAGATGGTCGGGAAGAGGGGCTGCCCGCGCCTGCTCTCGATACGACTTCCACAGGTGGGGAGCCCCGTAGTATCTATATGAGATGGCCGAAGTCGGAGCACGCGAAGCCAACGGGCAGCTCGTCAGGGTCTTGGACGAAGCGGGCGTAGAGCTGTGCGACGTCGCGGTGTTCGCTGACCGAGCGCTTCGGATTCGCCTGTATCGCGAGATGCGGCGAGTCAGGCTGCTGGACGAGACCATGGTCTCCTTGCAGCGCCAAGGTCGCGTCAGCTTCTATGGATCTTGCGTCGGACAGGAAGCCGTTCCGGTGGCAGCCGCTCTCGCCGCGGATGACAAGGACTGGGTTTTTCAGGCACTGCGCGAGAGCTGCATCATGCTCGTCCGGGGGGCGCCGTTGAAGCGCTACTTGGCCCAAGTGTTTGGCTCACGCTCGGACATTCTCAAGGGGCGGCAGATGCCAAGCCACATGAGCTCGCGTTCGCTCTTCCATGTCTCGTGGTCGAGCTGCATCGGTACTCAGCTGGTTCACGCGGTGGGCGCCGCTTGGGCTGCTCGTCTGCGAGGAGAGGCCCGCGTGATGCTGGCGTTTCTTGGAGACGGTGCGACGAGCAGCAGCGACTTCCATGCTGCGCTCAACTTGGCCGCCGTTTTTCGCACTCCTGTGGTTTTCATCTGTCAGAACAACCAGTGGGCCATCAGCACGCCACCATCCCGACAGACGGCTGCTGCGACCCTGGCCGCGAAGGCCTACGCCTACGGCGTCCCATCGTTGCGGGTGGATGGCAATGACGCCCTCGCGGTGCTCGCGTCGGTTCGGGAAGCGTGCCGTCGTGCCCGCCAAGGACACGGTCCATCCTTCATCGAGTGCGTGACGTATAGGCTCGGCGCGCACTCCACGAGTGACGATCCGGCGCGTTACCGGAGCGCGGCCGAACTCGAGGCATGGCGTTTGCTCGACCCCGTGCCGCGCCTGCGTCGGAACTTGGAGGCGCGTGGGTATTGGGACGAGGCCCAGGAACGTCAACTGGAGCAGGATGTGCTTACCGAGATTTCCAGCGCGATCGCGGAAGCCGAGTCTGATGAGATGCCAGCGCGGGAGTCGCTCTTCGATGACGTGTACCAGCGCCTGCCCTGGCACCTTCGCGAGCAGCGCGATGCCCTGCTGGCCGGACCCATGGCCACTCGGGGTCGGCACTTGTGACGGGCATGATTGTCGACTAGAGGCGAGTCCATGGAACAGAAAGCATTCGACGCGGTTGTTCTAGGAGGGGGCCCAGGGGGATACGTGGCCGCGATTCGGTTGGCGCAGCTCGGTCTCAAGACGGCGTGCGTCGAAGCGGAGGAGTACGGTGGAGTCTGCCTGAATTGGGGATGTATCCCCTCAAAGGCATTGATCAGCAACGCGCATCTGTATGGTAAGGCCAAGGGGGCGGAGAACCACGGGATCAAGTTCGGATCCGTGGAACTCGACGTCGCGCGGATGCAGTCGTGGAAGGATGGCATCGTCACGAAGCTGACCGGTGGTGTCCGACAGCTCCTCAAGGCCAACGGCGCGACGCTCGTTGAAGGCCACGGTAAGCTCGTCGCTCGGGATACGATCGAGGTAACTCGCGCTGACGGCACGGTGACTCGCTTGGCGGCGAGCCGTGGCATTGTGCTTGCGACGGGCTCGGAGACCATCCAGGTGTCGAGCCTGCCATTCGACGGCGTCCGCGTGATCGGCGCTCGCCAGGCTGTCAGTCTGCGTGAGATTCCAAGGCGCTTGTGCGTCGTCGGTGGGGGCGTGATCGGGCTCGAACTCGGCTCGGTCTATCAGGCCTTCGGGAGCGAGCTCAGCGTTGTCGAGCTGACGCCGAGTCTCCTTCCAGGGATCGACTCGGACGCGGTGCGTGTCGTCGAGCGGAACCTGGCGAAGCGGGGGGCCAAGATCTACAAGCAGGCCAGAGCAGAGGGGGTGACGCCCCAGACTGACGGTTCTCTCAAGGTCACCTTGAGTCTGGAGGGGAAGACGATCGAACTCGAGTGCGACGTGCTACTCGTGGCTGTGGGGATGCGACCTCGTTCCAAGGGAATCGGCCTTGAGGCGCTTGGGGTGCACATCGATCAACGCGGATTCGTGCCCACGGATGCGCAGTGTCGAACCAACGTGCCCGGCATTTATGCGATCGGCGATGTTGCGGGCGTTCCGATGCTGGCTCACAAGGCCTCCAAGGAGGGCGAGGTCTGCGCCGAAGTGATCGCCGGAAAACCCGCTGCGAAGGATTGGGCGACGATTCCGGGAATCGTCTTCACCGAGCCCGAGATCGCCAGCGTGGGTCTCACTGAAGACCAGGCCAAGCTCGACAAGTACGAGGTTTCGGTGGGGCGTTTCCCCTTCGCGGCGCTCGGGCGCGCGATGAGCCTCGGGGAGACCGACGGATTCGCCAAGGTGGTCATGGACAAGGCGACCAAGCGGGTGCTGGGGATCCACATCTGCGGGCCCGGTGCCAGCGACCTGATCAGCGAAGCCGCCCTTGCTCTCGAAATGGTGGCGAGCGCCGAGGACCTCGCGATGACCATTCATCCGCATCCAACGCTAGCCGAGGCGCTCATGGAGGCGAGTGCGGCGGCGCTGGGCCACGCAATACACATCGTCAATCGCTAGCAGCGCTTCCTGAGGGCGCTCTGGGTTGACACCGCCGCGCGCTTGGGGGTGGGGCGAGGTCTGGATGGTCGCCAGCGCTACGGGGCGGCCAGGCCGGTCTGGCCGTTGGGACTATCGGTGCGAGGTACATCCGATTTCGGGCGAACGGTCGTCTCGACTCGACGCCCCGTGGAGTCGCGCGATGCGATCGCAGTAGCGCCCGGCTGTCGAGCCGTGGCATGGTGGACCCATGGGCCTGTTCGATCGGATGGGGCGCGTCGTCTCCAGCAACTTCAATGCGCTTCTCGACCAACTCGATAACCCTCGCAAGTCTATCGAGCTCATCGTCACCGAGATGCGGGAGCAGCTCCGTGCGGCACAGCGGCACGCGGTGGAGAGTGTTGCTGTGGAGAAGCAGCTGAGGCAGCGGGTCGAGGAGCTGGACGCCGAGATTCAACGCTGGGAGAAGCGTGCGGAGTTGGCTGTGCGCAGCGATGACGACGCCCTCGCGCGCGAGGCACTTGCTCAGAAACGCCGTCTCGTTGCCGAACGAGACAAGGCGGAATCCCTCCGCTCGGAGCAACGCATCAATGCCCTCGAATTGAAATCCGAGCTTGAGCGCATGGATCGAACCATCAAGGGGGTCGAAGCGCGAAAGGGGACGATCGCGGTCCAAGTCGAGCAGGCTCGCGGTGGTGGTGGAGCCGAGGGGCTCGGTCACAGCGGCGGCGGGCCAACCCCGTTCGACGAGCTCCGGAGGCTCGAGAGTCAGGTTGAGGGGGTCGAAGTCGCGATCGAGGCACAGCGGGAGGTCGATGCCGCGCTCGGGGCAGGGCCAGGCGGGATGTCTCTCGACGAGGTGGAAGCCAGGTTCCGTGCCTTGGAGAGCGGCGCGTCGCCGGCAACTGCCGGCGACGTCAGCCAGGTCGAGCAGGACCTTCGCGATCTCAAGAAACGGGTAAGAGTCGAGTGAGCGAACAACCTCATCGCGTTGTGGTGGGCCTCAGGGCCACAGCATGGTCGTCCGAGTCGACTCGGCCCCGGGAAGAAGCGCTACGCGCGCTGGTTGCGGATATCGCAAGGCAGGGTGCGCGCCTGGTTGCCTGGCTGCCGCCTTTGGTCGTGTGCGACTTTCCCAGAGAGAATCTCGATGCGGCCATCGAGCTTGCTCGCGCGGCAGCGTCTTCCGGGAGGTTCGGTGTAGGAATCGCGGAGGGGCGCGTGAGGTCCATCCTGGAGCAGGCGGGACGCTTCGCTGTCGTCATCGGGCGAGCGCTGCGGGAGGCAGAGCGCTTGGCCCGGCAGGCCCGACCTGGGGAAGCGCTAATCGAGCGGCGGGCCCGCTTGGTGCGAGAGCGGCGAGTGCTGCTCAGCGGCAAGCGCTACAGGACGAATCGGGGGCGAGTGGAATGCGTCGGTGTCCTCGATCTCCAGAACTCGGCGCGTCTGCCTTTTGCGGAGAGTCTGGGGCGACTCAGTCCATCGGCGTGGGTTGGGGTCCCGCCGGAGCAAGCGGCTGATCTCGCTCCGGCACACCTCACGGTGCTCCACGCGCCCCCTGGCTCTGGTGCGACGCGATTCTTTCGCGAGTTGGAGGGCGCGAGACCCTTCCTTCGTCTTGGTCCCGGTCTGGCAGGGGAACCCCTTGGAGCGCTTCGCCGCGCATTCGCTCGCATGCCTGACACCTCGGCGCGCGTCCAGCGAGAGCCAGGGCTATCGTCCAGCATGGAGCGGCTACTGGGAGGTGCGGGCTTGCGTCCGACGGAGGCGGTCGCACTCCTGCTCGGTTGGACGCGGATAGCCGGCCGCGATCCGGTCATTTTCGTCGAGGAGCCGCAGCGGGTCGACCGAGAGAGTCTGGAGGCTCTCCTCGTCGGGGGCGGTGACGCCGCCGTGCTGGTGCGCTCGAGGGACGGTGGCGTTCCGCCGGGGTTCCAGCGTCTTCCAGTCCACGCCGAGATCGGGCTCAACTGCATCTCCGAAGAGGAGGCTATCGTCGCCATCGAATCCATGGTGGAGGCCAGTCTCGAGCCGGTGGTGGCTGCTCGCTACGCCAAGCGTGGGGGCTGTTTGCCGCTGGGGATCAGCGAGGCCATCGCGGACTCACTGGAGTGCGGAGAGCTCGTCTGGGTCGACGGCAAATTGCGGCCACGAGGACGAATCGCGGGGCGTGGAAGGCCGCGAACACCAGCCTACTGGATCGCTCGACGACTAGAACGGCTCGAGCCGCAAGAGCGAGAGCTCCTCGAGGCGCTGGCGATACTGGGAGGTGAGGCCGAGGCCACCGATCTGGCATGGCTGGCGGAACGCGGCGCGGTCCCTGTCCAACTCGGTCCATTGACTCGCACCCTCAACGCCGTGCGATTGCTGCGTCGGAGTGGGGACAGGATGGTGGCCTTGAGCAGCGACACCCTGCGCCGACGCTCGATGGCCGTCATGCAACCCCGGCGTCGCGCTGAGCTCCACCGGCTCATCTCCGAGCTATGCGAGAACGCCGAGCGGCCGCTGCTCGCTGGCGCGGCTGCCGTGCACGCCTTCCTAGCCGGCGATCCCCAGCGAGCCGCCGAACTCGGCAGGAAGATGGCCCTGCTCTGTCGAGTGAACCAGCTCGAGGATTCGGCGGCGGTGTTCGAGCGCTTCGCGAGCCGTGGGGACTTCGGGGTCCTCATGGCGCATCGGCTCTCGGGGTTCTGGACCGCAAATGACGTGGTGGATCTGCCTCCCGACACGCCTCGTATGACGCATCCTGTTCCATCGGCAAGCCGTGTCGCTGAACGGTCCAAGCGGAGCGCCTCGATAGCGCCTTCGAGCCCAGTGTCGCCGAGTTCGGACGCGACGACACCTCGGGCACTGGGTGGGGAAGGGCGCCTCGCCCAGGTCCTTGCTCGGCTGGAAGCCGCTTCCACCAGTTCCGTCGGTCGCGGTCGCAAGCTCCTTGCTGAAGCCCTGTGGTGTGCCCGAGCTGGTGATGATGTGGAATCCCTGCTCTGGTGCCTCGAGGCGCTAGCCGAAGCGCGTCGAAGCCAAGACCCGAGGGGGGAACGCGCGAGCCTCGTCCTCGCGGTAGCTCTCTCCCGCAAGGCTGGGGAGATGCGGGCGTGCGCCGCTTGGCAGGCTCGACTCGACACGTTGGTTTGAGGCCCGCCCTGCTGGATGGGGTCTCAGCTGAGACTGCCGTCAGTGTGGCTCCGACTGTGAGGGCGATGGGCGGGATGGCTCGAGGATCTCGAGGTGCCTGCGCCGACGGGCGGCGCGCAATGCGGGAGCGCCGTGGTTTTCTCGCTGCTCGCAACGCAGCTCGGCCTCCGACATGCGGAGCCTCTGCCATCGTGCGCGGCGAGCCAGCGCATAGTGTGCGAAGCCGACCGTCGAAGTGATGCCGGCGACCAGCCAAGCAAGGCGGAGGGCGACCGTGCCGGCCAGGCTAACCGCCGCCCGAGTGGAGCCTACCGCGTTTCTGACGGATACGGCTTGGTCTCGGAGCATCCAGATGCCAGCCGACACGATGAGGATGCCTGTGAGGAGGACGACAGCTGGAGCGGAAGATGCGCCGAACGAAGAGCACCAGGCGGCCCGGCTCGGCGGGTTCGGGCTCGCGCCGGAGTCCGCACGCTTGAGAGCGAACGTTCCTCGCGTTTGGAGAAGCCCCGCAGCCAGCGATGCGGCACTTGCCACGATGAGCACAGGCAACGCGAGTGCGAGGACGTCTCCCACGAGTCCGCGTGCCGAGCCCTCGATCGAGCCCGACGTGAGCGCGTGTATCAGTCTCGAGCGAAAGTGCTGGACCAATGCCGCAAGCGTTCCTGGCAGCACGACGAGCGCTGCACAGAGCCCCGCGCTCTGCACCAGGATTGCCGAAACAGCGACATCACCTCGAGCCCGCGACTGCTCGAGCTTTCTAGGGCTTGGAGCATGGGGTTTTTCGCTCATCGGGCCATTTCATGGCGGAGGAGCCCCGCGGCCATCCGTGGAGGCCCCGAGACTCAGAACGGCAGAGGGAACGGGAGCTGAATACCGCCGGTTCCTCGCCAATTATTGGCCGCTGTCTGGATGATGGGGATCCGGATCTGAGGCGCAGGGTGGGAACTCTCGAACCCGAAGAGGATGTCCTGCGGTGACAGCTGATCCATGCCGCCGAAGAACTGCATGGTGAGGAGCCCGCCGGCCTCCGTCCAGTGGTAGCCGTTGCGGGCTCGGCCGGAGTTGAGCACGTTCTGGGTTCCGTTGACGTCTGCTGCAACCTCGTTGGGCTGGTTGAAGAAGGGAATCGCGCTCGAGAGCGCCCATCCGATCTCCGCGGTGTTGAGGGGACCGCCGCCGGCCGTGCAGGGGAGGTGCCCGAGATAGTGGTGGGCGAGCTCGTGCGATAGGACGAACCCCACTTCCTCCTCGTAGACTTCGTGCTGACGCTGGACCTTCCGCGCATCGTATTTCTGTTGCGGCGTGAAGAAGCTCGCCGGTGGACGCACGACGGGTTGGTCAGGTACCTGGTTCTGCGCGATGAACTGTATGTATTCGTCGACCTTCCTTGTCCCGAAGATTTCGTCGGTCGCGCGGGCTTGGGCCAAGTGGGCCTGGATGTCGAGGATGCCGTCCGTGAGTGCAATGAGCGCCTTGCCCGAGCCGGTACATGCCGCAAATGCGTTTACGGAAGCCGCATCGTTGTCAAACACCAGGGGAATCGAGCTGACCCGAGACTTGTAGGTGCTCTGCAGCGAACCCACGAGCTCACTGTACACCGACCCGGAGCGCTGCTGCAGGAACGCCAGGTCCACGTTATTGATGGGGTCGTTGGCTGTGTTGATGTTGGGGATGGGTAGCGTGGCCCCGCTGGGGACTCCGACCTGAGGAACTGGCTGTTGCGTCTGCTGCGGGTAGCCCTGGGGCTGTTGGTAGTTCCCCGGCGGTTGGGGATACTGCTGGGTTGGCTGGTTCGGGTATTGGCCAGGATACGGCTGAGCGTAGCCTCCCTGTTGGTTTGGGGCCTGCGCATTGCGGGACGGACGCGTGCAGCCATGGAGCAGGGTTCCGAGGAGGACTGTGGAGAGCGCCCAGAGCGGCCACCGGCGGATCATAAGCAGAGCATATCAATCTTCCACGAGCCCGCCAGCCCCACGTTGCGTGCGCCGGCCGTCGAGCTGTCCGCATTGAACGGGGATGGTGTTACCCTATGGGGCGGTGAAGACTCCAGTTTGGCCCAGCAGGCTCCTGGCCGCGGCCCGCCATGTCTGTCGCCGGTGGGGGGCGGGCTGATGGCGCCGCTGCGTGCTCGCTTCGTTTCGAGGAGCCTCCGGGTGCCGCGCCGATTCAGGGGTGTGTCCGAGAGCTTCCTCAGTGGGCATCGGATCGAACTGCTTCGGAACGGCGCCGAAGCGTTTCCGGAGATGCTGAGTGCGATCGATCAGGCCGAGCGCCAAGTGCTTCTCGAGATGTACTGGTTCTCCGGTGGCCGGGTCGGGCAGCGGTTCGCGGCTGCTTTGGCGCGCGCAGCCCGACGCAATGTCGAGGTGGCGCTGTTGTATGACTCCGTCGGTAGCTGGGACACGGACCGGGGTCTGTTCGACGATCTTCGGCGGGCAGGAGGCCACGTCATCGAGTTCGGTCCACTCATGCCATGGCAGCGGCGCTTCAGGTTGGAGCATCTGACTCGCCGCGATCACCGAAAGCTCCTCGTCGTCGATGGGGCCATCGGGTTCACTGGCGGCATCAATATCAGTGACGAGTGGTTGCCTGCCGCGGACGGAGGAGGGGGGTGGCGCGACGACGTCGTGCGATTCCAGGGACCCTCGGTGGCTGAGCTTGCGGCGCGCTTCGAAGCAACCTGGCGCGACGAAGGCGGTGCCGCGCTGGCAAGCAGGACTCATGGTGGGGTCGCGCTCAAGGCGGGGCAGCAGGATATGCGGATCCTGGGCGAGGCGTACTATCGGCATCGCCGCCAGATCGTGAGGGCCTACATCTCGCAGATCTACCACGCTGAGCACAGGGTCTGGATCACCAACCCGTACTTTGTGCCTGCGAGGGTCGTGCTCCGCGCTCTGTTGGGGGCGCGGCGGCGCGGGGTCGACGTTCGGATACTCGTCCCTGAAGTATCGGACATGCCCTTCGTACAGCTGGCGAGTCGCGCGGTGTGGGAGCGATTGCTCGTTCATGGTGTCCGCATCTTCCAGTGGCGAGGCGCAGGGCTTCACGCGAAGAGCGCAGTCATTGATGGCGTTTGGGCCACGACGGGCACGTTCAACCTCGACTATCGATCACAGTTTACCAACATCGAGGTCAATGTCGCCGTCCGCGACGTTGAGTTCGCCAGGGCCATGGAAGCGTCTTTCGAGGACGACCTGCTTTACAGTCGCGAAGTCAGCTACTCCGACTTTCGGCAGCGTCCATGGCGTGAACGGTTCATGGAGCGCCTGTGTCACCTGTTTCGACGTTTTCTGTAGTGCTAGTCAGTCGTCTCCGGAACGAGCAGCGTCTCGATGATGGCATGCCAGCTCAGTCCCAACCAGACACTCCACTCCACCGGGCTCGAGCTGCTCGAGCCGAGCTGCCAGCGGCGAAGTCCTCGACACTCGATCCAAGGACCGGCCGCGCGCGCGCCGAGCGGCGTGCCGAATCCGAGCGCAGCTTCGACGCCCGTGCTGGATTCTGGGACTTTTGGCCCGCCCCAGTCCAGAAATCCGGCCAGACCCAGACTCAGCGAGTCGATCGTCAGATCGAGCCAGGCTGGACCCGTTTCCCAGTCCTGAGACCACCGGGGCAGGAATAGCGGGCGCAGGTCGATGCCCGCTGCCAGTCGATTCCGGGGGGCATGCCCCTCCAGGATGCGGGCAAAGCTCAGTGTGATGCCTGCTGTGTAGAAATAGTGGGCAGAAGCGAGTGCTGCGAGCCCACCTCCAGCGCTCGAGAATTCGGGGCCGGCGCCCAGGCGAAGCGCGAGATCCCCGTCGAGACGCCCGTAGAGTCCATCGGACGTGACGAAGGAATCGTCCGCCTCCACGTGGGCCGCCATTCGGCCACTCGTGTGGCGCGGAGGGCTCCAGACTGCCGGGGAACTCTCGTCGGCTCGCGCAAACCCCGGCGCGAGGCACTGCCCAACGAATGCAACGCCCCACGCGAGGGCCACGCGGGTCGTTTTGCGGTGCATTGGGGGAGAAGGCCGGAGGGGGGTCATGCGCTACTAAGTGCCTCGGTGATCTGTCCTCGGAGCTCGGCAGGGAAGAGCAAACGCACTCGCTGCATCTCTTGGCCGCGCAGGCGCGCGAGCAGAAAAGAGACGTCTCCGGGCCGCCGCTGCTCACCGTCCGGGAAGATGACGGCCAGTGGCTCCCCCGTGTCGTCGAACGGCGTGTCACTCGCAACGTCGAGCCCCACGTAGAGGTCCGGGTCGAATCCGGAGCTCAGGGCAATGTCGCGGGCGATTTCTGCGGCATCGAGGCGCCCGCGTGGCGTCGCCCGCTCACCGTAGAGCTCATAGGTCTTGAATAGGCAGCGCTTGTACAATCGTTGGCAGAGGTCGGCGAGGGCTGGGTCCACAGCGCTGCGCCAGGCCGATAGGGCGGACCAGAGGACGGTGTCGTCCAAGTCCAAGTACTCTCCGAGGGACGCATCGCCTCTGCGCGCCAGAGAGATGAGCGCGGGGGGCGCCGCCTCCAGGCGTCCGCAGTCCAGCACGACGAGGCTCGCTCGTTTGAGGATCTGGGTGAGCATCCACTCGCTGGCACGACTGGCCTTGTGAAAGTAGACCTGCTGGAACATGAACAGGCGTGCGAGCAGGAAGCTCTCGATCGCAGGCAACCCCCTGGGTCCGTCGATCGCCAGCGGTGGCGCCCGGGACGGCTCCGTCGAGATGCCCAGGCGAAGGCTTCGGAGCAGCCAGTCGAGATCGAAGTGCCCATAGCTGACGCCAGTGAAGTGGGCATCCCGGAGCAGGTAGTCGCAGCGATCCACGTCGAAGACGCCGCTCACGGTTCGTGCGAGATAGGGCAGGTCATGCTCACCAGAGACGAGCGAAGCCACCCGCTCCGGGAGGGTGGAGTCGAAGCTTCGCAAGACGCGGTTGACCTCGGTTCCCTCGCTGCAGACGATGCGCCGCGTCCATTCTTCGTGGCTTGGTCCGTTGGGAAGTGCCGTCTCGAAGAGGTGAGAGAACGGACCGTGGCCGAGGTCGTGGAGCAGGGCTGCGGCGAGCGCATCACGGGCTCGCTCGGTCGTCAGTCGTTGCCAGTAGGGGAGCTCGTCGTGGAGCTGGCGGAGTCGCGCGACGAAGCTCTTCATGACATGGGCCGTCCCGATCGCGTGCGAAAACCGCGTGTGGTCTGCCCCGGGGTAGGCCAGGGAGGTGAGCCCCAGTTGACGGATGCGGCGGAGGCGCTGAAGCTCCGTCGTGGCGAGGAGGCGCTCGACGACTTCGGATTCGTCGGACTCGAAGTCGACGAGGCCATGTACTGGGTCGCGGAGGATCATCCGAATTGCGTCCTCTCCAGTAACCGAAGGTTTAGCTTCGGGGAAGCAGTTCCGGGTGGCCCGGGGTTGCGGAGTGGCCCTGGCGCGGAGTCGAGATGCGACCACGGTGACCAGAGACTGACGGGGCAAATGCGTCGTTCCCGGCGCCGCGTGAGCCGGACGGTCGCAATCTTCGGGCGAACGTCAGCGATCCGGGCAGGGGCGGCGCGAGGGTGACTGACGCCCGCAGTTCAAGGTGCGAGACTGAGCGATCGAACCTCATTCTCCGCCCGCCGCAGCGTTGCCGCGTGGGCGGGGTTGGTCTCGGGGCCGGCTCTTCCGTCGGCCTGTGCTGGACAATCCGGCATTTTCGGGGTTTGCTGTGGTTTATTGCGCTGAGTGTGGCGCCCACGAATCTGTGATGAGCAAAGGTAGGACAGCGAGCGTGCCCGATCACTCTGATAGCAAGGCGTTGCGTCTCGAGGACGCGCTGCGGCAGTTGCCCCAGCGGGCGCTGGATTCGCTGGTCGAGCGTCTGCAGATTCGGATCGATCCTAGCAAGAGAATCGACCCGGCCGCGCAAGTCGCGCGGGCTCTGCTCCTGCTGCCCGAGGTTCGTGAGCCGAGTCGCCTTCCCGGGCCGACCCGCGAGCTGCTCTACAGGATGGCAGAAGCACGCGGTGTGCTGGTCGTGGACGAGGTCCCTCCAGCCATCGAGCCGCTCGTCGCATTGGGCATCACGTACGCCCGAAGTCGAGGCAGTCGCTTCGAGCTACTCCTTCCCGTTGGGCTCATGGTGCAGATGCGCAGTTGGGAGGGAGAAGACCCGCGTGGCGTCCGGGCGTTGCTTTCGCAGGCCACGGCCGATGTCGTCTCGAGCGTGGCGTCCCACTATCTCGGACGGACTGCGACGCCGCCGCTGGCTTTGGCTCTGGAGGCCGCGTGGGAGGTTCTCACGGATTCCAAGGCGTTGCGCGAGGAGATCGCGGGGTTGGCGCCGCTGGAACGAAAGCTGCTCGGGGCCATTGAGGAGGTAGGGGGAGAAGTCGACACCGAGGAGCTCCTGGATCTGGAGCGAGAGCCGATGCGCCTGCGCGGCGCAACCGGAGCGACCCCGTCTCGTCGCGGGGTCGGCTTTGCGCTCGAGCGCCGCGGGTTTCTCATTCCGGTCCATCCCAACCGGCACTTGATTCCCAGCGAGGTGGCAGCGATCGTCGGTGCCGAGCATCGCGCCGAGCGAGAAGCGCAGCGACGGGAGATCCGCGGGAATGTGCTGGCTGCCGATCACGCGCCCCGCCGGGCTCGCTTCGCGACGGATCCAGCCCCGCTCGCGGTGGCCATGGCACTCAGCGTGCGGGACCCATCGACGGAGGTTCGTTCGGGGGTGGGCACGCCGCGGTCACTCATTACCCGGTTTTCTTCGCGGTTCGGCCGAGAGCCGGAGGCAGTTTCGCTGCTTGCATCGTTGAGTCGCGCCGCTGGGCTCTGGGACCCTTCGGCTGTCAATACGGCATCTCCCCCTGGGTCTGCTCTCATTACTGACCTTCCGGAGCTTCTGTTCAACACATGGCGTCGGGGGGGGGCCTGGGATGAAGCTCGCCCGGAGGGCGAGGTGCTGCGCGTCGTAGGGGACTCAAGGGACTCCAGCGTCGTGGGCGTCCTCCGCGAGATGGTCATCGAGGCACTCTCCGAGCTTGGAGATGGCTGTTGGGCACCATGGGAAGCCGTGGCTGCTTACGTTCGCGCCGACGCGCGGACCCCTGGGGTCAGTCGTCTGCTGGAGCGATGGGGGCAGCGGTCTGGGATCGAGCCGCCCCCACCACTGGAGATTGCACGGCGCATCGCGCTCGAGACGCTTCACCATCTCGGCGTCGTGGACATTGGCGAGGCTGAGGAAGACGGAGGGTTGGGCCTGACGCTGCGCATCACGCCCCGGGGGCGTTACTTCCTCGGTCTGAGCGCGCCCCCCGCGGTGGCCGACGAAGCGAGTCGTTTCGTCGACCACCAGGTGTTACGCGTTGGCGGATCGACTCGTGTGGGGCATGCTCTCGCGATTAGCCCCTTCGTCGAGATCGGCAGCGTGTCGGGGGCTTTCGATGTTGCCATCACTCAGCAGAGCGTCTCGCTGGCGCTCAGTGCTGGCTACGAGCCGGATATCATTCGAGTTCGGCTCGAGCAGGTGGCTCAATTGCCCGACCCGATCGTGCGCATGCTTACTCAGGCCAGCACGGTTCTGGGGCGCGCAGAGTTGGTGGAGGCCGTTGGGTTCCTATGGGTGGATGATCCGGAGGTCCGCGAGCTTCTGCGTTCGCGACGTCAGACGGCGGAACTCTTCGTCGACCCTTCACCGAGCGGGGGCCTCTTGATTGCCCCGGGAGTCGATGCCGACCGCCTTGCCCGGCGTTGTCGCGCGCTCGGGATTGAGCTGATCATACAGGGGTCGGTGTATCGTACGCGCTCGACCGTGCCGCCGAGTCGCCGAAGCGGTTCCCATAAGGTTCCCAGTATCACCATTTCGGCCGTTGGGACGCCAGCGACGCCGCCACGTCGCCGTTCTTCGCAGAAGTTGCCAGCCGCGAAGCGTCCTCCCCGCTGAACCGACAGGCGGGTCACCGAAAGGCAGTAGTGCTGGAGAGCCCCGGCCCGGGGCCGCATGGCGTGCAAGGTGTGGCGAGCGTCAGAGCGTCAGGTTGGTAGCCGGGCGCCGGAGCACAGCCGCAATTCCCCCGGGCATTTTCACGCGGGGCACGTCCGACCGTGACCTCGTACCGTGGCCCCTCCATGCGAGGCGGATCGCGGCCGGTTCCCCATGCAAGGCGTGAGCGGCAACTTTTCCAGGGCGCTGTCGTCTTCGACCCTTGCGGCTCCTGCATCACTGAGCGAGGCCCTCGCACCTGTGCCGCGCCCAAACCAACAGGGGGACCAGATCTGGCTTCTCGCCCCACAGTGTCGACCCGCCGCCGAATGTGGTGGAGCGGACAAGAGACACGTGAAATATCACGCTACGTGGCTCAGCGGCGCAGTGATTCGGTTACGGGGCCGGGATTCCCGCTCGCCAGAGGGCTGACGTATTCTGGTGATTCCGCTTCGAGCTCAAGGTGGTAAGATCCCGCGGTTCCTGAGTACGCTATGAATGCTGTGGCAGAACGCAAGCCCCAGCTCTCCAAGTACGACCTATTGGAGGAAGTTGGACACGGTGGCATGGCTACCGTGTATCGTGCAGTCGATAGGCGCCTCGCTCGAGAGGTGGCTGTCAAGGTCATCCATCGGCATCTTCGCGAGAACCTCGAGGTCGCTGCCCGGTTCGTGAGCGAGGCGCGGGCGGTGGCCAAGCTGAAGCATCCGAACATCGTCGAGGTTTACGATGTCTCAGACGAGTCGGAGGAGGACCGGTATCTCATCGTCGAGCTGGTCAGAGGGCGTACGCTTCGCGAGTTGCTTCGAGCACAGCGGTTTCTGCCGCCCGAGATCGCGGCAGCCATTGCGTTGGAGGTGGCAGCCGGCCTTCAACATGCACACGAGCTGGGGGTTATCCACCGCGATGTGAAGCCGGAGAATGTGCTCATCGCTGAGCCCGAAGCGAAACGGGGCGGTCGTGGCGATGGTCGTGAGTTTGTGCTCGCCGAGGTGAAGATCACCGATTTTGGCATTGCGAAGCTGCTGGATGCGCAAGGGGTTACTGCGACGGGGCAAGTCCTTGGCTCTCCAGCTCACATGGCTCCGGAGCAGATAGAGGGGGGGCCCGTTTCGGCGCGCGCCGACGTATTTGGTCTCGGTGTGCTGGTGTATGAGTCGATGGTGGGGCGTCTTCCGTTCGAGGGAAACAACCCGGCCCAGGTGCTGCGGCGAGTTCTCGAAGGGGTTTTCACCGTACCTGAGCGTTGTCGACCAACGATTGGTGCCAACTACGGGCGCATACTGAGCAAGGCCCTCGCGCACAGCCCCGAGGACCGCTATGCCGAAGTGGCCGAGTTTGCAGCGGCCCTTCGGTCCGAGCTCCAACGGGTGGGATTCACCGAGCCGCGGCGTGAACTCTCCGAGTTTCTTGCAAATCCCGATGACTACCGCGCACTTCACCAGGATCGCATCGTGGCGCAACTGGCGTCAGCCGCTTCGGAGCTCCGGTCGGTGGGGGACGTTCCCGGTGCTGCGGCGCTGTTCAATCGAGCCTTGGCGTACCGACCCGACGATCCGGAGCTGCTTCGCGCCGTTACTGGGATCGCGCGCGCCGAGCGGGTGCGCCGGGTGTTGCGTCGGACGGCGATCAGCGGCGCGGTGTTGGTCGGGGTGCTCGCCGCAGGCTTCGGAGTCGCCAGGAGCTTGGGCGGGAACCGCGCTGGCCAGGTCGCGAGCGCCGCGCCGCAGACCGCTGCACCCAGTGGCCGGACGCGGACCGCCGCCGCGCCGCGTGATGCCATGAGTGCCCAGCCCAAAACGGCTGCACCGGGGGTGGTGACGTCGAACCCGGATCCACGCTTGGCGCGCGGTTCGGCGGGTGGCGAGCAGGAGGTCACTCCTCGACGACCTCGCGCGGTTGTGAGTGAGGGTTCTGCCCTCCCGCGCGCGCCGGCAGCCGTGTCGACGCCGACTCCCGCCACGCGGAAGGTGAGGGTCCACATCAGCGGGGCGGGCGGGGGCAAGCTCCTGATCGACGGGCAGCCCCGCGAGTGGTTCGGGGTCGAACTCGAGCTCACGGAAGGCCCTCACACTGTGCAGTTCGTCGCTCCGAGTGACCAATGCTGTGTTGCGCCCCCTCCCCAGGTCATTGTCGTGGCGCCCGGAAGCGGCCCGCAGCAGATCCATGGGCACATCGAGTTCCGGGATGCTGGGATTCGGTTGACTGGTCGTTCTGGCAGCGTCTTGCGCTGTGCGGAACTTTTCCCCGGCGAGCTGGCGGCGCCCGGCGAACGGAACATTCCGATGAATCAGCCGGTTCTCTCGGTGAGCTGCACCCTCATCTCTCCACCGGAGTCAGGTCATCCCCCGAAGGCGATTGACGTCACCCTGCGACCCGGTGGAGTGTTCAGCATCGAAGGCTCCTAGCTCCGCATCGGGCGGGTCGAGGTGCGTCGCGGATGAGTGGAACAATGGCGCCTGAGCCCCGAGGAGCACTGAGAGTCTTCGCGTCATTCGGGGTCGTCATTGGGTTTGCGTCGGTGGCGGTGGCTCAGGCCGGGGGACGGCCCCATGGCGGTGCGGCCGGTGTGACGGATTCGGCTCCATCTGCGCGGGCACCAGTGCAGCCGGGGGCAGGAACGACCGACACAGAGAGGCGGGCAGCATCTGGCGCGCCCACGAAGACCAGCGCGGGGCACTTGGCGAAAGGCGGGGTCGGGGCAGTGCCTCTGAGCGATGAAGCCAACGTTGCGAGGGCTGTGCTCGATTTTGACAGCGGGCGGTATGCCGAGTGTGCCGTCCAGTTTGCTGAGCTGCTCGATCCGAACGGTTCTCGTCGCGTCAGTGAGCCTGAGCTTGTGGAACGCGCTCGGGTCTACCGAGCAGCATGTCTCATTGGTCTCGGAAAGACAGACGAGGCGGACACCGAACTGCGCAGCGCGATCCGGAACAACCCACAGATGGGGGCACCAGACTCCCTTGCCTTCCCTCAAGCAGTGATCGATCGGTTTCTTCGGGTGCGCGAGGGGCTGATGGACGAGATCCGTCGGGAGGAGCAGGCCAGGGTGGAGCGGGCTGAGGCCGAAGCGGCGCGGGTTGCGGAGCGGGCCCAGGCCAGAAAACAGCGAACCGAGGAGCTGGAGTACCTTGCGTCCCAGGAGGTCATCGTTCGTGAGAACAGTCGTTGGGTCGCGGCGCTGCCCCTCGGCGCAGGGCAGTTCCAGAACGGTCAAGAAGGTTGGGGTTGGTTCTTCTTGGGCAGCGAGATGATCCTGGGAGGAACGGCTATTGGTGCCATGGTCGCAGGCACCGTCCTCCAATCCGAGCGCGAGGCGAAGCCAGCGCTGGCCGCAGACATTTACGATACTCAGAAGCAGGTGTACTACCTGCTCATCGGCGCAAGCTACGGCTTCCTGGGGGTCGCGTCGCTCGGGATCCTGCAGGCGCAGCTTGCCTTCGTGCCCGAGACCCGGGAGGTCAGACAACGGGAACTGCCGCCACATCTGCGACGACCGCTCCCGTCGGTTGTCTCGTTTTCGCCCTGGATGACGCGGACGGGCGGCGGACTCGGTGCCGTGGGGACGTTTTGAGTCGAACCCGGCTATGCGAACTTTTCGAATGCGGCGACGTAGAAGCCGCCGAACACGCGGACCGGCGAGTCGCAGAGTGCCCATTCGAGGCTCCGGAATAGCCGCCGTCCCGCGCTACTGGCCAGGACCTTGGCACTGGGGATCGCGATCCGAACGCCGCGTGCGTCCACGAACTTGGTCCCCTTGGGCGCGAGCTGCATGACCCGAGCCGGGGAATCGAAGCGGGTGAAGACATCGCTCTCGGCCGCCGCATCCGCGACGCGTCCGGCTGGGCCGAAACGCTTGACCAGGCCGCGGAGGCTATACGGGTTGTAGAACTCCGCCAGCACGTAGCCGCCCGGTCGCGTGACACGCGTCATTTCCGATAGCGCCTTCTCGATTTCCGGAATGTGCGCCAACACCTTGAATGAGCAGGTGACGTCGAAGCTTTCATCCGCAAACGGGAGTTCGGTTGCCGACCCGAGCGTAACGTCCAGGTTCCGTTCCCGAGCCTTCTCCAGCATTCCCGGCGACAGATCGATTCCCTTGGCGCTTCGCGCGAAGGTAGCGACTCGCTGTAGAACGAGGCCGGTGCCACAACCGACTTCGAGAACATCTCGATTCTCGCCAAAGCGGCGAACGAAGTCCGACTCGAGTTCGTCGAGTAGTTCGTGGTACCCGCCAGGGTCGTTCTCACCACGCTTGTTCTCGTAGCCTTTGGAGAAGGCGTCGTAGTACTCGCGATTGGCTTCTTTTGAGCCTGAGGCATCCATCGGTCTGTTCTCCAGTCAGTGCAGGTCCACTGCCCAACAAGGCAGCTAATTCTACGGCGAGAGGTTGGCAGAAAGCCCGCCCGGCAAGCCTGGTTGATGGCGAAGCGGGACCGAGCACCGGAGCGCAGCCGCAACGCTCCGCGCGGGGCGGATCGCGGCCGGTCCTCCAAGCAAGGCGTGAACGGATACCGCAGCAGTGCTAACCATTGCGTTCGCCTTGTGCGTGTGGCTCTCGGGTCGGCTCGTTTCCTGTGGTGTCAGCGTCGAGCTCCCTGCCACAAGTCGGACAGCGCCCGCGCTCCAGCGAACCCGTCGCACCCTGGCGGGAAGATCGGACACACGCCTCGATGAGGGGAGACTCCTGCTTGCGGCTGGCGACCAGCAGCCTGTCGTAGGAGAAGATCCCAGCGACGATGAGACAGGCCCCGACCGCACACAGGCCGTAAAACTGGTTCGAAAGGGCCGAACCGGCGTAGCGCAAGTAGGTTGCCGCTCCACCCAGGAAGCACAGGACGGCAATATCTCGGACTCGAGAGCCGTGAAGACGGCGTCGCTCCACGGCGATCGCGCTGGCAAACGCCTCGCTCAAGCGGCTTCGGATGTCGCTCTCCTCGTGAGCCCGGCCGAAGCGTTCCGCGACGAGCAGCAACCGGCGGGCGATCGACGGATAGACGGCGGTCGGATACTGATCACAGAGCGCAATCGCTCGATCCCGTTTGCCGGCGTCCACAAGTTCCACGACTCGGCGTGCAACGCGTGGGATGCTCCGGATCACTCGCTCCTGGGCGACGCCCCGCAGGAGCATCACCAGCAGACCCAGCGCCGCTACGCTGTCGAAGATCGGGAAGGGGTCGGACACCGGGGGGTTCTAGCCGAGCGAGCGGTGCCCGTCGAGATTCTCCCAGGTTAGGCTAACCGGCCGAGTGGACCGTGCCGGAGTGCCGTTCGTGTTGCGCTTCTCGGGCGGGACGGCGTGGTAGCATCGCTCGCTGTGAGGGCGCTCCGAGCCAGCGACGCGTCCAGCAGAGCGTCGACGGATTTCGGCCGAGTCATAACGGCCCAGGGCGTGATGCCATGAAGATAGCCATTCTTTCGCGTAGCCCCCACGCCTTCAGCACACGGCGGCTCAAGCAGGCGTGTCTCGAGCGCGGTCATACCGTTCGCATCCTGGACACCTTGGGCTTCAGTATCCTCGTCGAGCCCGGGCGCCCCAGGCTCTTCTATCGCAACGCGCCGGTGCCCAAGTTCGACGCGATCGTGCCACGGATCGGCGCCTCGGTGACCCACTTTGGCACGGCCGTGGTGCGCCAATTCGAGCAGATGGGGGTCTTCACGCTCAACTCGTCCCACGCCATCACCGTTTCTCGCGACAAGCTGCGAAGCCTACAGGTTCTCAGTCGCCATGCCATCGGTGTGCCCCCGACGGCTTTCGTCAGAGAGCGATCGGGCGTGCTGCCCGCCATCGAGAAAGTGGGGGGGGCACCCGTCATCATCAAGCTGCTCGAGGGTACCCAGGGCATCGGGGTGATACTCGCGGAGAGCCCCACCGTCGCCGAGGCCATCATCGAGACTCTGCAGAGCGCGAAGCAGAACGTGCTGGTGCAGAAGTTCGTGAAGGAGAGCCAAGGCCGCGACATCCGCGCTCTGGTCGTCGGAGACCGCGTTGTTGCCGCCATTCGCCGGGTGGCGTGTGGCGGGGAATTCCGCAGCAATCTGCATCGCGGCGGGCGTGCCGAAGCCGTCGAACTCGACGAGTCCTGCAAGCGTACGGCCATCCACGCGGCTCAGATCCTTGGCTTGCGCGTCGCGGGCGTCGATATGCTGGAGGCAGAAGGGGGGCCTGCCATCATGGAGGTGAATTCGTCGCCAGGCCTCGAAGGGATCGAGAACGCAACCAACGCTGACATCGCCGGAGCTATGGTGGAACTGCTTGAGGAGCAGGTTCAGTTCCCCGACGTCGACCTCCGCCAGCGTCTCACACTCAAGAGTGGATACGGAGTGGCCGAGTTCGTGGTGGGGCCACGGTCGGAGCTCGCCTACGTGAAGCTGCGAGACGCGCACCTCCGGGATCGCGAGGTGCAGGTGCTCAGCATCACGCGTGGCAGTGTCGTGATGCCGAGCCCCCGGGGGGACCAGCAGATCCTTCCGGGTGACACCCTCCTCTGTTACGGCAAACACATCACGCTGAAGAGCTACATCCCGACCAAGAGCACCAGTCGGAAGCGTCGGAGCCGCCCCGCCGAAAGCGCAGCAGGTCGGAGCCCGCTGGGGGAAGGGCATCCCCGTTTGGTCAGTGAGCCTGCTACTCCACGATTGCGATAGGGCGGTTGGTTGGCCAACGGTTAAAGGGGGGCAGGCCGAAAACCGACGCACGAGGCCTCGTTTCATCGTTTTTATTGGCTGTTGCCCGGGCCAGCCTGTGCTAGGACCGGGCGTTTCCTCGTGCCCAAGCGTGGGAACGGCGGTTGCTGAGTTATTTCGGTAACTTGGCTGCCGGCGGAGGCCTCCTTGCGGAGTCCCCGTTGGTCGGCTACACTTCCGCCGAAAATTCGGGCGGCTCCTGGCGGACCCCCTCAACGGGTCCGTTTTTTTTTAGGTGTTGCTCCGGCAGTCCGCAGACCCACCCATTGGCGTCGGGGCGGGCGCAGCCGAATCAATAGAGTTCCTTCGATCCCAATGTCATTTGCTCACGAAAAGCTCCACGGTCTGGATCGCGATCGCCTTGTGGCGGTCGTTGAGCCCGTGCTCCGCGCGCATGGCGTGGAGGGAGTAGAGCTAATCTGGCGAACGGATCGTGGGGACTGGGTGCTCGAGATCACTATCGAGCGGCCGGATTCGCGCGTGCCCGGGGCGGGGATCACTCTCGATCTGTGCACCGAGATTTCTCGCGACCTCTCGGCCGCGCTCGATGCCGCGGATCTCATCCCCTCCACCTATCGGCTGGAGGTTGGCTCACCCGGCCTCGACCGAGCGCTCTATAGCGTTGCGGACTACGTGCGGTTTGCGGGGCAGGCAGCGAAACTGAAGCTCCACGAGCCGGTGCAAGGAGAGCGAGTCCTCACCGGCGTGATTCGTGGGCTCGACGACGCAGGGCGCGTCGTCTTGGAACTGGAGCGTGGCGCGGCGAGTCTCGAGTTCGGCGTCATTCTGAGTGCCCACCTGGTGTTTGATTGGAAGAGCGGGGCACGGGCCAAGGGCGGCGGAGCCAAGGGCGCGCGTCAGCGTGAGGCAGGGGCGAAGAGCCCAGGCCGGAAGACACAACGGAGCAAGTAAGCTATGGCAACAGCGGGGTTCGACATTGATCTCGGCAGCATCGTCGAGCAGGTTGCCCAGGAAAAGGGTATCGACCCGAAGGTTTTGATCGAGACCATCGAGGCGGCGATCCTCAAGGCTGCACAGGCGGCTTTTGGGCCCAACCGTGAGCTTGAGGCGCGGTTCAATCCGGATACTCGAAGCATCGACCTCTTCCAGTACATGACTGTTGTTGAGGAAGTGGCTGATCCGGAACGGGAAATCGCTCTTGCTGTGGCGCTCAAGCACGGTCTTGAGGCAGAGATCGGCGAGGAGCTCGGGTTTCAGGTTTTCTGGCATCCGCGCGACGCCGACAAGGCTCGGCAGCAGGACAAGGAATTCGGATCCGTGCTCGACATGCGCCAAGCGCGGAGCGCGTTCGGTCGCATTGCGGCGCAGACGGCCAAGCAGGTCCTGCTGCAGCGGGTGCGGGATGCCGAGCGTGACATCATCTACGAGGAGTTCCGCGAGCGGCAAGGTCAGCTCATTCGTGGAATCGTTCGACGCTTCGAGAAGGGCCACAACATCATCGTGGACCTCGGCCGAACCGAGGCGGTGCTCCCGGCTCGAGAGCAGACACCCCGAGAGACGTATCGGCCCGGCGATCGCATCATCGCATTCGTCAAGACCATCGATCGGGAAGCTCGTGGGCCGATGATCATACTCAGCCGCGCTGCTCCGCGACTGGTCGAAAAGCTCTTCGAATCGGAGGTGCCCGAGATCGACGAGGGTATTGTTCGAATCGAGGCGGTAGCGCGCGAAGCTGGTGCCCGCAGCAAGATCGCCGTGAGTACCCGTGACGGTGACGTCGATCCCGTCGGGGCCTGTGTTGGCATCAAGGGGTCGCGGGTGCAGGCGGTCGTGCAGGAGCTCCGCGGCGAGAAGATCGATATCGTTCCTTTCGATCCCGATCCGGCCCGCTACATCATCAATGCGATCCAACCTGCGGATGTCAATAAGGTGATCGTGGACGAGGCAGACCATCGCATGGAGCTCGTCGTTCCTGACGAAAAGCTCAGCCTGGCCATCGGACGCAAGGGGCAGAACGTGCGCCTGGCGTCTCAGCTGACTGGGTGGAAGCTCGACATCATCAGCGAGAGCAAGTTCAAGCAGATGGAGGAGGAGGCGCTCAGCACCTTCCGCGAGATCGAGAACGTGAGCGAGGATGTCGCTCGCGGTCTCTACCGCCTCGGTTTCCGGGCTCTGGAAGAGGTCGCCGAAGCATCTGTCGAAGAGCTCATGCCGATCACCGGTGCCGGGGATGAGGTAAGGGCCGAGGCGCTTCGTGAGGCTGCCGAGTCCAGCATGGAGCAAACCCGCCTTCAGCGTATCGAGGCGGCCACCAAGCGGACCGAGGGGTTCACGGAGCGCGATCGTCTCCGGCTCGTCCGTGGAGTTGGAATGCGGTCGCTCCAGCTGCTCGAGGAATCGGGCTACAGGAGCGTCGAAGACTTGGCGCGAGAGGATCCCGATCGGCTGGCAATCCGTACCGGCCTGGGTGTCAAGAAGGCACGGCAGGTTCGGGATGGCGCTCTGCAGTTCCTGCAGGTCGACGCCAAGGAGATCGACGCTGCACGTGCCAAGGTTCTGGCGGATGCATCCAATCAGTCGACCGCGGCAGCACCCTCGGCTGAGGTTGAGGACGAGCATTCGTCCGGCCAGGCATAGAGCCCCCATCTCACTTACACCAGAGCAGACCTAGATCGTGTTGGACATGACCCGCAGAGTTCAGACCAATCCGCCCGCCGTGGCAGCTCACGCTGCAGGTGGGGCGGCTCGGCGTGTTGCGTCCTCGAGTCGGCGAGTCGGTCCGCAGCGAACCTGCTCGGGTTGTCGAGCGGTGGCTCCCCAGACCGAGTTGGTTCGGGTCGTTCTTGGGCCGGATGGTTCGGCGATCGTGGATCTCGGACGCCACTTGCCGGGGCGAGGGGCTTGGGTGCATCCCACGGTCCCGTGTCTCGAGACCGCTGTCGCGAAAGGGTTTGCTCGGAGTCTGCGCGCTCCGGTCAAGTCCACGGTCGAGGAAGTCCTTGCGGCGTTGCGCCAATCCGCCGATCGCCGCGTTGCGGGACTTCTTAGCTCCGCGTGGCGAGCCAAGCAGACGGTGATTGGCTCAACGGCGGTGAAGGAATGTCTGGAGCGGGATGAAGCCCTGCTCCTCGTGGTGGCGGTCGATGCGCGGGCCGCCCTTGCAACGCCCGGTGTCGAGGCAGCTATCACAGCTGGCCGGGCGGTTGCTTGGGGGGACAGGCTGATGCTAGGGCGAACAGTTGGTAGGAGCGAGGTCGGGGTCCTGGCAATTCTGGACCGGGGCCTAGCTCATGCGCTTGCCGCAATGGTTCGCGTCGCCCACCTCGGCGAGAAGCATTCTGATGTCGATCGTGCGGGGGGGTACCCGTTCAGGGAGGTTTGATGAGCACCAAGCTGCGTGTGTACGAGGTCGCCCGAGATTTGGGCATGGACAACAAGGCGTTGGTTGCCCTGTTGCAGTCGCTCGGTGTGTCGGAGGTGCGCAACCACATGAGCGCCGTGTCACCGGAGGTGGTGGAGCGCATCAAGCGGCACCAAGAGAAGGGTTCCTCCCAGAAGACGGTGGAGGAGCGCATTCGGCCGACGGTGGTCAAGCGTCGGGCGGTGAAGCGGCCCGACGCCGAGGAGCCGCAGCATTCCGCGCCGTCCCCAGCGCCGACTGCGGCACGAGCTCCCATCCCCGAACCGCCGGTGTCGCCTCCGCCAACGAGGACTCCCGCGACGGGCGCCTCGACACCACTGCCACCAGTGCAACAGCCCGAGCCTGAGGCGCCACCTGCAAAGCCTCCCGCGTCGGAGCCCGTTGCGGTCGTCGAAGCGCCAGAGATTGCGCCGGCCGCACAGGAGGCGCCGACTCCGTTGGAGCCCGCGCCTGCTGCGGCGCAGCCCGAGGCGCACCTTGCGCCCGAGCCTTCTGCGGCGCAGCCTGAGGAGCATTGTGCGCCTGAGACTGCTGGGGCGGGGGCAGCCGTTGGCGTGCCTCCGGTGGTGTCCAGTGAGTCGCCCACGGCTCCCGAGCCCGTA
>CAYRKE010000043.1:34781-44530 GCA_964424695.1 uncultured Polyangiaceae bacterium
CCCGAGCCCGTAGCGGCTCCGGCTCCTCCTCCAGATGCGGCGCCAGCCCCAGAGGCAGAACAGGTTGCTCCAGCAGCGGAGATGGTCTTTCAGCAAAAGGAACCAGTCGTGGGGTCGGAAGCTCCGGCGCCCGTCACGGCGGCCATTGTTGAGCCAGAGGGGCCGCTGCCCGACACTACCCCCGCAGTTCTCTCGAGCGCCGCGGTCGAGCCCGTAGCTCAGTCCCCAGCCCCCGTGGCTGCACAACCCTTGATGACATCAGAAGCAGAACGCGTGACAGCAGCGAGTCGGGTGGCCGAGCCCCCAGTACCTCACACTCCCTCCGTTACTTCGGCCCGCCCGCAACCGGCGACGGCGGCAGCATCCTCGGCGCGACCGGCCCAAGTGGCATCGGCGCCGCCCCGCCCGACGTCTGCGCCCAAGACGGGCATCGACGTCTGGGAGGGCAGGCCGGGTGTGCCCATGCCGCAGCCGCCGCGCGGCCCGATGCCGAGGCGGGTACAGTACGACGCCAAGGCGGGCGCTGCGCAGGCAGGTGCCCGTGGTCGTGGCGGTCCAACGTCGATGGGGACTCGTCAGGGGCGTACCGGCATGAGAAACCGGGGAATTGGCTCGATGGCGAGGCCTCGCGGATCGGGTCAGCCTGTGACGCAGGAGCGGTCTGCCCACAAGAAGGTGGTGAAGATCGAGGGTTCGGTGGGGCTCCAGACCCTGGGCAACCGCATGGGCATCAAGGCCCATGAGCTGCTCCGGAAGCTGGTCATGCTGGGGCTTACCGGTGTGAACATCAACAGCACGCTCGATGCCGACACGGCGAAGATCGTTGCCAACGAGTTCGGCTGGGAGGTCGAGGACGTCGCGGTCTCTGAAGAGGACGCGTTGGTGGCCGCCCAGGGGATCGAGGAGGAAGGCGAAAAGGGGCTCCAGGAGCCGCGGCCTCCGGTGGTTACGGTGATGGGTCACGTCGACCACGGGAAGACGAGCCTGCTCGACCGCATTCGACGTGCGAACGTGGTGAGCGGAGAGGCGGGCGGTATCACCCAGCACGTCGGCGCCTACAGCGTGAAGACCCCGAAGGGCCTCATTACGTTCCTTGACACGCCGGGACACGCCGCGTTCAGTCAGATGCGTGCGCGCGGTGCGCAGTGCACGGACGTGGTGGTGCTGGTGGTGGCAGCCGATGACGGCGTCATGCCTCAGACCAAGGAGGCGATTGCCCACGCCCGCAACGCCAAGGTGCCAATCGTCGTTGCTGTGAACAAGGTGGACAAGCCCGAGGCTCAGCCCGAGCGGGTACGTCGTGAACTCGCCGATCAGGGGCTCATTCCCGAGGAGTGGGGCGGCGACACCCTGTTCTCGGAGGTGAGTGCCGCTACCGGCGCTGGGATCGACAGCCTGCTGGAGCAGATCCTGCTTCAGGCGGAGGTTCTTGAGCTCGGGGCCAACCCGAACAAGCCGGCGAGCGGCATCGTCGTCGAGGCACAGCTCGATCGGGGCAAGGGGCCAGTCGCGACTGTCTTGGTGACGGACGGAACGTTGACCACGGGTGACGTGATCCTGGCAGGACACGCCTTCGGCAAGATTCGCGCCATGCTCGACCACAACGGCAAGCGCCTAGCGACCGCGCTGCCGTCCACCCCGGTTGCTGTGATTGGTCTCAATGACGTCCCATCGGCCGGAGATCCAGTTCATGCCGTTCGGGACATGAAGAAGGCTCAGGAGATCGCAGAGACTCGTCGCACCAAGGACAAGGATCGTCGCGGTCTCGTCTCAGGCGGCGCGGCACGCATGACCTTGGACGATTTGGCCAAGGCGATGGGTCAGGCCGAGCAACTCGAGTTCAAGGTCATCGTTAAGGCTGACGTTCAAGGGTCAGTGGAGGCTCTGGCGGACTCTCTGCAACAGCTGTCGACCAACAAGGTCAAGGTCAGCGTGGTGCAGGCGGCCGTGGGGGCTATCACCGAAGGCGACGTGAACCTCGCGACAGCTTCGGGGGCCATCATCATCGGCTTCAACGTTCGTCCTGCCGGCAAGGCCGCTCAATTGGCTCAGCAGGAAGGCATCGAGATCCGCCAGTACTCGATCATCTACAACGTGCTCGAGGACATCACGTCGGCCATGGAGGGCATGCTGGCTCCGGAGCTGGTGGAGAGCGTGATTGGACAGGCCGAAGTCCGTCAGGTCTTCAAGCTCTCGAAGGCCGGCATCGTGGCAGGATCCATGATTCTTTCCGGCCTCGTGAAGCGTACCGCCCAGGTGCGAGCCTACCGCGACAAGGAGCTCGTCTGGACCGGCAAGATCTCCGGGCTCAAGCGCTTCAAGGAAGACGTCAAGGAAGTCAAAGAAGGGTTCGACTGCGGTATTTCGATCGAAGGGTTCACCGAGGTGCGTGAAGGCGACCTCCTCGAAGTCTTCGAGATCAAGGAAGTCAAGCAGAAGCTGTAGACGGGCGAGAGCTCCGATGGTGGGGCTCGGCGCTGCGGGCGTCTGGCCCGCGACCGTCTGGTGGCCGAGCTCCGAGGAGTCCTCGATGGTGGGTCGACACAGGCCCACCCCCAGGTGCAGCCGACTGACGCGCGGCGGATGACCGAATTCCCATGTTCGTGAACGTTGCGAAGCTGGTTCTACAGATCCCAGAGGCTGGATCGCTCAAGGCGCGCCGTCAGGTCGTGCGCAGCTTCAAGGACCGATTGCGTTCGCGCCTCCCGGTCAGCGTCGCTGAGGTGGGTGACGTGGAGAAGTATCAGGTTGCTGAACTCGGCGTCGTGATGGTTTCCGGGGACGCCGTCCGCTGTAAGGAGACGATTGGCAAGGTCATCGCGCTCGCGAACAGTCTGCCGGATGCGGTCCTGGCGGAGGTTCGCACGGAGCTCTTTTCCTTTGGCGAGGGCGGTCGCCAGCTGCCGCTTCGGCTTCATCCGCTCGTTCCGCCGACCGCAGACGTTGGCGAGCTGCCGTGGGGAGACGGCGGTTCGCGCGATGACGACAAGGAGGAGTCATGAGTGGTCGGCGTTCCGAGCGAGTCGCGGAGGCGATCAGGGCCTACGTCACGCAGGCACTGATCCGCGATCTCGGCGATCCGGTGCTCAGTGGCATCGTCGTGACGACCATCGAGGTAAGTGACGACCTCTCCATTGCGCACGTCAAGGTTCGACTTCTGGTCGGGGATGACGACACCAAGCAACGCCGCGAGGCGATGCGGCGGCTGCATCGCGCCTCGACACGCCTTCGTCGCGGTCTAGCTCCCTCCCTGAACCTGCGACGGGTGCCGGAGTTGCGCTTCGACTACGATGTTGGACTCGACGCGAGTCGCCGAGTCGAAGAGCTTCTCCGCGAGATCGATCGGGAACCAAAGGGGATGCCAGGGTCCGATGTCGAAGCGCCCCCCCCGCCGGAGCCTGACGACGGGGCTGAGGCGCCCGACTCCGAGCGTTAGTGGCGTTCAGGTGAGCGGGGGTCACGGGTTGCGTGTTGTCGCGGCGTGCGGACCGACGCTGGGGCGCACCCGATTGATGCGGTTCCGCGCCCCCGGGCGCCTCATGCGCTTCAGTTCTTCTCCTTGACGAGGAACTCGATCCGACGGTTCTTAGCGCGACCGGCGGGGGTCGCGTTGGTGGTCAGCGGCTTGTCCTGGCCGTATCCGGCAGAGCTCAGGCGGGCGGCATCGACCCCGAGATCGACGAGGGAACGGCGCACGGCCTCGGCGCGCTCCTGGCTCAGGCGCAGGTTGACGTCCTTGTCGCCTTCATTGTCCATGTAGCCTTGGACCTCCACGAGTTTCAGGTCCGGACTCTCCTGAAGTACCTGAGCCACTTCCTGAACGACGGCGATGGATTCGGGCAGGAGCTCTGCCGAGCCATCCTGGAAGAGGATGGGCTTGGCCGTGACGACGGCGGTCCCCTTCACCGTCACCTGGGGCTCGGCCGGTCGCGGGTTGAGGCGAATTCGCGCATCCACCGTTTCGAATGCCTTGATCTCGATTTCCGCGACGCTCGGCAGATAACCAGGCTTCGACACACTGAGGCGGACCATGCCAGGGGGCACGTTGGTGAACCGGAATTCGCCTGAAGAACTTGCCTCGAGGGTCAGTTGGCGTCCGAGCTTGTCGGTGATGACGACGCTTCCGAGCGGCACGGGAGCGCCGGTTTCCGCGTCACGCAACACACCTTCGAAGGTGCCCAAGGGCGGCAGGGCTTGCAGCTGGCATTCGACCGGGAACACCATGTCCGCGTTGGGATCGGCGCCAGCGGACGGCTCGCTGAGGGGTTGGCCATCGGGACCGTACTGGGCCGCATCGGGGGACGCCTGGGTGATCGGCATTCCGTCCGGACCATACTGAGGCTCCGCAGCATTGACGGGCATCCCATCGGGTCCAAGCTCGGGTGACGCGGCCTCGGTTCCGCCGGGAGCTGCTGCGGGGGCCGACGCAGCGCCGGGCACCGGAGCTCCTTCGGTGATCTCCACCAGGCATTCTCCGTCGTGGAAGCCCTCGGCGTGGACCGCAAGGGTGTAGGTTCCGGGTGCCAGATCGACGCTCTGGAAGGTGCCGTTGGTGCCCGACAGCATCCCGGTGAGCTCGAGGCCCTTATAGCGGATCTGCGCATCGGGGATGGGGGCTTTGGTCTCCGCGTTGACCACGACACCCGAGATCGTGCGAGTGGGGGACTCGAGGATCGTGGGCTCGCTGGAGATCTCATCGGCGGTTGAAGCCGCGGTGTCGGCTGCGATCCCCACGCCGAAGTACAGTTGCCAGGGCGGCTCGGGCGCTACCTCCTCGATGAAGCGGTTGGTGGCGCCAGTTCCTATGTCCAGAGCGCCCAGCAGATTGAAGCCGTCAAACCACGGATAGAGTCGCGCACCGAGGGTGAGGCGCGAAGGATGCGCGCCGAAGTCGCCGTCATCCCGAAGACAGCCATCCTTCGGAAACGCCACGTCTGGAAAGCATTTGTAGCCCTGGCGGTTCGAAGGGATCTCCCAGGTCCACTCCGCGAAGGGACGAACCACCTCGTGGACGTACTCGGCGCCAAGCCCGATGCGGACACTGTCTACGCGGTCGATGTCGAGGCCGAAGCGTTCGACGCGGGTGATGCGGGTGTTTCGGTCCTTCTCGGTGTCCTCCACCAGCTCTCCGGCGTTGTTCACGAAGTAACCGAGATTGGCATGCAGGCGCAGTGGCACACGATCCGCGGGATCGATGCGGCTGGTGAAATCCGCCGTTGCCACACCGGTGATACCAAAGCTCGTGGCTCCGAAGTCCAGTCCAACGTCTCCGGTGCCGTTAAGGAGCCAGATGTCCAGATCGGCGCCGTAGGACAACAGAGAATCGTCCTTCTGCGGAGTGAACGCTTTTACGCCGAAATTGGCATCGCCAAGGACCTGCAGCAGCTCGGGGACGTTCTGATTGTTGTAGGTTGCGGTCGTGTGAATCCCCACGAATGCTTCGAGGAACGACCACGGCGTGAGACTCAGCGCCAGGTGCTCGCTTACGCGGCTCGCCGAGTCGGTCTTCATCGCTCTGCCGTCCGCCCGCGGGCAGTCCGTGTTGGTTTGGCACAGGAATTCGCTTGTGGAGAAGTAACCGGTCACGAGACTGACGCGGAACGTTCCGGCGGCTCCAGAACCCGCCTCTCTGAGGCGGAGCAAGCCCGTGCTCGCGCCGAGGCTGTTTTGGATTTGGAGCGAACGACGCCTTCGCTCACTTTCGGACATGCCGTCCGCGCCCGCCTCGGCTTCTCCAGATGTGTCGTCGGCACTCGCGCCGTCCGGACCGTACTCTGCTTCGGCGTCCCATTCACCCTGGGTGCCCGCTGCGGCAGCCCCCGCATCCGCGCTCAGCTGTGAACCGGCAGCGGGTGGCTCTGTCGGGGCGGCCTCGGCGGCAGCGGGTGCCGCTGGGGCCGGAGCGGCAACGGGAGGAGGCGCCGCGGGCGGCTCGGCAGGTTGCGTGGAGGGGGTGTCCGACGGCAGGGGCGGGGGCGGGGGCGGCAGATCCTGCGCGCGGCTACTCGATGCAACGGTGAGCGACCCAACCAAGCCAATCAAACCAAGCGAGGCGCAGCGAACGGTTCTCATGAATCCCTCGGAGTGAGACGGCCTCCGCACCCTTCCCGGCACGATCAGCCAACGGCCAAACTTTTAACACTCTTTTCCCCCCACTCGAAGCATTCTCGGTGGCAGGGTCTCGTTTTCCGTCTGGTGCTCAGAGTTCGATGCCTGCTGTCTGGGCCTCGCTGTCCGGTGCCAACTTCGCGGGAGGTTCGTGTCGGGGGCCTCCTGGTGCGGGGCCTCCTGGTGCGGGGCCTCCTGGTGCGGGGCCTCCTGGTGCGGGGCCTCCTGCTGCGGGGCCGCCTGCTGCGGGGCCTGTAGCTCGGGTACTCTCAGGCGGGGCGGCTGCTCAGGGTGGGTGTTTGGGAGGAGTCCGGTTGGGCCCTCCCAAGACGCGCAGCTCTGGGTCGGCCGCTGCGGCCCTGTCGACGGGGTCGGTCGCTGCGGCCCTGTCGACGGGGTCGGTCGCTGCGGCCCTGTCGACTCGCCTGGCTCGGTGCCGGCAATTCGTGAAGGGAAGCGGCTGGTGCGAACCCGTGGTGTCGGACGCTTCAACGGGGAGTCGCCTCGGTCTACTCGACGATGGAGGCGTGGCCTCTATCCGCCGCAGTGGGGGTCATGGCGAAGGGGGTTACATTGACAACCAGAGTTGGCTAGATTCTCGGATTGGATCCATGGCCGAGACACTGATTGTCGTTGACGGACTGAAGAAGGAGTTCCGCCAGGGTTTCTGGATGCGGCGAGTTCGGGCCGTCAAAACCGTCTCTTTCGAGGTGGAGCGCGGCGACATTTTCGGGTTCCTCGGGCCGAACGGGGCGGGCAAGACCACGACCATCAAGATGCTCACTGGGCTCATCTCGCCCACGGGGGGTAGAGCCTCGCTCTTCGGCGACCCGATCCCTAGCCCCAAGGCGATGCGGCGCATTGGCTTCATGCCAGAGAATCCCTATGTGTACCCGTTCCTCACGCCGACCGAGTTCGTCGAGATGTGCGGTCGCCTTTCGGGGCTTCGGGGCTCGGCGGTTCGCGAGCGGACACGCCATGTGCTGGAGCAGGTGGGCGTTGCGTATGCCGCCAACCGCCAGGTGCGACGACTGTCGAAGGGGATGCTCCAGCGCACCGGCCTTGCGGCAGCACTGGTTGCGGATCCAGAGCTCCTAATCCTGGACGAGCCAATGAGCGGACTGGATCCCGTGGGGCGCAAGGAGGTTCGCGACCTCATCCTTGAGGAGCGGATCAAGGGGCGAACGATTTTCTTCTCGACGCACATCCTCAATGACGTCGAGACCCTCTGTGACTGCGTTACCATCCTGCGGCGCGGAGAGGTCGTCGTGTCCGGTAAGTTGAACGAGCTGCTTCGGCAGGACGTGCAGCGCGTGGATCTCGTCCTGGGGGGACGGTTCGAGGAGCTGGGGGCGAAACTCGAAGCCGAGGGCAGAGTGCTCCGGCGCGCCGGAGGGCGACTCGTCGTGGAGTGCGAGGGGATCCCGGCGGCCCAGCACCTGATGCGCGAGGTGCTAGGGACGCCCGGTGTCGACGTAGTCGAGCTCATTCCCAAGCAGGAGACGCTCGAGGAGCTCTTCGTTCGTGAGGCCATCGGAGGTGGCACGGCCAGCACTCCACCTCGCGCCCCCGATTGACCTGGGTTGGAGCGTGGCGCGCCGGTGGCGGTTCGCGTCAGCCGGGTTCACATCAGCCGAGTTCGCGGTAGTCGGCATCAGCCGAGTTTGCGGTAGTCGGCGTCACCGCGATTCGCGGTAGTCGGCGTCACCGCGGTTCGCGGCGGTCCGCGGTGAGTTCGTCTGATGGGGGAGGCCCGCTCAGCTCCGCTTCCTACCGAGTACTCGTGCCACGAGCTGGCCATCGGCCAGCGTGAGCTCGCGCGTCAGGATGAGGGTGGCGAGGTATGCCGCTGCGACGACTGCGCACCAGACCAGGGTCATGAGCTTCCCGCTTTCGGGCAGATGTCGGCCGATGGTAACCGCGACGCCAAGGGCTGCTACGACTCGAAGGACGGTCCGCGGTGCCACAACTGCACCAGCGGTTCGCTTCACCAGTACTGCGGCACCGAGCGTCGCGAGTACGAGGCCAGCCGAGGTTGCCATAGCCGTGCGCCAGAGGAGTTCCGGGCCGAAGGTGGCGCCGCGAACGCGCAGATAGCAGAGGGCGCTGACGAGGAATACGGCGAGCGCGATGACGAACGCCGCAGCGCGCTCGCGCTTGAGGCTGGTGAGCACTGCGTTGAAGATGCCCAGGACTGCGAAGAAACCGAAGCCCAGCGTGAGCAGCTGCATGCTGCCTGTCGCGAGCTGGGCGACCTCGGCGGGAAACACCAGCCGCAAGAGCGAACCGCTCAGGCCCGAGGTCACGCTGATCATGGCTCCGGCGATGACGAGGGCCAGGCGCACGCCGGTCTCGACGTAGCGAGCTACAGCCGCCCTGTCCCCGTCCCGGAAGGCCGTGGCGAGCATGGGAAACAGTACGAAGGTGATCGCGATGAGGATCTGATAGGGCAGGAAGCAGAACAGTTGTGTCGCCCGGTACGCACCGACCAGGGGATCGGCGGCCTGCACGGGTTGGTGGATCGCAAGAGCCGCGTCGGCGGAGAACTTCCGCAAGAGGAGTGAGTCCGCCTGGAGGAGCAGATTCAGCAATACCTGTCCGAGGAAGAGCGGGCCCAGGAACTTGAGGTGCTGGGCCGTGCTGGGGCCGCCAGTGCCGGCCTTGCCAACTCCGACCATGCTCAGGCACGCGAGGAAGACGATGGCGGTCGAGACCACGAAGCCTCCGATCGCGCCTTCGACTCCCTTATCGAAGCTCTTCACGAAGTACCATGCAGCGCCCAGCATGATGACGGTTCGCAGCGTCGCAGCAAGGATGTCGAAGCCAGCCTGGGCGATGAACCGCTTCTTGCCGTTGAGCACGCCAATCAGGGGAGCGTACAGGCCGTAGAAAATCATGACGCCGCTCGCGAGTCGCAATGCGCCCACCACGTGCGGCGCGTTGAACCACTGCGCTATCTGGCCCGCGAGTGCGAAGAAGGTGAACGCGAACGGCAGGGTGACCAGGGCGTGGATGAGCAGCGTGCGGCGGACGGCGGCTGGTTGTTCGGCTTCCGGGCTCTGAGCCACCGCACGGCTCACGCCTTGGATGCTCATGGTCACGATTGGGTTGTAGGCGATGCTCGCCGCCGACTGAACCGTGCTGAGAGCACCGTATCCACCGAGTCCGAGGATCCGCGGGAGAAGGATCTGCTGCACGAGCCCAGTGAGGATGAAGAAAACCTTGGCGAAGGCCACGGCGAGGCCGCCGCGCCCGGCACTGCGAGCGACGTCCTCTCCACGATGACCACGGGTTTCGGGTCCGAGTTGCGGCCGGCCGAGGGGGGAGGGGGCAGCTGCAACGGGGGATTCTTGGGGAGGGGTTTCGCTCACAGTGCGCCCCTATCCCTCCGCTCGGCCACAGAGTCAAGGCTTCTTGGCAAGAGAGCTCACTCTCCGGCACTATCCGGTCGCGTGGTGCCTGTCAGTTTCTCTTGACGAGCCGCCCCCCATGGCTAGTCTTCGCGCTCCTAAACCGATCCAGCGTAGCTCAGTCGGTAGAGCGGGCGGCTGTTAACCGCCTGGTCCGAGGTTCGAGTCCTCGCGCTGGAGCCAAATGGAGCCCGATGCAAACTCGGGCGACCCCCTGGTGAACTGAGACCC
>CAYRKE010000044.1:0-5188 GCA_964424695.1 uncultured Polyangiaceae bacterium
AGCAACGGTCACACCGTTGTCTTTCCATCGGTTGAGACCCCACCCCAACGGTCTCACCGTTGCTCTGGCGTTAAGAACCGTGAATTTCGGAACGGTCTGACCGTTCCCTGAAGGTCACCAGAGGACAAAACGGAACGGTAGAACCGTTGCCCGAGGTCCGGTTTGCATCTCGACGAACGGTCCAACCGTTGTCGCAAGGTCGTGAGCGATGCTCAGGAACGGCTGCACCGTTGCATCGAACCGAAACGAGGTAACCGGAACGTCCGGAGATCCGATCGCCGCTCTTTGGGTGCAGGGCAAGTTCTCCAGCATCTCAGTGGACGGGACGTCGAACGGGGCCGATGTGCTCCTGGCGCACATGACTCCGCAGTACGAGGGCGTGTCGACCGCAGCTCCTGCGCTGAAGAGGTGGTCGACACCGGACACCACCGCCGTCGCCCCCTCGTAGCTCTCCGGCGGATTGTCATCCAGCACCAGCCTACCACTCAAGCAGGTCTGATCTGTCGTTGCGATGGGAGCCCCTGTCATCCACCAAGTGAAGTGCGTCACCTCGGCAATGACCGTCCCGTCAACTACCGTGCGGTTGGTTTCAAATCTCCACGTCCCGGACGCCTCATCGAAGGAGTAGACTCCCAGCTCATCACCGTCGGAGTAGTTGGCGGCGACAATGGATGCCAGCGGAATGCCAATGGTAGCTGGAGCATCGGAGCTCCCCGTGAAGAGGACGTCATTGCCTTCCTGGTCGGAATAGCGGATCTCTACCATCCCCAGCGTTTCCAGGGTCGTCGTTTCCCCCGCCTCATCGACTGCCATGGGCTCGCCTGGAGCTGCAAGCATCTCTTCAGGGGTATCGATTACCTGGAACTCGACGCTCACCGGGCCGGTCACCGGCGTGCCGTCTTCGGTCACCAAGGAGCCCTGCGGTAGCTCGATGAGCAAGCCATCGTCCGTGGCGAGCCGGCTTTCGCCGTTCCTGAAGTCAATGGATGCCGTTTCGACCGGCAGGAGTACCAAGTCGCGAGTCGTATCGACGTCGCTCGACACGCTTTCTGTGGCTTTCGTGTAGCCTTCCCGCTCTGCAAGCAGGGTTAGCGTCTCGCCAGTTGGCAGTCCGTTCAGAGCATAGCTCCCGCTCTCATCGGTCGTGGCTATTGTCTCTCCAGCCGAGACTAGGACGCCGGCGATCGGTGTGCCCGCCAAATCAGTGACGAGGCCTCGCACCGATATGCCTGCCGTCGCTTCTCCGGTGCCGCTGGCCCCGGCGCTGCTGCCAGAAGTCCCACCTTCGCCACTTTCGCCCCCTCGCGCGCTCGACGTCTCTCCACCATTTGGGGCTCCGCCTCGGCTCACTGCTGCGCTGCCACTCGCTGCCTCGGTGTCGTCTCCTGGACTATCGTGGCCCCGTCTCCCGCCGTTTTCCGGCGGTTGTGCAACGAACGTCGAGCCAGCCTCGTCGGATAGGCTGCCTGCAGCGCCACCTGCAGTTGTTTTGCTGCCAGACTTGTCATTCGAGTTCGAGCAATTCAGCACCGCTCCGAGCGCCATCAATGGAAGGAGTGCGTGGTGTAGCTTGCCTCTGCGCATGAGACGTTCCCTTGTCACCAGAATCGCTGTTGTATGCCCCGCTACGAATGAGCGGTCGGCTGGGACCCCCCCAGCGACGTCTACAAACGCCCTTCAAGGACTGAAGACAAGGCTGTCGGGTGCGCCGCCACGTCCGAGACGCCGACAAAGCATTGCAGGAACGAGATTCTCTGCGAGTGGTGGGTCCTCCCACCACGTAGCGGGAAGACTGACTCCGACACTTCTTCTCCCAGTGGCGCTCCGAACGCGACCTTGTCGCAAAATGAGAAACGGCAATCGGAGCACCTTGCGAGTCAAGAGCCACAGCCTACGCCCCCCCCCACGGATGTCCGGGACGCGGTGTCCGTTAGTCTCTCAATACTCCTGGGCGCAGGCGCGGTGTCACCACGCCACGCGGCGTGGCGCGGCTGCGCTCACGCTGCGCCGCGACTCCGGCCGCGCCACGTCCCCTCGGGGCGCCCCCGCACACCTGAACGACGCCGAGTCGTTCTGTACAGGGCTTGCGACGACTTCTTGGACACCACAGGGTCGCCAGAAAGCCGAAAGGACGGGCTCCCTGTGGGGCACCGTCCTTTCTTGCTCCATGCCTCAGAGCGGACTCTGGAGGCGCGACGTCGACCGCCTACCCAGCGGCCCCACCAGCACCCGCGAAGTCGGATTCTGTGCCGGTGCTGTCCGTTGCCCCAGTGGCGCCAGTTCCGGGATCGCTGCTCGTGCCCGAGGTACCTCCGGTGGTGATACCGGGATCCGCGGGCTCGACGTCCACTCGGGTTGGAGCCGACGTGTCCGTAGAGTCCACCATCATGCCGGGCTCCGCGTAGCCGTAGGTGTAGACGTAGGTGGGCTGGGGGAAGGCCACCGTTGCGACGGGCGTCGACAGGGCATCGAGACTGTGCACCATGACGCCGCCGTAGCTAATCGAGTACACGTAGTCGTCGATGAAGACGCCCCGGCGGACCTCTGGCGAGTACACGCAACTGTAGTACTGATTCTGCGCCGAAGCCTCACACAGCCCGTCGAGGAGCTCGCCGTGCCCAATGGATCCTAGCTGCTCGAAGCCGGACTTCGCCGAGACCTTGAAGACCTCGAGAGAGCTCGCCGTCGGCCATGCATTGTAGTCAACATACGGGAACGCCAGCAGACCGCGGTCAGCATCGAAGGTAAACGCCTTGTGATTCGCGTTCGCCTCCGACCACCCGTTCGTCGTGTAGGTGAATTCGTACTTCTGGGTGGGATCGGTGGGATCGGTCACGTCGAAGATCTGGAGCATCAACCCTAGATCCATGCCATTGTCCGGGTCCGTATTGCGCCCGATGGTGAGCAGGTGCCCGTCCTCGAGGGGATGGATGTAGTCGCTGTAGCCGTCCACCTTGAGCTGACCAAGCACCCGGAGATCGGCCGGATCGGTAAGGTCGACGACGAAGAGGGGATCGCGCTGCAAGTAGGTCACGACGTAAGCGCGGTCACCGAGGAAGCGTGTGGACATGACGCTCTCACCGGGAGCGAGTGCCTCGGTCTGGTCGAGGACCACGAGCTCTTCCCCGCTTCCCTGGAGAGTCACGACGCGGCTGGTTTGCTGCCCCGCGCTGTTGTCCCACTGGGTAGTAGTGGCCCGAACGACGCCATCCACTTCATCGAGGGAGAACTGGTCGACGATGGTGCCCGGAGCATAGCCGGACGCGACATACTCAGTGCGACTCGGATCGATGGCGAAGAGGTGGATGGCCGTCTTTTCCGTGTCGCCCTCGTCGACCGACCAGGAATACTGGGGTTGCGCCAGAATGAGAGATTCTGCATTGGCGTACACCGTCGACGCTTCCCCGAGCACCACCGTGCTTGAGAAGGTCGGCGTCTCCGCCGCGAGGTCGGCCGCAACGATACTGGTGATCCCGTATGAGACCGCGCCGGGCGCTGGCGTGTAGAAGTCCCCGCACGCTGGCTCCACCTTCTTGAGAATACCGCTACTGCGTTGATACTGCCTTGGAAGCCAGTCCTCCAGCTCCGTAGCCTGGATCGCGGAGGTCATGCGGCTCACCCACGAGTCGAGCTGTTGCTCGATGACTGCGTCGGAGTAGGGCTCGCCCCAGGGGTCGGTCGTCTCGATATCCGGATAGTAGAGGGTCGGCGCCTTGAAGCCGCCCTGCACGACACCGCGGGAGAGGGTCTCGTGGAGCCGCGCCGAGACATATCCACCCTCGACATAGCTCTCCCCCGTGACGGCTGGAGTAGAACTCGCAACGTCTACCATGGTGAGCTTCGTGAACGCGCCGCCGTAGTAGTAGTACTCCCTGTAGCATCCGAAGGCGTCGCAGTACGTGTACTCGGACTCGTCCGTGTTCTGCTCCGGATCCGCGACACTCGAGTAGATGAGCGCCTTACCGCCGTGCACGAACATCTCCAGCGGTGAGCCCTCAATCGTCACCTCTGCGGTGATGGCGGTGTCCGCCGCAGGCCACGCGTCGAGAATCTGCAAGGTCGTACCGTGAAGCACATAGAGGACCTCGCCATCGGTCTTCACGATGTCCCCCTCGTCCACCCCGGAGACCTGCTGATTCGTCTCAGAGTGCCCGCTCGGCCCCGCTTCCCCGCTCGAGCCATCGGAGGACGCCGTGCTTCCGCCATCATCATCGATCGCAGCGTTCGGAGCCGGAGTCCCCGATTGGTTGCTCGGTGCGTTGCCCGTCGAGGCCTGCTCCGAGTCGGCGTCTAGGGCGACACCATCCCCCTCTGCCCACCCAGGGTCTCTACCGACACTGACTCCACCGCCTTCACCCTTGGCCTCGACGTACTGCTGCCATTCGACCGCCATGGCTTCCACTTTGGCGATGGCGTCGGCCTGAATGTTCGCAAGGAGGTCGCCGCAGTCCTGGGCCTTCAGCAGCCCCGCACCGGTCGTGCCCACTTCGCTCGGGGTGCCTGGTTCGTCGGTTTTACCGTCATCGCAACCTGCGAGCATGAAGAGAGCGATTGTTCCCAACGCGTAGTGGATCGATCGATTTCGCATGGTGGCCTCCAGAGCAGAGCCTCAAGACAATTAAGCAAGGCTCATGCCAACACCAAACCCACGTCCGCCGCTGTTTCCGGGCACTGCACCAGCGCGCACTGTGCCCCTCTGTGCCAGCGCAAGACATCCAAGCCGCACGCTCTGGGGCTGTGCGAACCATGAAACGTCCTGGGCGTGCTACCGCGACGGATCCCCTTCGGCGCTGGCTCTGTCGAGGCCCCGCAGGGCTGGCAAGACCGTCCGAGAATCGCGCTCGCTGACCGGAAACGACAGACGCGCATGCGACGAGTGTGGCCCGATATCGCGCCCAACCTGCTATCAGAGCGAGAGCGCGGCCCGGTTAGCAGATAGCGGCATACCCGCCGCGAAGCCCCGTCAGCGTCTGACTCTGAAGCAGATCCGCGCTCTTGGAGCTAACCGAACGGATCGATGCTTCAGACTCCCCGTGACGAGTCGACCTGGCATGAATCAGGCGTCGGCGGATACGGACTCGTCGTCCTGGGAGGCGACAATGTCGCTTCCGGCCCCACTCGAGCCCTTCTTGGCGGCACCCTTCTTGGTGACGGTCTTCTTGGCCGCTGCCTTCTTGGAGGTCGTCTT
>CAYRKE010000044.1:5288-36101 GCA_964424695.1 uncultured Polyangiaceae bacterium
CGGCACCCTTCTTGGTGACGGTCTTCTTGGCCGCTGCCTTCTTGGAGGTCGTCTTCTTAGCCGCTGCCTTGGTGGGTTTCGTTGAAGTACGTGAAGCTGCCTTCTTCGATGATCCCTTGGAAGCGTCACCAGCGTCGGTGGCCGCGGACGAACCGGCCTTCTTCGCACCAGCTCCGGAAGCCTTCTTCTTCGCCCGCTTCTTCGCCACTGGTCCCCGCTCGCGACGGAGCTGCAGCAACTCCACTGCCCGAGCGTTCTCGATCGATCCCGGATCGTCTCCCTTCCGCAGAGAGGCGTTGGTCTCTCCGTCCGTCACGTAGTGGCCGAAGCGCCCTTCGCGAAGGGTGATGGTCTGGCCACTCACTGGATCGATGCCGAGCTCGCGCAGAGGCTCGGCCGCCGCACGCTTCCCGCGGGTCCTCGGCTGGGCGAACAGCGCCAACGCCTCGTCGAGGGTGACAGTAAACACCTGCTCGTCGCTGGTGAGACTTCGGCTATCACGTCCCTTGGAGACGTAGGGCCCGTAGCGCCCCAGCTGCGCCGTGATCGTTTCACCGTCGGCGGGAGCAACCCCAACGGTTCTCGGCAGCCTGAGGAGCGCCAGAGCATCCTCCAAAGTGAGCGTCTCCACCGTCTGGGTGCGCAGCAGCGATGAGGTGCGCGGCTTCTCCTTGCCACCGCCTTCCCCAAGCTGCACGAACGGTCCGAACCTTCCCTGACGGGCATATACCTTGAGGCCAGTCTCGGGATCCTCACCCAGCTCACGGTCGCCGCTTGGCCTGGACAGCAACTCAGTCGCACGATCGAGGGTGAGTAGATCCGGTTCCTGGTCGTCGGGAATGCTCGCCGTATCCTCACCGCGCTGGAGGTAGGCACCGTGGCGCCCGACTCGAATAACGACTTCGCGCCCCTCTTCGTCTTTGCCGAGCGGCAGCGAGTTGATGGCGCGAGCGTCGATCTCACCCAGACGATCCGCAACGAGAGACTTGAGCCCCCGGTCGATCGATGCGTCCTGGGACCGCCCATCCGCGCCGGACTTGCCAGCACCCCGCCCGAAGTAGAAGCGAGCTAGCCATGGTTCACTCGCCTCACTGCCCCCGGCAATCGCATCCAGATCGTCCTCCATGCGCGCCGTGAAGGCGTAGTCGACCAGGTCTGCAAAATGCTTGGTGAGAAGAGCAATTACCGCAAATGCTGTGAAGCTCGGGACGAGAGCGGTCCCCTTTTTCCAGACGTAGCCGCGATCGAGGATCGTGCTGATAATCGAAGCATAGGTGGAGGGACGCCCCACCCCAAGCTCCTCGAGGCGCCGTACCAACGACGCCTCGGTGTATCGGGGCGGCGACTGGGTCTCATGCTCTCGAGGCAGAAACGTTCGGCCCTCGAGCGACTGCCCCTTCTGCAGAGGCGGCAGGTGCTTCTCTCTCTGCTCGAGCTCGGCAGACGGGTCGTCGCTACCTTCGACGTAGGCACGAAGGAATCCAGGAAACAGGATGGTATTGCCGCGAACCGCGAACCCGACCGGCGATGACGAAGCCGTGCCGGTGATGCGCACGCTGACAGTCTCGAGCTGCGCATCCTTCATCTGGGAAGCCACGGTGCGCATCCAGATCAACTCGTAGAGACGGGCCTCGTCGTCGGCAACCTCACGAGCCACGGACTCAGGTGATCGGAACACATCTCCTGCGGGACGGATCGCCTCGTGCGCCTCCTGGGCGTTCTTGACCTTCGTCGTGTATGTGCGTGGTTTGTCGGGCAGGTACGAACTGCCGTAGAGTCGCTCGATCTCCTGGCGAGCAGAACGCACCGCGCTCTCGGAAAGCGTCGTGCTGTCCGTGCGCATGTAGGTGATGAAACCGCCTTCGTACAGTCGCTGCGCGGCTCTCATGGTCCGTGCGGCGGCGAACCGTAGCTTCCTACCCGCCTCCTGCTGCAACGTGGACGTCATGAAGGGCGGTGACGGCGAGCGCCTGGATGGCTTGCGCTCGACCGACTGCACGAGAAAGCGACTGCCAGCGAGGTCCCTGGCTAGCTGGGTCGCGCGCGCCTCGTCCAGTGCGACACAGTCACCCTTGGCGAGCTCTCCGGAATCACTGAAGTCCTTGCCGGTCGCAACCCTGCGGCCATCCACCTCGACTAGCTGAGCCGCGAAGTTCGGAGGCGTCCCACTCTCAGCCCAGAGCTCAGCCTCGACGTCCCAGTAACGAGCGGCAACGAAGCGCATCCGCTCGGTCTCGCGATCGACGACGATGCGAGTGGCCACGCTCTGGACTCGCCCCGCAGAGAGCCGCGGCATCACCTTCTTCCACAGGACGGGTGATACCTCGTAGCCGTATAGGCGGTCCAGGATACGCCGCGCCTCCTGGGCGTCCACCAGCCGACGATCGAGCTCACGCGGGGAGGCGATCGCTTCCTCGATCGCGCGCTCCGTGATCTCGTGGAACACCATCCGCTTCACGGGAATCGATGGCCGGAGCACTTCGAGCAGATGCCAGGCGATGCTCTCTCCCTCGCGATCCTCGTCAGTGGCGAGGAAGAGGGTATCCGCGTCTCTCAGCAGGTCCTTCAGCTTCTTGATCTGTTGCTTCTTCTCACCGTCGACAACATACAGAGGCTTGAAGCCGTGATCGACGTCGACGCCGAGCCGAGCCCAGGGTTCCTTCTTGTACGCGGGTGGAATGTCCGCGGCATTCCGCGGCAGATCGCGGATGTGCCCGATGGACGACTCGACCACATACTTCTCCCCAAGGAAGCGCGCGATCGTGCGCGCCTTCGCGGGTGACTCGACGATGACGAGGGCTCGTTGGTCAGGCATGAAGGGATCCGAAGCCGCGTTCGGCTACAATCCTGGTTCGGCCCTGTCAAGCAGCCTGCGGCCCGAAACACGCCGCAGAATCTGATAAAAACAATCGATATCCAACACTTAGCAAATCCACCCACGGTCGAAATCGGTTATGTGAAACGATGCAGAAGGCTCCCAAGATTCTCCCGGCCAACCATCCGCAACGAAGCTCCTTGGTCAGAGCCTTGCCGGCGAGTAGTCTGCCGCCATCGACACCTTGAGATTCATCCGCGCCGCGCTGAACCTTGCATGCGACTCGGCTCGTACCGGCAGCGGCGGCCCGTTCGGCGCAGTGGTGGTTCGGGAAGGAGCGGTGCTGGGAACCGGAGCCAACCGCGTAACGGAGTCCCTGGATCCGACGGCACACGCGGAAATCGTCGCGATACGTGCAGCCTGCACGCAATCACACAGCCACAGCCTTGCTGGAGCGACCATCTACGCGAGCTGCGAGCCGTGTCCGATGTGCCTTGCGGCAATTCATTGGGCTCGCATCGACCGTGTCTACTATGCGGCGACGGCGGAGGACGCAGCGCTGGCGGGCTTCGACGATCGCTGGATTGCCGAACAGCTCGTCGCGTCGCCCACTGAGGCCCAAATCGCGCGCATCCATCTCGATGTGGAGCACGCTGGCGAGCCCTTCAGACTCTGGGCAGCGAACCCCAATCGAGTCGCGTACTAGAGGTTGCCAACAGCAACGGTGCCCCGACCGCGCACAGCCGAGGCGCTCCGACGGGAGAGGCTCGCCTGTGCCCAGTGCTCGGGGCCGTGGGGCACCCGGTGGCGTCCGCCACCGCGGCACCGTGGTCCTCAGTTAGTCTGATGACAGGTTGTCTTGACAACCATACAACACAGATTCAAGCTACTGCCTTGTGCTGGACTTCAGCTCGCCCGTTCCACTCTACAGTCAGCTTGCTGAGCTGTTGTCCCGTTCGATCGCGTTGGGGGAATTCAAACCGGGCAATCGGATTCCCTCCGAACCAGAGCTGGCCCGACAGTTCTCCATCGGTCGCCCCACAGTCCGACAGGCCATTGATGTGTTGGTACGCCGCGGTCAGTTGAGCCGACGTCGTGGGGCGGGCACCTTCGTCGCAGAACGCCAGCATCAGGTGGACCTCTTTTCCCTCGGAGGTACGGTGGCGGCGTTCGAGAGCCAGGGCATTCCCATCGAGTCGAAGTGGCTCGAAAACCCGGTGCGCCTCACTGTCGCCCATGGCGCAAGCTCCCCTCTCGCTGGTCACGAAGCCTTCCGGGTAAGGAGACTGAGCTCCCTCGGCGGGCGCCCGGTCTTGCTGGAAGCGATCCACCTGCGTGCCGAAGCGTTCCCGAACTTCGATCGCATTCAACAAGGCGCCCGCAGCATCTCCGAGCTCGTGCGTGATGAGTATCGGATGCAGCCTAGCCGGGGGCGGCAGGTCTTCCGAGTCGTCGAGCTCGACGACGACCGCGCAAGGCTCCTCAACACCACACCCGGCAGGGCAGCGCTGCTCGTAGAGCGTACCCTCGACTTTCCCGGCACCGAAGCAGCTGTCTACGCTGAGCTCCACTGCCTGACTGACCAAGTCGTGCTTTCCCAGACACTTGGAGGAGAAACCCGATGAATCGACGCGGCTACTACTCGGAATTCGGAGGCGCGTTCATCCCCGAAGTCCTGTTCTCTACCTTCGAGGACCTCGAGAAGGCTTTCGAGTCCGCCAAGGCCGATCCTTCGTTTTGGGCGCAATACACCGCGCTCATGTCGAGCTACTCTTGTCGCCCCACCCCAATCACATTCGCGGAGAATCTCACCAAGCACTTTGGAGGCGCCCGCATCTTCATCAAGCGGGAGGATCTCAACCACACGGGAGCGCACAAGGCCAACAACGTGATGGGGCAGGGTCTGCTGGTAAAGAGAATGGGCAAGCGCCGGGTAATTGCCGAAACTGGCGCGGGCCAACATGGCGTGGCCACTGCGACCATGGCAGCGAAGTTCGGCTTCGAATGCACAATCTACATGGGTGCAGTCGACGTCGCGAGACAGCGACCGAACGTGTTCTGGATGGAGCGGTTGGGAGCGCGTGTCGTCGCCGTCGAAGAAGGGACGCGCATCCTCAAGGACGCCATCAACGAAGCCTTCCGTGACTGGGTCAGCAACATGGATACCACGCACTACGTGCTCGGTACGGCTTGCGGTCCTCATCCGTTCCCGGAAATGGTGACCTACTTCCAGTCCATCGTCGGCAAGGAGGCCCGCGAGCAGATCCAGCGAGTCGCTGGCAGACTCCCCAATCGCGTCTACGCGTGCGTGGGAGGCGGGTCGAACGCGATGGGGATATTCAGCGGGTTCTTCGATGACGACGTCGAACTGGTGGGCGTGGAGGCGGGCGGCAGAGGGCTCGACACTCGAGCGCACGCGGCACGGCTCGCCAGCAAGGACGCCTCGGTGGGCGTGGCCCAAGGCTACAAGACCTACTTTCTACAAGACGACGACGGGCAGATGCTGGAAACGCACAGCGTCGCGGCTGGCCTCGACTATGTCGGCGTCTCCCCAATCCTGGCCCATCATCGCAGTACCGGGCGGGTTCGCTTCGAAGCCGCGACGGACCGAGAAGTCGTCGAAGCCCTGGCGCTCACGGTCAAGCGTGAAGGGCTCATCCCAGCGCTCGAGTCCGCGCACGCTTTCGCACAAGCCTTCAAGGAAGCGCCGCAACTCACACCCGACGACGTGATTCTCATCAACCAGTCGGGGCGAGGCGACAAGGACATCTTCACCGTCGCCGATGCCTTCGACGACCCCAGCTGGAAACAGTTCATTCGCAACAAGGCGGAGGAATACGGTGCTTGAATCCTACCTGCGTCAACGGCGCACCCAAAGCGACATCCTACTCATGACCCATATCGTTGTGGGCTATCCGAGCCTAGACGAAAGCATGCGGATGATCGAGGCCATGGTCGCCGCCGGAGTCGATCTCATCGAGATGCAGATCCCCTTTTCGGAGCCCATCGCGGACGGTCCTGTGATCCTGCACGCGAACCAGATGGCGCTCCAGAGCGGGGTGACCGTCGAAAGATGCTTCGAATTCGCCGAACTGGCAGCCAAGCGCTTTGACATCCCCCTGCTCTTCATGAGTTACTACAACATTCTCTTCAAATATGGCGTCGAGCGTTTCGCCAAGAGAATGCGCGCGATAGGACTTAGCGGATCGATAGTACCCGATCTACCTCCCGAGGAGGCGGGCGAGTACCTCGGCGCGCTCGAAGCCTCCAAGCTCGATCCTATCTTCATCTTCTCGCCCAGCACGAGCGACGCACGACTCCGACTGATCGCGGAATACGCCCGTGGTTTCGTGTACTGCGTGGCTCGAAAGGGGGTTACTGGAGTGAGAACGGATTTCTCCCAGGAACTGACTGGCTATCTGGAGCGCTGCCGCGCGGCGACCAGCCTCCCGATTGCGCTCGGGTTCGGCGTCAAGGAGCGGCGCGACGTCCAGTTTCTTCGAGGCAAAGTCGACATCGCGGTGATTGGGTCCCAAACCCTGCGCCTCGTCGCAGAAGGCGGAGCGGCAGCGGTGCGCCCCTTTCTGGAATCACTTCGCTGAGCGGCGCAACAGCGCGTCGAGCTCCGCGAGCTCTGGAACGGAGGTGAGCTGCTCGAGGGCTCCGAGGGCCTTGTCGATGGTGGGCTCAACGAAGCGGAGAAACTCGGGTTTTCCCTTCACGCGGTCCAGAAACACGAATCTGCCGGCGTCCTTGAGCTTCCTTTGCACCATCACCGTCAAGAACTCCCTCTCGATCATCGCGCGCTGCTCCGCACCGAGAGCCAGCCCCGCAGCATACTCGTCCAGCATTTCCCGAATGAACTCCCCAGTGAACGACTGGTAGCTATCCCCCAGAAGCGCAACCAAGTCGTAGACCCTCGGCCCCAAGAGCGCGTCCTGGAAGTCGATCCAGACGAGCTGCGGGCGTTGATTGGCTCTGGAACGAACCATCAGATTGCGGCTCTGGTAGTCGCGATGCACGAACCCGTAGGGCCACTGACTGATCGTGCGAGCGAGATACACCGCCGCCGCCTCGAAGACGGCTCGCTCGGTCTCGCTCAGCACCACCCCGCGCGCCTGTAGTGCCCATTCGCGAAAGTGCTCGACTTCCCAGTAAAGCAAATCGTAGTCGAACCGTCGCTCCCCAATGACGGTTCCCCCGATCCTCGAGGCGAGAACCGCCTGAGCCCGGGCCAATTCGCGCACCGCATCCCGATACAGAACCGGGCGAGCGTCGTCATGACGGAGCAGGTAGTTCGCAAGTGTATCGTCCCCGAGGTCCTCGAGGAGGAGGATGCCACTCTTGAGGGCGTGCCCCAGAATGACCGGAACTGCCACATCGGCCTCCACAAGAAGCCCTTGAACCTCGATGAAGGGCCACGTCCGCGAGTTCCCATTGTGCTTCGTGACCTCATCGGAGTGCGCTGCGTCGGGTACGTACATCGCGACAGCCCAGGGCTGCCCCTCCCGAGTGACCCTGAAGTAGCGGCGCGTCGAGGCCCCACCGGGCATTTCGACGATGGAAGTCGCGGAGCCATCAGTGAGCTCGCGAATCAACGAAGCGAGGGCGGTACGGGAGTCGGAAGGAAGGTCGATCATTCGGTCGCGTCGAGTCTAGCAATCCTCAGGAAAAAGCCAGAGTACGGCCAACGGGCCGCACAGAGCGGAACCCTTGCCTCGGGCGTGTTCGAATGCGCTGAGCTAGATCCGGCGCCATGGCGCTTCCCCGTCTCGGCCACAGATGGTCCGCTCTAGCCCAGAAGGCGCTGAGCGAACTGGGCGCTCTGCATCTCGGTCCCCCCCCAGTGCTCGATGCTCTCGCAGAGCTCTTCGACCATGTGACGCTCTGGATGGACCAGGCCGACCTGTGCGATGCCAGATCGCCCGAGGAACTCGTGGATCACTACCTCGGAGATGCGGCCGTCGTGGTAACACACACGCCGCGTCCGAGCGGCCCTTGGGTGAATCCGGAAGCCCGGGGCGGCGCTCCGGGCCTTGGGCTGGCGCTGCTCCAAGCCAACTGTCGGGTTACCCTCGTCGACTCTGACTCTCGCTGTGTCGCCTTCCTACGTACCCTGGGTTCGGCTCTCGCTCCGGGACGGACCGAGGCAGTGCGCGCTCCGGTGAGCGCCCTTGACTCCAGAGCGTGGCAAACGGCCATTGCACGCTCGACGCTGCCCGCTCAGGAGTGGCTCAATGACGGAACACGGCTCGCGCGTTCGCACGTCTGGGTTTTCCCCGAGTCCAACGAAGTGCCAACGCGCGCGCGCTGGCGAGTCGCCGAGGACCTGACCTATCGGCTCCCGCTAACCCAAACGCCGCGGCGTGCCATTCGCTTCGACCCCGATCTCGGCTGACCTCGATCAGCGGCGAACCCGCCGATAGAGCTCCTTCGTCTGCTCGGCGATCTTGGACCACGAGAATTGCCGCAGCACCCGTTCGCGACCGGCTCGGCCCATGCGACGAGCCAGAGCCTCATCCTCGACCAGCACGTTGATGCGCTCTGCAAGTGCCCTGGCATAGGCGTCGGGATCCAGAGGCGTGCCAGCAGGGCTCCCGTCCGATTGGTAGTGCACCAAGAAGCCGGTCTCACCGTCCACAACCACCTCGGGGATGCCTCCGACTGCCGAAGCCACAACCGGTGCTTCGCATGACATCGCCTCCAGATTGACGATGCCGAAGGGCTCGTACACGGATGGGCAGACAAACGCTCGTGCATGGCTCAGGATCTGCACCAGCTCGTCCCGAGGCATCATCTGCTCAATCCAATGGATGCCAGAACGCTGCTGACGGAGCTCCGCGACCAGCTTCTTCACCTCGACGCCAAGCTCTGGCGTATCCGGTGCCCCCGCACACAAGACGAGCTGCGCCCCTGGCTCGACATACTTGGCTGCCTCAAGGAGGTGGATAATGCCCTTCTGCCGCGTCACACGCCCCACAAAGACGACATACGGACGCGAAGCATCTATGCCGTGGTGCTGGAGGGCAGCAGTCTCAGCGACGGGCCGGTATTCGGACGGATCGACCCCATTATGGAGCACCACGACCTTGTCAGAGTCCACCGCCGGATAGCATGAAAGAATATCCTTCTTCATGCCGGTCGAGACAGCGATGACACAGTCGGCAGCCTCGATCGCTGTCTTCTCGCAGAAACACGAAATGGCGTACCCGCCCCCGAGCTGCTCCCGCTTCCAGGGACGGAGCGGCTCAAGACTATGCGAGGTCATCACGTGAGGAACGCCGTAGAGCAGCTTGGCAAAGTGCCCCGCCATGTTCGCGTACCACGTGTGCGAGTGCACGATGTCCACGTCGTGCAGACCCGCGGACATCAGTAGGTTCACACTCAGGGTACGCAGCGCGTCGAGCTCGGGCGCTCCGCCGGAGAGCGCCCCCCAGGGTTTGTAGGTGGCGGCGACTTCACGAGCCTCCCGAGTCTCACCGAAAGCGTGAACGCGCAAATCCACGAACCGCGCAAGTTCGCGCGCAAGGTAGCCGATGTGCACGCCCGCCCCCCCGTATACTTCGGGAGGATACTCGCGAGAAACGAGCGCGACTCTGAGCGGCTCCGTCATGAAGTCACAACCGCTCGATTCCGATCACGTCACCCTTGCCAATGACCACGACCCCGTTCTCGGAGATACAGAATCCCCGAGCCCGGTCCTCGTCCGGGTCGACACCGATGCGTGCGCCGGGGGGCACCTTGACGTTCTTGTCCAGGATAGCCCGGCGAACCACGGCGCCTCTGCCGACATCGACGTCGTGCAGCAGCACGCAGTCCTCGACGAGTGCGCCACTGTGCACCATGACCCCGGGGGAGAGCACCGAACGGCGCACGGCACCTCCGGAAATGATGCTTCCCGCGCCGACGATGGAGTCGAGGGCCGTCCCGCGCCGGTGCTCTTCGTCGAAGACGAACTTCGCTGGGGGCAGCGATCCATAGTACGTATGGATGGGCCAATCGGTGTTGTAGAGATTGAACACGGGATGGACGCTGATGAGGTCCATGTGGGAATCGAAGTAACTGTCCAGCGTCCCCACGTCGCGCCAGTACCCGCGATCCCGATCGTTGGCGCCAGGAACCACGTTCTCAGCGAAGTCGTAGACCGAGGCCTCACCCGCGCTCACGAGCATGGTCACGATGTCTCCGCCCATGTCGTGGTCGCTTCGCGCGTTCCTCGCGTCAGCATCCACGGCCTCCACCAGCGTCTTGGTGGAAAACACGTAGTTCCCCATGGACGCAAAGACCTGATCTGGAGCATCACTCAAGCCAGCCGCCTCGGACGGTTTCTCGATGAATGCCCTGATCTTGTTGTTGTCGCCCGGTTCGAGGACCCCGAATCGGAAAGCGTCCTCGCGGGGAACCCGAATGCCGGCAACCGTGACACCGGCGCCGCTCTGGATGTGCGCCTCGATCATCTGGGCGGCATCCATCCGATAAATGTGGTCAGCGCCGAAGACTGCAATGTAGTCGGGACGTTCGTCGTTGATGAGGTTCAGGTTCTGGTAGATGGCGTCGGCGGACCCCTCGAACCATCGCTTGCCGAGACGCATCTGCGCCGGCACCGTCATGACGTAATGATTGAACAACGGTGACATCCGCCATGTCTGGGCGATGTGCCGATCGAGGCTGTGGCTCTTGTACTGGGTGAGCACGGCAATCCGCCGCAGTCCTGCGTTCACGAGATTGCTGAGGGCGAAATCGACCAGGCGATACTGGGATCCAAACGGAACAGCCGGCTTAGCCCGATCGCGGGTCAGCGGGGCAAGCCGTTTGCCTTCACCCCCAGCCAGAACCATCCCGAAGACTTGCGGGCGTTTTGCCATACGTAGCGGATGCTGCCGACTCGCTTAGCTTTCTGCAAGCCCTGGGTGTCCGAACCCGTCATACCGGCGGACCAGACCAACCCCCCGGCTCGAGGACACACCGACTCGCCCGCGCCGACCATTGGCAAGCGCAGCGAGGCCTCCCTTATGCGAAGCGCGGAGAGGCCCCCCGCAAGACGCGTCAGCAAGAAACCGAATCAAGCTCCTGCAGAGCCAGCCGTCCCAGCCGTCCCAGCAGACGCCGAAGCGCCAGCAGCGCCGGCCGCGCCAGCAGCGCCGGCCGCGCCAGCAGCGCCGGCCGCGCCAGCAGCGCCGGCCGCGCCCGTACCACCAGTCGACGAATCGTCGTCGCCCTCGTCGATGGTACCAGCGGCCCCGGCCGCCTCCTCGGCAACGATCTTGTCGCGGTCAACGTCGGTGATGAGGGTACAGCCCGCGCCAAAGAGCGCTGCCAAAAGGAGTGACGTGCAGATGAGCTTCATGGTCTAGCCTACCGGTGTCCGACGCCCGAAAACGTCCGCGGCGACATTCTTCCTAGGCTCGATCGAGATGGCAAGGGCGCGCGACGAGATAGCGCCACCAAGGCCTACATTTCCGCTGAACGCCAACAGCATCCTGGCTCGAAACCAGACGGAAGGCCCAAGCCCCCACCCGACCGAGACTTCTATTCCAACTCGCGAGCCGATGGGATTGGGACTGCCTTCCGATGAATTGGCCAACGGTTCGCTCCCTCCAGGATTCGCCCCTTGGGACCCGTCGGCACGTGGCAGACTGCCAGGTACCGGGACACAGCCAATCACATGGGGTCAACGCGCCAGCCCGAGTGCTAGGCTTCCGGAGCCATGAAGCTCAGCGGCTCGATCACTGCGGTCCTGCTCTTGACGATCTCTAGCGCAGCTTCGGCTCTCGAGTCTGGAGGACTCGTTCCGCCAGACCCGATCCAGCGAACTCCCTACACCACGCAGCCGACAGTCACGGAACAAGAGCTTGCCCGAGCCGACCGTGAGGACTCGGGGCGCGGCCTAGAGTTCGTCTGGCTTGGCGCGGATGTCGGGTACGAGTTCGTTGGACTGCAGACCTTCCGGTCCAAGAAGCTACTGCCCAACGCTCTCTCGGAGACTGCTCAGTCGGGACCTGTAGTCGGTGGAGGGCTGGGGATGAGGCTGCTCTTCCTCACCTTGGGTGGGCGCTTCCAGTACGGGCTGTTCTCTGCGTGGGACCTCTGGTCGGTGAACCTCGAGGCCGGACTCCATCTGCCCTATGGATCACTGGAGCCGTACGCCTTCCTTGGTGGTGGATACTCGGCCCTGGGCGCGTTCGATAGTCGCACGGTGGGGGGCCTCAGCACCGACGACCTGAACATCAATGGATGGAATCTTCGCGGCGGGATCGGACTCGACTACTACGTCGCCAGTGGCTTCTCCGTCGGCGCGAGAGTCTCGGGAGACGTCCTGTTCCTGAAACGCGCCAAGTTCGACGAGATCCCAGCCGATGCCCCTGACGCCATGGCCAATGCTTACGGCTCCGATGGCAAGAGCATCGGCGGCGGGGCCACGGCCACCGCCGTCTTGGGGCTCCACTTCTGAATCCGCCGGGACCGAACAGCGTCATGCTCGGTCATATCGCCATCACGTTGGGCTTGGGAGCGCTTCCGCTCGCCGCTGGATTGTGGTTGCGGTCGCTCCTCCGAAGCGAGGGAAGCTTGCCCCTCCGCCGGGTTCTGTTGGTCATGAGCGCCGGCGCCGGAGTTGGGCTCTTCTCCCTCTATGTCTCGCACCTTGCCGAAGTCTGGCTATCTGCGTTCGAGGTGCTTCGCCACGGTGAGGGTTGGATCCGGTGGCTCGTGCGGGCCCCGCTAGCCGAGCTCAGCGTCGCGCTGGTAATTCTGGGTCTCCATCGCCGCCACCACGACCTTACACGTCGCGACTGCCTGGGCTATGCGCTGGCCGCGCAGGCGGGCTACGTCGCGACCATCGTCGCATGGCACGCTGTGAGAGAACCAGCAAGCTGGCTCAGCCTATGGCAGACGTTGCTGGCCATTCCCGGGTATTCGTTTGCCGCGGGACTGTGGGGGTATGCTCTGGGCGCCCCGCGACGACCGGCACTATGGCTTACGGTCGGGTTATGCGTGGCCATCGGCCTTCATACCCTCTGGGATCATACACTCTTCAACAGTGTGCCCGGAGTTCTCGTTGTCCTCATTCCTCTCATCGTCGTCATGGCTCTCCTGGGTGCAAACGCCTTGCGCATCCTCAGGAGTGAGCACGGCGGCCACGCCGCACGAAACTCGGTATTCTTGCTGCTCGCTAGCCTCCCGGATGCCCCCACCCTCTCGGAGCTCCGGGAATCGATCGGATACGGGCAGCACCGCACACGGGTGGGTTGGGTCGTACTCGGCTGCTTCGTCTACTTCGGATCAGTGTTCTGCTCCCTCGGAACGGCGGTGTACTTGGGCAACCGCTGGGGCATCGACTTCACCCGGGCAGGCGAAGCGGATCTGGGCGCGAACGCCCCGCTACTGCTCATTGGAACGGCAATGGTGGCGGCGTATCCCCTGGCGGGCTACCTTCAGGCCCGGGCCAGCGACGCCAAAGTCATCATGGAACCGGCGCTCGCCGCAGCGACATCGCTGGGACTCACCGCGGCCCTGGTGTCGAAAGGGGAATCGATTGCGCTGGCCCTGTTGCTCTCCATCTCACCCCTCGCGATCATCCTCGCGTCGGCCGGTGCCTGGTGGGCCTCCCATCGCGAGCGAGAGCGCAAGGTTCGAATCCTGGAACGGCTCGCCTTCGGCTCTCTGCTGAACCGACGCCGGCAGCGTACCGAAATGGGACGCAATGACCCAAACACCACGTCCACAGGCGACAGTCCGTCTCCCACCGGCGACGATTCCTCCTCCCGCTCGACCTGAGCGGCGTTTCGGTGCCGCGAACCGCCGTCGGAGAATGCTCGCAAGATGACGCGGCTCCGACCGCCTGAACCGAGACAGCGCAGTGCTGCTCTCGGAGGGACGGAACGCCAACGGGCTGTTGCGCCAACGCGCGGCCGAGCCATCGGCCTCGACAACAATGGAAGCGGCTCGGCATGCCATGGGGGACAACGCGAGAGAAAGCGCTAGGCTGCTCGGGTTCGATGAGACTCGCACTCCAAGGAACGACAGCGCACCAGCTAGCGCAGACCTGCGGAATCGACCTCGGCGACGCGCGGAAGATCCTGTCCAAGGTGCACCGCACCGGAGCCCTTCCCCAGTGCGCCTTTGCCGGTATCCGGCGCACGTCGCTCGAGCGCCTGCGGGACCAGACCAGCGTGCCCCGACTCGAACGCGTTCGACGAGTCGCGAGCAGTGTCGATCCATTCGTGAAGTGCGTCTTTGCGCTCCATGACGGCCACACCGTCGAGAGCGTGTGCTGGCCCCTGGAGCGCCCGGAACGCGTGGTGGTTTGTGTCAGCTCCCAGGCGGGATGCGCCCTGGGCTGCGCGTTCTGCGCCACCGGCCGTCTCGGGTTGATGCGCAACCTCGAGGCGTGGGAGATCGTCGAGCAAGTACTGCGAATGCGGGACGAACTCGGCCCCGGACAGCACGTTCACGGCGTAGTCTTTCAGGGTATGGGAGAGCCATTGGCCAACGCGGACCAGGTCATCCAAGCCATCCGCGTGCTCTCCGAACCCTATGCCCCGGCCATTGACCGGCGCAAGATCACCGTCTCGACGGCAGGGCTCCCCAAGGGGATCCTCCGACTCGGTCGAGAGGTCCCCGAGGTGCGTGTTGGCCTGTCCATCGGGTGCGCTCGCCCGGAAGAACGCGCGAGACTCATGCCGATCGACCGTCGCTATCCACTCGAGGAGGTCATCCAAGCTTGCGCCGAGCACGCGCGGCTGACGGGGCAGTCTCCGATGTTCGCCTACACGCTCATCCGCGATCGAACCGACTCTGCGGAGGACGCGCTGTCATTGGCAGACTTGGCGCAGCGCTTCGTCGCCCTATGTGGCAGGAGGCCGAGAATCAGCCTCATCCCGTTCAACCGAATTTCGGGCTCGGACTTCGAGGCCCCCAGCGATGAACGCGTTGCGGCGTTTCGAGCGCTGGTGCACGGCGCTGGATTCGGCACCAAGCTTCGCTACTCCGGAGGCGGAGACATGGCAGCCGCGTGTGGTCAACTCGTTGGAAGGTAGGCGCGAGTCACCATTGCTACCCAACGGTGCCCGTGACATATGCTGCTTCAATGTCCGAAGCATACCATCCCAAGCTGGAGAGCGTCCGTTGGCGACCCAAGCCGATCGCAACCGAGCGGCTTTTGCTTCGCGGTTACGAGCCGAGCGACTGTGGGCAAGTCTTCGCCTACGCCTCGGACCCTGACGTAACCGTCTACATGGCGTGGAATCGCCACAAGACGCTGGCGGACACCCAGAACTTCCTCGACACCTTCGCAGCCATGAACTACCGTGCTCGAGAGCTCGATTTCGCTATCTGCGAGCGAGAACGTCCCGATCGTGCGATCGGCGGCATGGGGCTGTACTGGCGCAGTCGAACCCATGGAGTCATGGAGCTGGGATACGTGCTCGACAAGGCCTATTGGGGACGTGGATACGTACCTGAGGCGGGGCGAAGCCTCATGCAGTTTGCCTTCGCAACGCTCGAGGTGCATCGTATTTACGCTCCGGTGCTCGCGGAGAACGAAAAGAGCCGTAAGGCCGCGGTAAAGATGGGCATGAATCTCGACGGCGTTCTCCGCTCCTCCCTGATGTTGCGCGGTCGCCGCTGGGACGAGGCGGTCTACTCGATGCTGCGCGATGAGATACAGACCCAATCGGGACTGCTCCACGAGCGTGATGAGAGAAGCTAGCAGACTGGGTCCCACTCCCGGCGTCGCCAGACCCTGGGAGCATGAGGTCTTGGGAAGACCGAGGAAAGAATCGGAGATCTTCTTCGAGCAGACATCGGAACTCGACAGGGTTGGTCTGCCCTCACCCCGAAGGGGCCAGGCCGAACCGTTCGAGAATCGCGCTCGCTGATTCAGACGGTCGCGTAGGCGGGTAGTGTCAGCTCCTCGGCTCGCAAAGCCGCTTCTCGCTCGGCGATGTAGTTGCGGCACCGCGGTAGAACGTCCTGATGCTTCGTAAGCTGCAGCTGCATGATGAACAGTCGATCGATGCGGAAGGCCGCTTCCGAGACGGCAAGATAGAACTCCCACATGCGATAGAATCGCTCACCGTACAGGGCGACCACCTCGTCGCGGCGAAGCTTGAGGCGATCACGCCAGGCAAGCAGGGTCTCGGCATAGTGTTCGCGCAGTATCTCCAGGTCACCCACCAGTAGGCCAGCCCGTTCGATAGCCGGCAGCACCTCGGACAGCGCTGGGATGTAGCTGCCCGGAAAAATGTGCTTCTCCATCCATGGGCTTTGCACCCGCAGTGGACGCGTGCGGCCGATCGAGTGAAGGACGAAGACCCCCTTCCGCGCGAGCAACCTCGACGCAGTCTGGAAAAAGACGTCGAACGACTTCCTCCCGATCGCCTCGAACATGCCGACGCTGACGATGCGATCGAACGAGCGCTTCACGTCGCGGTAATCGCTGAGCAGGAATTGCACCTGCTCTCCGAGTCCACGCTCGGCGGTCCGACGAGTCGCAACCTCGTACTGGGGTCTACTCAGGGTCACGCCAGTAACGTGCGCGCGCGCGACGCTCCCCAGATAGATCGCGAGCCCTCCCCAGCCCGATCCGATGTCCAGCACGCTCTGCCCTGGCTCGACTAGGAGCTTGGCCGCAAGATGTCGCTTCTTGGCGAGCTGCGCCATCTCTAGGCTCTGCCCGCGCTCCTCGAAGTAGGCACAAGTGTACTGGAGGTCGGGATCCAGAAAGAGACGGTAGAGCCGATCGTCGAGGTCGTAGTGGTGGGATATGTTGCGTCTCGCGGCCGCAACCGACTGACGACCTGCCACGACAGACCGAGCATAGCGCATCGCCTGGGCTAGCAGGGCCGGCACACTCGATAGCGTCCGGGTGTTTCGTTTGAGCAGTGCCACCAACTGGTAGGCATCCCCGCCTTCGAGGGTCAGGCGACCGTCCGTGTAGAGTTCCCCGAGCTTCATCGCAGGGTCGAGAAACAGCGCCAACGCTGCCCGGTCGTCCGCGAGCCGTATCGCCACCTGTTCGTACTTACCGTCCCCGTAGTCCTCGGCGTGGCCGTCCGCGAATGTCAGGCGCAGCCGACCATGGACGATTCCTTGCCTGAGTGACCTCTGTAGGCATTGCTTCACTCGGACTCCAGTAACCCGATTGGCCGTATTCACGCAACATGCACGGCCCCCCCGAAGGGGCTCCCAAGCCCGTGGGTGCAGCGGAAAACGGCGCAACCCCCATCGGACCACCCCAGAAGCACGTGTCAGCGCGGTCAAACGCCCGGTTCGCTCCAGCCGTCGCGACTCGATCGCATGAGTGAGAATCCCGACACGGCAGGTTATCCCTCAACGGACTTCGCCCGTTAGGCAGCGCAATCCGAAGGTCGCTTCGGCCGGCGCAGCGTGGACTGAACCTCCTTTCAGCGTCTAGCCGCCGGAGAGCGGCAGACGCATATCGACCACAATCGAGGAGCGCGTTATTTGGCAGCAACAGCCCGAGCATTAAGCGTCGGCAAACTCGAGACCTTCCCGTTAACGGACCTGCTGGTGTTCCTCGTGGAGCAACGAGCCACCGGAACGTTGGTCCTGCAGGAGCGCAGTGGCCGAAAGAGCGCCTTCTACTTCTACCTCGGCGCAGCGGTGAAGGGGCACAGCCCAGCGATCCTGACCGCCCACTCCTCAGGTACCGAGGCGCTCGCGCAGCACCTCGAATGGGCAGCGGGACTCGGCGGGACCACGGCCTACGGATTCTATCCGGGGGTCGACTACCTCCATCGACTCCGCCCGTCCCCTGCGAACCCGCTGGCGCAGATATGGCGCCTGACACGACGTTCGGTGAACTCCGCCCGCGTCAACGAGGTCATCAGCGCTCTGGGCGATCGCCCGCTCTCGCTGAATATCCGCTCGGATCTCGGCCGATTCTGTTTCTCCTGGGAGGAAGTCGCCGCGGTCGAGCTACTTCGCTCGGGAAGGCATACATTCAACGACCTACTTGCCACCTACGACGGCGACCTCGCAACCCTCTGCAAGCTCGTCTACGTCCTGGTCCTGTGTCGACATATCGACATCCCGGGCAAGGGCGACCCGGTGGGCGTCGAAGGGCCGGAAACCATCATCGCACCTCGCCTTCCCCCGGCCGGATCCATCCCGGCAGAGGCGAACCATCCGCGCCCTCACCGCTCCTCCCAGCCCCCCCCACGGGCGGTGAGCGGCATGAAACGACAGGTCAAGGCGCTGGCGAGTTCCCCCCCATCTCACAGGCTCCACCGACCCCTCCCCCCCACGCCGGCGCTCGCTGGACCAGCGACCTCACCGCCGCGAAGCGGCGCGCGGAACACCGCCTCACCGAGCAGCGGCGTTCGTGGCACGGAAACGACTCAGCCACGCTCTCGCCCCTACTCACAGAGCGCTGCCTCTTCTGGGCCTGTTCCTTCCTCGCGCGCGCCAATAGTGGGCGCTCACTCGACCCGACCCTCGAGCAGGGCAACACAGGAGCCACGTTCGGTCCGCGGGACTTCCGTACCTCATGATCCAACGATCGAGATGGCCGCAGCCCGGGAGGGGACCCTAGACTCTTGGTCTCGGGCAGAGCAGCTGGCAAAAACGGGTAACTTCTCCAAGGCACTGGAGCTCGTGCAAGACCGTTACCGACCGGAATGGAACAACGCGGATCGAGGCGCGTTCGTTGCCTACCTGAAGGCACGCGGCGGAGTGCTCGGCGTCGACGAGGGCATCCAGATGCTGGAAGCCTGCTCGAAAGCGGTCCTGGAGAACCCCGATGAGCCCAAGTATCGGTTCTTTCGCGCCTGGGTCTACCGAAGCCTCGGACGGGAAAACGCCGCTCTGATGGACTTCGTCCAGGTGGCGCAGGAAGATCCGGCCAATGTCGACGCCGCCAGGGAGCTGCACCTCGCGCGCAAACGACGACTGGCCCGAACCTCTCCTCCGGGACTCATCGACCGGCTCCGGCGCTCATTGACGCCAGCCCCGAAGGGGCGTCAGGAGATCGTCATCACGACCCGCCCGGACTCGCGCGTCAAGCCGCGGTAGCCATCGCCGTTGCCGCGCTCAATCTCGGAAGGCGCTCCAGTCGATCCCGAGTTTCCTCATCTTGGCACGAAGTGTGTGCGGGTTCAGCCCAAGCAGCTTGGCCGCCCCGGCGTTTCCCTCGATCTGGCCGGAGGCGCGCCGAAGCGCGAGCTCGATATGCTGTCTGATGGCATCGTCGAGTATCTGGAACGTTCCCGAGTCTGTGCCAGCTGCCGAACCCGAACCGAAGTGTTCCACCGAGCCAAGGGCGCCGCGCACGTCCAGATTGCGGCCATTGCCCAGAATGGCCGCGCGCTCGATCACCGCAGCGAGCTCTCGAACGTTGCCAGGCCAATCGTAGCTTGCCAGAAGACCGAGATCCGAGCCCGAGACGGCCAGCGGCTGCCCCCCGAGACGCATCCCGGCATGCCAGGCGAAGTGGGAGGCAAGCGCGGCGATGTCGGACTGCCGCTCGCGGAGCGGCGGAAGACGAATGGGGAAGACACTGATGCGGTACCAGAGGTCCTTGCGGAAGGTGCCATCGGCCACCATCTCCGTCAGCGAACGATGAGTCGCTGCCACGATGCGCACGTCGACGGTGATCGGGTGCTGGCCGCCGACCCGTTCCAGGGTCCCCTCTTGCAGGACGCGCAGAAGGCGCACCTGCGCGGCAAGCGTCAGCTCGCCAATCTCGTCGAGAAACAGCGTGCCGCCATCCGCCCGCTCGAACCATCCGGCGCGGGCGGCCACGGCTCCAGTAAAACTGCCGCGCTCGTGACCGAACAGTTCGGAGTCAACGAGCCCCGGAGGTATCGCACCGCAATTGACGCGGAGCATCGGCCCCTGATTGCGCCGTGATCGCGAATGGACGGCGCGAGCGACGACCTCTTTGCCCGTCCCTGTCTCACCCACTAGCAGCACCGGCACATCCGCGGCGGCGACCTGATCGACGCGACTCATCACGCCCTTGAAGCCAGCATCGGCCCCAACGATGGTCCCCATGACCTCCTGTCGCCCGAGCTTCGAAAGCAGCGTTCTGTTCTCGGCCTCGAACATCTCGCGCAACCGGGCCAGCTCCTGGATGCGCCGGTTGTTGCTGAGAGCGACTCGGAACGGTTCAAGCAGGTCGGCCATCTCCTCCTTGTGGCGGTCACCCATGGACCCCTCGCGTCCGAAGAGCAGCAGCACACCGAGAGGCTCCTCCTCCGACTCGTCGCCGAGGGGACCGGCCACGACGTCCGCCTTCAAGGCAGCGCCGGTCACGGTCCGAAGCAGGCCGCTCACCGACGGTCGTCCCAAAAGGATTTCTTTTGACCGGTACCAGGGGAGGAGTTGCTCCAGCTGCTTCGGCGTGCACTTGGCATGAGCCGGCGGAAAGCAGTCCCAAGCGCCGACCTTGCCGGTCGCCACGGTGGTCCAAGAGCTTTCCCGAACATCCAATGTCCTGACAACCAGTCCCTCGATGCCGAGCTCATCAGCCAGCAGGCGAGTGATCCCAGCCAGGGAGTCGTCCAGGCGCGAGTGGCGAAAGAGCTCTTTCCAGATCTTGGTGGTCAGCACAGGGGCGAGTATTGCACGCGCGCCCCGAAGGGGAGGAGAGGGGCACGCGATCCTTCCTTGAGTCGAGGGAGTCAGAGCTCGACCAGCGCACAAATTTCGCGACACCTCCCGACCTGAATCGCGCGGGTGGTTTGCGTGGGGCCGAGCCCCCCGCGTCGAAACGTGGAGCGCATGGCGATGCGCGGTCTGGCCTGCGCTCGTACCGATACGGAAGCCCCAGCCCACCCTTGCGCCAGCATGCAAGGCCCCCACCGACTCGCCACAAGGCAGCGAGGCCGGAGTCCGCCGGTCCGCAGAGTGCCTGGGGCTCGATCCGGCAGTTCGCTCCCGAGTTGCTGCCAGTGCGTAGTCTAACAGGGGGCTGCGACTGCCAGATGGCCCGACGATCAGTGGATTTTCAGATGCGCAGCCGAGGCCTGCACCGCATACGGAGCAGCCTCCGCCGGCCATCGGCCAGAATCACGTTGGCCGATACGCCTGCCCACCTCCGACTGCGGAGTCGAGCCCTGGAACCGGCGGATTTCGACAGCGAAAGCGCACCTTTGTCCACGGAAGGGGGCGAATCTCGCTCGTAAGCCATGGGCTGCCGCCGTCATTGAAAGAGATCAGACACACACGAATACGTGCCCGTGAGTTGGCGGCGAGCACGGTACACCCTAGACTACCGCGGAGCTTCGCTGGCTTCGCGAGCCTCGCATTCCTTAAGGAGAATCCCATGAGAGTACGCGCTTTCACGGCCCTCACGGTCGCTGCCGTTGCCCTTGCCATCGCTTGTTCAGACGCCGATACACCCGGTACGGGTGGGGGCACGGGTGGGGGTTACGCATACTCGGGCGCGACAGGCGGTGCGACGAGCGCCACGGGCGGCGGAACCGGGGTTGCCCCGGGGACCGGTGGTGAGAACGGCATGGCCGTATCGACCGGCGGAGCCTCCGCGCTCGGTACGGGCGGCGCAGGAACGGCGACCGGCGGCACTCCTGGCGTCACGCCGGCCACCGGCGGCACTCCTGGCGTCACCCCGTCCACGGGTGGCACGACAACGATCCCGGATGCAACCGGCGGCACCACCACCAGCACCAACACGGGCGGTACCACTACCAGCGTCAACACGGGCGGCACGACCAACACCGGTGGCACGGACGCGGGCGACCCCCCGGTGGACGGAAATGACTATTCAGTTGGCGAAGGTGCCTTCGTCGAGTCCTGTGGATGGAGTGGATTCGCTTGGACCGGTGCGGACACCTTGAGCACGATTGATCCCGCGGACTTCGAGGGAGCAGCAGCCGATGCGGCGCTGTGCGCCAATGGCAGCGTCTCCAAGGCCGAAGACTGGAGTGGCTACGCGATGCTCGCCATCAACATCGGCCAAGGCGCCGATGACGACGACAGCGCGGATATTACCCCGGACGGCACCGGGATCTACGTCGACATCGAGAACACGGCGGGCAGCCCCCTTCGCATCCAGATTCAGGATTCGACGGGTGGGGACGATGCGACCCACCGTTGGTGCGCAAACTACACGAGCCCAGGCGTGATCCCGTGGAGTGACTTCAACACCAAATGCTGGGACAGCAGCGAAGGCACAGCCTACAACGGGGAAGAGATCAACGCCGTCATGGTGCTAGTGCCCGGCGACGACGACACCGACACGGCGTTCGACTTCTGCGTCAACAAGATCGAGCCCGAAGGCTCGGCAAGCTGCACCGGCGACAGCACCCCGGAAAACACCGGTGGCGCGGGCAACACTGAGAACACCGGTGGCACGGGCAACACCGGCGGCAACAACACCGGCGGAACCGAGGATTCGACCTGCACCGACGATCCCAACCCGGAACAGCCCGAGACCTCGTGTCAGCAGTGGAAGGATTGGAACAACTGCGACCAATCCTGGATGGTCGAGGGCCACATCTGCGACCGAACCTGCGGGCGCTGCAGCGGCAACGGCAACGGCAACACCGGCGGTGGTGGCAACACCAACACTGGCGGCAACGGACAGACCGGTGAGACCTTGCCGCCGCTTCAGAATGGCACGAACGGTTTTGCAACTCGCTACTGGGACTGCTGCAAACCCAGCTGCGGTTGGACGGCCAATGCCAGTAACCCCGTCGATAGCTGCAACATCAGTGACCAGAACATCGGCGTCAACGACAATGACCGGAACGGCTGTGAAGGCGGCACGGCCTTCACCTGCCACAGCTGGGCTCCCTGGGCAGTCAGCGACACACTCTCCTATGGTTTCGCCGCGTTCAACGGCGCAAACTGCGGCACCTGCTACCAGATCCAGTTCTCGGGCTCGAGCAGCCGAGGCACGGCGACCCCCGGGATCGCGGGCAAGCAAATGGTCGTCCAGGTCACCAACATCGGCGGCATCGAGCAGAATCAGTTCGACATCCTGATCCCCGGCGGCGGCGTGGGAGCCATGAACGGGTGCAGCACGCAATGGGGAGCCAGCGACCTCGGCGTCCAGTACGGTGGATGGAGATCAAGCTGCGGAGCCGACGCCGGCTGCATCCGGAGCAAGTGCGAGGCAGCTTTCGGGAATGACGCGAAGCTCATGGCCGGCTGCGAATGGTACATCACCTGGTTCCAGATGGCGGACAACCCGGACATCACCTACGCACCGATCGCGTGTCCCTCAGCCATCACCGCAGTATCGGGCGGTTGACAGCAGCGCCGCAACACCGAGTCCACTAGGCGCTGGACCGAGTCACCCGCGAAGCCCGTCTTCCTCATGGGAGGCGGGCTTCCGCGTGTCCTGGGGTGGAGTTGACGAGCCTCTCCCTCTTTTGCGTGGAAGTGGCAGTTCGGCGCCGAGGAAACTGGCACATCGGAAAGCAGCCGCCATGCCGAGAAGCCAGCGTTGGTCGCGTCCACCTTCTTCACTGCGTACCAGAGCCGATCGCCTGCCGTAACCATGACGTAGGTGTGCATCGCTGCGCCCGCCCCTTCGGTGGCACACACGGATGGCAGGTACTCCAGGAGCTGCTGTGAAAGGGGAGCAGAGTACTCGGGCTCGTTCCATTCATGGGGCTGGCCGTCAGAGTAGCGGTGGCCCATCAGCTGCAGGTTACCGTCCGCGTTGATCCCGGCAACGGTCCATTCGTGAACGTGCGTTGAGCCGCAGTCGGACACGTCAACCCCAGTAGCGAGGGAGGGCGGGAGTGGAAGGAGCGCTGAACCGGGCCAGCGCCCCCCTCGGGACTTGCTTGACAACCGCGAGGCATCCGCCATAGTTGGGCACTCGAGGAGCAAACTGTGAAACACACGCCCACCAAGACCGCCCACCCCCACCGGCTTTCCCCGGTTTTCGGGTGTGTACAGTCGGGTCAGAGCGTGTTTCGCCCCAGTGCATAGCTAGTCACAGGGTGTTCCTTCAGCAGACACGCCGCGGACCCGGGCCAGGTCTCGCGGCGTCGTTGCATTTGGGCTCAGAACGACGTCGCGCTCGACCCGGCATCCATCCGCCCATCGCCCTCGTTCTCCTGTGCCCAACCCACCTGCGTTTCAGGTGACCCCATGTCGTCCGTCGATCCCAGCGCATCGCAGCACCTGCACCAACCAGAACCGCTCATCTGGAGCGCTCACCCCTTCAGGGAACTCGTCAGACTCGCGTGGCCCATCGCCGTCGCGACGCTCTCCTTCACCGTCATGACGCTCGTCGACACGCTGATCGTCGCGCGCCTGGGAACAGCCGAGCTCGCGGGCGTCGGACTTGGAGGCACGGCCATCTTCTTCGTCTTCTGCTTCTCTTTCGGACTGCTGCAGGGAGCGAAGGTCCTGGTGTCCCAAGCCATTGGGGCGGGACGACGCGACGAAGTCCTCAGGCATGTGGCAGTGGCAATAACCGCAGCGCTGGCGCTCGGGGTGCTGACGGTCGGAGTGGCCGAGCTGATCGCGCAAGCTGTCGCTGGCATGGCAGCCACCAAAGCCGCCGGAGAAGCTGCCAACACATACATGCGGATCCGAGCGTTGGGAGCCCCCATCGTGCTGGTGCAGGTGGCCTTGCGCGAAGTCCTTCAGGGACAGGGCAACAGTCGCGCACCGATGGTCGGCACGGTGGCGGCAAATGTCGTCAACGTCGCGCTGGCGCTGGTGTTCGTGTTCGTTCTACACCTGGGAGTAGCGGGCGCCGCGGCGGCCACCCTCGTAGCCCACGCGGTGGAGGCCTCGGTGGTCCTCTATGCCCAGCGTAGACTGGGCGGTTTCGGCATTCTGCCGGCGCGGTCCGAGGCACCGCCGGGCGAAACGAATCGCACTCAGCGGTACGTGAACGTGCTCCACGCCGTCAGAGATCGCGCCTTGAGTGGGCCGCACTGGCGCCAACTACTGCGAGTCGGTCTCCCCACGGGCCTGCAGTTCCTACTGGAGGTCGGCTCCTTCGCCACGCTCACCCTGGCCGTCGCAACCTTCTCGGAGGTGGACATGGCCGCGCACCAGATCGCCCTGCAGTTGGTTCACTTCTCCTTCATGCCGTGCGTCGCTCTGGGCGAAGCTGCCTCGATCTTGGCTGGACAGGCCGTCGGCGCCGATCGAGACGATCTCGTTTCACACGTGGGTCGACGATCCGCCATACTTGCCGTGGTCTACGCTGGCCTCTGCTCGTGTGTGTTCCTCTTCGCGGGACGCTTCGTCGCAGGTCGCTTCATCTCCGATCCCGCCGTCGTTGCACTGGCAACGCGGCTACTCTTCGTGGCCGGTACCTTTGGGCTGTTCGACGCGCTCAACATTGTGGCGCGCAGCGTCCTCCGGGGCACGGGTGACGTTCGATTCGCGGCCACGGTTGGCGTCACCGTCGCATGGGTCTGTACCCCGACCCTCGCCTGGAGCCTCGGACATGGGCTCGGCATGGGAGCGCTGGGAGGATGGATTGGGATCGCCGCCGAGGTCTTGGTGACGGCTGTCCTGTTCACTGTCCGGGTCGAACGTCAGGGATGGGCCAAGGCAGCGGCCGCTGCGCGACTCGAGCTTCACCAGAGCCAGAAGGAAGCGGCAGCGAGCACGCCCCACTGCCCCGAAACCTGGACCCCAGAGCCTGGGTAATACAATCGCCTCCTGGTGCCCGCCGAACTCGGAGGCTGATCGGTGCTCTAGACCGTGAGAGAACCATCCTATCGTAAGCGCGTGCTCTAGTGCGCTCCGCGCGGCCGGCCTCGCCTGCGCGGCGCAGCGACCTCAATCTGGAGCCGTTCAGACAGATACCTTCACGCTGTGCCGAGGCCGTGGCGCACCGCGAGAACCGCGGCCTGGGTGCGGTCGGACACGTTCAACTTCTGGTAGATCACGGTCAGGTAGTTGCGAACCGTCCCCTCGGAGAGGAAGAGCCGTTTTGCGATGGCGGTGTTGCTCAATCCTTCAGCCAACAAACCAAGGACTTCGCGTTCTCTCTCGCTGAGAGCGGCAACCAGGTTGGTGGCCGGAGAGGGACCACCGCCCGCAACGTACTCGAAGAGCCGTTTACCAACCGAGGGATCGATGGGTGCCTTGCCAGCGTGAACGTCACAGATCGCCTCCACCAATCGCTCCGACGGCGTGTCTTTGAGGAGGTACCCAGATGCGCCCGCTCGGATGGCGTCATAGACCCATTCGTCCGCGTCATAGGTGGTGAGCACCAGCACCCGAACCTGGGGGGCACGCCTCCGAATTTCGCGAATCGCCTCCACACCGTTCAGCACGGGCATCTTGAGATCCATGAGCACGACGTCGGGCGCGCTCCGCGTGCTCATCTCCACGGCAGCGGCCCCGTCGGAAGCGCATCCCACGACCTCTACCTCGGGGCAGGCCCGGAGGATGACCGCGAGTCCTTCTCGAACCACCGCCTGATCGTCGCAGATGAGAACCTTTGGCCGACTCATGATGCAGTCTCCGGAATACCGGCCCAGCGCAGCTTTGCGCGACGGCGTGTGCCGTCGCGCGATCGTACCCCAAGCCTGGCCCTCAGGGCAGCCCCTCGAACCCCTCCCGCGCACAGGACGGGAGGGTGAGCTCGAGCTCGACCGAGCTGCCCTGCCCCGGACTGCTCCGCAGCATGAGCCGAGCGCCGAGGAGCGAAGCCCGCTCCCGGAGGCCGGTAAGTCCATACCGATCTGGCGGTACCGTCGTGGGATCGAACCCGCAGCCGTCGTCGGTGACGCGGAGGACGAGGCGAGAATCGTCGACATCCAGCTCGAGCGCCACCGCACGCGCGCCAGCGTGCCTCTCCACGTTCGAGAGCGACTCTTGGACGATACGGTAGAGTCCCTGCTCTACTTCGCTGGGAAGGCTCAGGGTTGCCTCTGGGAGCCGAAGGTCGACCGTGGCTCGAGTGCGTTCGCGGTGCTGCTCAGCCAGCGTGCGAATCGACATCACTAGCCCCAGGTCCTCTATGGGGCTCGCCCGGAGCTCGCGTAGCGCGCGACGCACCTCGAACAACCCGGCTCGCGCCGTCTCCCCAGCGCTCCGGACCATGGCCTCGGCTCTCCCGGGGTCCCGCTTGGACTCGGTGTTCGCCGCCTCGAGCTGAACCGTAATAGCGGTCAGGGTATGCGCCAAGGTGTCATGGAGTTCTCGCGCCATGCGGTTGCGCTCCCGACTGATGCTGAGCTGCTCCAGACCTGCCGCAGAACGCCGGAGCCGTTGATGCGCCTCCTCAAGGGCAGCGTGCTGCCGACACTGTGCACCGACCAATGAAGACACCACGTATCCCACGATGATCAACACGAGGGTTCTGTCGACGAGGAGATGCCCAAGGAGTTCACGGCCCTCGACGCCAAGAGGGGAGAAGCAGAGGATCACCGCTTCGACGAGAGCGAGGCCGAGGGCCAGCCCCACAACGACTCGAAACGAGTACGTCCAAGCCACGAGAACCAAGGGAACAACGAACAAGAAGGCAAGCTCGATGCTCATCTTCTCGAACGCCGCTGGCCCCTGCCGGAGCGCGAGTGCCTGACCCACAGCGGGGAGGAGAAGGGTGATGGCAAACGCCGTACTGAGGAACCACCGGGATCTGGCCACCGGCAGAGCCGTCGAGATCCCCAGACTTCCACTCATGGCCAGCATGACCCAAACGGACGGCGCGGCGTGATTCGGCGAGTCGTGGCCGAGAAACGCGAACCCTGCAGCCGCGAAGATGACGCTCTGGACACCGAGGAAGATCCGCAGGACGAAGAGCACGGGTTGACGCTCGGGGAAGCTTTCGCTGGGCGCTCGAGCGATGGGGTTCATGTTCGTGGAACGCTCCGGATCGGTGAGAGGAGGGGAAGGCCCTAGCCTATCCGATGCGCACGCGCCGTGCCGGGTTTCCCTGGGGGCCAGGCAACAAAGACCGGGCTAACGAACCAGATGAGGATCCTCACGTGCTCGGTGAGACGCGTCACCCGACAATGTGGTCCATCGCAAAGAGCTTCGTGATCTCCTGCACTCACCGACCCTTGCGGGCGGCGCTAGACGGTGAATCATGAGCTCACACGCAGCGCACCGAGCGTTCAGCGTCGCCAGCATCCGGTCCTCGCGGACGCCAAACGGCCCCGTCTCGAACGGTGACCCGCACCGCACAGGTGTCGTTCGCACCTTGCGGTTTCGCATCGCGGTGATGATGAGTGTGGTCCTGGGGGGGCTGACGTCTCCCGCCCGCGGTGACGAACCGAACCCGGAGGGGGTCAGCCTGGCTCGAGCCAACCCCACGACCGGCATCGTCCAAAACACGCTGAACGCCTTCGCTGGATTCAATCTGGCGCTGCACGCCACAGGCATCGCTGCCACGCCAGTGCTGGTATTTTCCGGAGCCGACACCAAAGCCCACAACGCCTTCGCTCGCAGAGCCACCCTCGAACCATACAGCGTCGTCGGAGTCTACCTCGGATACGGGCTACCGCTTCTCGTTGGCGGAGGGCTGGCGACCGTCGGGTTCGCCAGCGACTCACAGCGCGAGATCGTGGCGGCAAGTGCCGCGATCCAGGCCACCGCGCTGGCGCTTGGTTACCAGAGCGTGCTCAAGGCATTCACGGGAAGGCCGGCGCCCCCCAGTGGAGTCCAATCCAGCAATGCCGCAAGCGAAGAGTTTCGCTTCGGATTTCTGCGCGGCGGCATTCACTACGGTTGGCCCTCGGGGCACATGATGACGACGACAGCGATCTTCGCGAGCCTCGTCGAGGTCTATCCGGATTCGCTGGCGCTCCAGCTCGGCGGAGGGACCGTGCTCGCCGGAATGTTTGGCAGCGTGGCAATTCACGAGGGATCCAGCATGCACTGGCTATCAGACATGGTGGCGGGCACCCTCATGGGATACGCCATCGGTAGAGGGGTCGGTGCCGGATTCGCTGGCCTCTCCCCCAAGGCCGCAGACGGGCTCGGCCAGCTCAGCATCGGCCCACTTTGCGATGCACCTGGCGCGCGAGGCATCAACGTCCGTGGAACGTTCTGAGTCAAGGTTGTCCGAATAGGGTGCGCTGGCACCGCTCGGAGCCCGGCTGGCGCCTGTGCGCCCCCAGCACGCCGTCTCGACAAGCCTGGCCCCGTCACCCCACAAGCCCGAGGCTCGGGCCTTCGTGCCGCGAGCCCAAAAGAAAGTGAGCTGTGCGATGAAATATGTCTCGATGATTCTGGCACTTTCGTCGGCATCGTTGATCTCCGCCCACTCCTGGGGCAATCCCCCGCGAATCGGGGCAACCCTCGACTATCATGAGGTGATGCGATCCTACGACCTGCCCAGTCGCGACATCATGGACCACTACGACGCCCTCGGTGTGTCGGCGCTCGCAGACTGGGAGTACCTGCGCCTGGGGATGAGCATGTCGCACAACTTCGGCAACATGATCAAATTCGAGGATGGATCCGAAGAGAAGGACCCCGACTACCGGATTGGATACCTTCACCTATCGGCCCTGTTCAAATACCCGTTTCGGCTTGGGCAGGGGAGCCTCGCTCTGTGGCCCGCAGTCGGCATGCGGGGCGACTACAATCTCAGGTTCGACTACACCGGGTCTGGAGACGGCGCTGTCGACCCATCGCCCCATGATCTCACGATGATTGGAGGAGGAGGGATCGACTATGCAGTCAGTTCGCAACTTGCTCTCACCGCCACTCTCCTCGGAGCCTACTCGCTGACCCCGTCGGCGGCCGATGGCGCAGACTCTGTTCGGGTCTTCGGCGTGTCGCTCGGCGCGGGAGTGCTACTGACGCTGTGATCCAGTGTGGTGGCTTGCCCGGACCTGCGCGAATACGCCGTGACCGCTGCGAGGCTCCACTCCTCCAACGCAGACCTCTTCGCCGCAGTCTCGGCACGACGGCTGCGCCTTCTCCTGCTTGGAGCAAGCAGCAAGGTGCAGCGTGACCACCAGAGCCAGCGCCAACTCGCTCCTTGGCGTTCTCATCGTCCCTTCCTTCTATCGAGCGGAACATCCAGAGTCGTGTGACGGTTCGCACTGATCTTGCCTGACCAGCCCAAAGATCGACCGTCGCTGTGGATTTGGTGGGTTCCCCGCGTCGCCACGAACAACCTCCCACAGGATCGTGGCCGGCCAGGGGGCTTATGTTGGCCGCTCTGTCACGGGTCACCTCGAAGTGCACCGGAAGAATGCGATGCGACAACCGGGCGGATGGGGGCGGCGACCCCACCCGAGCAGCGTGAGCGCAGGATTCGGCTTCAGAATGATCGGAATTGACGCAGCCTGGCGCGAACCTAGACCCGAACCTGAGTGCGGGTGCGCTGGTCGTCGCCTTGCCGTCGCCGAACCGCTGATCGACTGGTCCCGCTCCCTCCGGCGGTCCACGCGCTCGGAAAAGGGCCTGGGACTCCCCTTCGCAAGCGGGGCTCCGTCCCGTGCTATCTTGGAAAGCATGGCGTTCTCCCGCGCTGCGCTCACGACTCGAGTCGTGAGCGCTCTTGCCACCTCGCACCTGCTCTGCGCTTGCCCGCAGCTGATGGACGACGACTTCACCAAGACCGATCCAGACAGCTCTGAGGCTCCTGAAGTCACTGGAGGCACGTCGAGCGGGCATGCGGCGTCGGGTTCGGAGCAGAGGGGCGACGCGGAGACCATGACCGACGGCGCGCCACTCGATGTGACGGGCGGAGTCGGGGGCGCTGGTACGGCAGCCGTGGTCGGGGGAACCGCGAACACCCAAGGAGGGACGGAAACCACCGGAAACGCAATGGCGACGGGCGGCGCGGAGGCCATGGCGGCGACCGCCAGCAACAGCGACGGCGGCGCGATGGGGACTGGGAACACGGGCGCGACGCCCAACTCCGGCGACAACACGAGTGCCGGTGGGGTTTCGGACGGGGGCGGCGCGGCGAGCCCCGGCGGAGGGACGGGCGCGGGCGGCGACGCAGGCGCGGGCGGCGACGCAGGCGCGGGCGGCGATGCGGGCGCGGGCGGCGATGCGGGCGCGAGCGGCGATGCGGGCTCGGGCGGCGATGCGGGCGCGAGCGGCGATGCGGGCTCGGC
>CAYRKE010000044.1:36201-39947 GCA_964424695.1 uncultured Polyangiaceae bacterium
GCGGCGATGCGGGCTCGGGCGGCGATGCGGGCGCGAGCGGCGATGCGGGCTCGGCGGGCCTGGAGAGTAGCGGCGGTTGGTGGAACGTCGGTAGTTGGTGGAACACCGGCGGCTGGTGGAACAACACTGGCTCGACTGCGACAGGTGGAACGGTGACCGCTGGGGGCTCGGGAGGATCTGCCGGCCCCTCCGCAGGGGGACGGCAGGGACGTTCCAACTGAAGGCCGCGGTTCGAGCCCTTGGCAACCTGAATCCGGCAGAGCATGATGCGCGGGTGGATTCCGCCGCTCGTAGTCTGTTGCTCTCCCTCCTCTTGGCTTCGGCATTGGCTGGAGGGCTGACAAGCTGCGACGACGATCACACTCACTACTGCGACTCGGGGGATTGCGTCTGTGGCGTCGGTGAAGACTGCGAGCTGGCGTGCGCCGTGCCCCCCTGCACGATGCTGTGCGAAGGGGACAATCCGCACTGCGTGGCGGAGTGTGCCAACGGAACCTGCGAGTGCGGATTGCACAGCACATGCAGCTTCGAGTGCCTGGCTCCGCCATGCCATGCGACGTGCGGGGAGGACAGTGAGTGCGTTGGCACCTGTGCGAACGGCACCTGCACTTGCTCGACTGGCGCGGCCTGCGAGTTCGACTGCGCCGCGGGACCATGCCACGTGGAGTGCGAAGGGCAGAACCCAACCTGCGACGGGGTGTGCGCCAACGGAACCTGCCACTGCGGGGCGGGGAGCACCTGCACCTTCGCGTGCAGCGACGCCAACTGTAAGGTCGAATGCGCCGCTGGGGCAAGCTGCGTGCTCGAGTGTGCGAATGGCGGCGCCGGGCAGGAGTGCGCATTCAGCGAGTGTTCGGCGCCAATGGTTTGTGCCGATGGTCGCGCGGTCGCCTGCCACGCGCCTTGCCCGGAGCCGGCGAGTCAGAACTGAAGCGCCCGCGAATGAGTTCGCAGGCCTCGCTCAGTCGAGGGGCAAGACACGCGCCCCGAGACCACCGTAGGCGAAGATCGCCTGGTCTCCCACGACGGTGACACTAGTCGGACACCACTGCTGGTACTCCAGGGAGGGGAATGTGAGGGTCCGCGGGGCTCCGCTCAGCGTGGCCCCGCGAGCGACGCAGTCCCCAAGAGATAGGGCGTACTCTGGCGTCGCGGTGAATTTCCAGTGTTCGGCCAAGGACTGACCGGGAACCGGGGCCACCATTCGCTCTGAACCCGTATCGCTGGAGCCGTCGGCTCTGTCGAGAATGATGGTTCGACCGGGCACTCCCGGGCTTCGGAAAGCGTGCAACACCAAGCGGTCGCCAAAACGGTACGCGTCCCCGGCGCTCTCCCACTCCTCGAGGAAGAGAGAATCGATGACCGACACGCCGTCAGGTTCGATCGCGAGAAGCTGGAGCTCGGTCCTGAGGGAACGACACTGACCCGACTCCTCATCGTAGCAGCCGCCAGGAATCGCCGAGGTCAGGCAGGTAGCGGGATCCGAGTGTTCGACGGAATATAGCCACGGTGTCGCCACGATGACCCGGCCGTTCTCGGCATCGTAGCTGAGCACATGCCCCGGGACGCCGACCGACGGAAGCGCTTGGGGATTCGACGGATCCGCGACGTCCACCCGGTCGAACCAGTAACTCTGACTCAACCCGTCAGCGCTGGGCTCCACATGGGAGGCTACCACAGTGCTCCCCTCGAAGAAGGGTGGCGAGCGCGTGTAGTAGCGCGAAGCCGGCAGCAACGAGGGGACGGGGGGAGGGACCCCGTCCGTGGACGAGACATCGAGCAGAAGAAACTCATTGTCATCAGAAAGGGTGACCAACGCTGACGGGGATGCGGCAACAGGCCTACCCCCACCCGGAACCACCGCGCGCAACCTCGCAACCTCGGGGGTCGCCGCGTCCACGTCCACGACGAAGAGATAGTCGTCCGGATCCTCTGCTACGGCTCCGTAGCCGTCGACGGCGAACAGCGAGATGTAGGCCGTCGAGCCTTCTGCCAGCGCGTCTCGAGCCCGCAAACACGTCTCCATCGGCGCCCCACCAGCGACCCCGATTTCGCGAAGAGACTCGGGGACATCAGCGCCTTCGGCGTCGGTCACATCGATGTAGGGCACTTCCGTCCAGGGGTCGCTGCCCAGTCGGACGACTGTGCCTCCGCCAACATCCAAGATCTGTGATACCGGTCGCACCAGCAAGGCACTCACGTTGGGTACCGGGCTATCCATGCGCGAAACATCGAAGTAGGAAACCCGATCGGCCGAGAGGGTGCCGATGCGCTCACCGCTCTGCCACATTGTACCGGGTGTTGCGTAGCTCGGTACCTGGCCCAATACCTCGATTCCAGTGTCCGTGGCGCTGAAGAGTTGGGTCCCTCCGACGTGCGAACACGGGTGGATAGGATCCTTGCCGAAGTAGCCTACCGCACCGACCCCCCCGTCCTCGAAGTACGCAGCAGAGAACGACGACTGGTGCCCGTAGGGAGGGCTCGACCCGTAAACCGGCATCCCGAGCTCTGTGAGCTGGATTCCCCGAAAGTCCTGCATGTCCGAGCAATCGAAGAGACTGACCTCCACGGGCCCCACGACGCGGTTCGCCCGGGGAAGGGTGAAGACGAGCATCCGAGTGGCAAGGCCCACTACGTACTCCGTGGGATCCGCGAACTGCAGTTCGGTCACATACGCGGGAGCGGAAGGCTCGCTCAAGTCGAACACCTGGGCGGTCAGCCCCCCCGCTGGATAGTACGCCGCGGCGTAGGTGTCCTCGAACACCACGGTGGGCGCCCCAAGGCTTCCAAACCCGGGAGACTCGGCCACACCAAGGAGCACGGGCGTCTCTCCGGGAGTCGCGGAGTAAGCGGACAGTGTCAGCGTCACGCCGGACGGAGAGGTAGTAACGAGCCGGACAACTCCGTCGCGTTCGTCGACCCCCGCGACCACCTGATCGGCGAGCGACGCTAGGGGAATCCCCGCGCCGAGACGCACAACGGGACCGGACTCCACGTCGCAGGGAACCACCGACGTCCCCGCTTCGTCGAGTACCCAAACCCGCTCTTCGGTAAACCAAGCCACGCCGCCAACCGGAATGCTCGTCGCCGCTAGCCAGCCGTCGGCGTCGATCTCCATCACGGCAAGGCGAGGCATACCGAAATCGGTATACTCCACCTCGAGGCGACCGCTACGGAGGGCACTTTTTCCGAACATCGCCCCATCGGGCTCGAAGCGCCCAATCTCGGTGGGCGAAGCCGGACTCGAGACATCCAGCACCACGACTGCACTCGACGAAACGACCCAGAGCCGCGCACCGTCGAGCTCGAGGCCAAGGAGTGGCGACGGAAAGGGCGTGCGACTGACGAGACGGAGTTCGCCAGCTACCGAGCGATCGAGAATGTCGAGCCCAGCTGCGGAGATCACGTAGAGTGAACTTTCCGACTCTCGTGCTAGCCCGGTCGTATGCATCTCCAGGTGCGCATCGAACCCGAAGCTGGGACTGTACTCCGCCAGCTCTCTGGGCGGATCACCGAGATAGTCACAGATCCCGAAGGACGTGTCGGGGCCCACTGCACCGAACTCAGGCACCGGGGTCCCTGGAACACCCGCTCCCCCCCCGGAGCTGCCCCCTTGCCCTGCTCCCCCGGCGGGACTCGACCCGCCCGTAGGCTGCGCCCCACCGACAGGCATGGCGCCGCCCAGGGGCATGGCACCACCCAGGGGCATGGCACCACCCAGGGGCATGGCACCACCCAGGGGCATG
>CAYRKE010000044.1:40047-44435 GCA_964424695.1 uncultured Polyangiaceae bacterium
GGCACCACCCAGGGGCATGGCACCACCCAGGGGCATGGCACCACCCAGGGGCATGGCACCACCCAGGGGCATGCCCCCGGTGCCCGCGGTTCCGCCGGAATTCGAATGCCCACCGGTGCCTCCCATCGGCGACCCGCCTTGGCCGCCACCCCCGTTGGCTAAGACCCCTCCGGGCCCCGTACCCCCACTACCGCCGCCCGCGATCGTCCCCCCAGTGTTGCCCAATGCTCCGGCGACGCTGCCCGCCTCGCCTCCGCTACGCTGCCCCGCCGTCCCGTCATTGTCGAGCGCGGTGCGGGCGCCGCAGGAGGTCCACCACGCCGTTCCAACGAGAAACCACAGTACTGGCGCGCCTCCTATCCGACGAACACCAAGCAAAGTCACGGCCCCAACATACCACGCCGAGCGCGGACCGACAGCGATATGGGAACCCACTGGCGAGAAGGCAACGAGCGCCCTACGGCGCGAGAGTTCGCCACCGCTGCTACCCGAGCCACCGCCAACTTGGTTGCGATCGCCGAAGAGTGCGTCGGTGGGACGGGCACGAGCGCAGAAAACGTCAGCCCGATATGGCTGGGAGAGCGTGCGCGGCATAAGCGCAGAAAACGTCAGCCCGATATGGCTGATGAGACCAGTCAGTTGATCGCCATCCTGGCTGCCTCGGCGAGCACGGCCAAGAGGCGAGTGGACCGACGCGCCCAGAGGACTCCTCATTGCTAGTTCGCGTTCCCGGTTGCTGGTCCCCCAAATTTCTAGTTCCCCCTCCGCACAAAAACCAGCAACTGGAGACTAGCAAAGCGAATGCGAGCTAGAAATCGCAGCCAGCTGAGCTGTGGTACCAGGAGCAGTAGTACTGAGAGTCCTCCGCAGCAGGAATAGGTCCCAATCGAGCGATGAGGTTGGGCGCACCGCTGATGCGGGCGCGCCTGGAGTCGCGCCGTGGGCGATGGCGCAGGCCTATCTTGATGTAGTGCGGCGCGATACCGCGCCTGCGCTCTCTGGCTCCCGCGTTGGGCACTCGAGCCATGGATCGGTCACATTGTCTCGCAAGTCTCTGCCGGGCACGACGAAACGAAGTCGGGCGTCGCCAGCTTGATTGCCAAAGCCTTCGGCAGCATCGAGTACGATGCTACTCGACGCTGGATACGCCTCCGAGGCGAGGTCGTTTGGCGCCAGAACCGGAGGTCCTGGTTTGGCTCCTGTGGCGAGTCCGCCGTTCGAGCAGCTCGCCGTGAAGGACGAAACGCTCGGGAGCCAGGGGTGGGAGATCTCCCCCCCCACCGGACGCGCGAGATGATACCAGAAGGAAGAGATGCAGCCGCCCCCCTCGCCTGTCACGAGCAGTGGCCCCCTCGTGAATGGAAAACGCGCAGGGATTCCTGCGGCGAGCTCCCGCCGGAGCCAGACGCAAACCCTTCGCGTCCCGCGCTGGCGGGATTTCCTGCTGGCTTCATAGGAATTGCGATCTCTGTCAGGTCTGTACGACTGGTGGCCTCCCATACGACGTATACCGACACTCCGATTCAGCGGGCTGGGTCGGTCAGCGGAGCATCCCAGGGTGAGGTATGCGCAACATGAAAAGAGATGGTCGAGGTATGACGCGAAGCGCATTGAAGCATCAGGGTCCTCTCTGGATCGCCACTTGGCTCGTCCTCGGGTGCTCGCCAGACGACCCGTCCAACGCGGCGGATGACACGACGGGGGGAAGCTCGTTCGGCTCAGGGGGCGGCGCAGAATCCGGCGGTAGCGGAGTGTCGGATGATGCCGGCACATCCGAGCAAAGCGGGGCGCTGGGTACCAGCAGCGGCTCTGGCGGGACTGCGGCCCCGAGCGCTGGCGGCAACCCCGGCTTCGGCGGCGGCAGCGCGTCCCCCGGCAGCGGCGGTGGAACCTGGGGAGCCGGCGGAAGCAGCCCCCCCACAGGCTCCAGCGGGACCGGCGGTGGCGAAAGCGCTGGCGGCACCACGGGTTCGGGCGGCAGCGAGATACTCGGCAGTGGAGGGAGCACGGGCATTGGCGTGGCATCCGGCGGCACCGGCGATGGGGGCACCGGTGAGAGCGGGGGCAGTGCCACGGGCCCCGCTTCGAGCGGAGGTGGGGAGCCTGGCACTGGCGCAGTCCCTAACCTGCCCGTTGATGAAGCCGAGGGTTGGGGCAACGTGCGGTTCGATGGGGGCGGCTTCGTCGATGGGGTCGTTGCCTCAACGACGGTCGAGGGCCTCTTCTACGCTCGCACGGATGTTGGCGGGGTCTACCGGTGGAATGCCTCTCAGAAGGGGTGGATCCCCCTCATGGACTGGATTTCCCAGGATGACGTCGGCCTGTACGGGGCAGAGAGCCTCGCGCTTGACCCCAACGACCCGGGTCGCCTGTACGTTCTCGCTGGGACGACCTACTTCAGCGACGGGAAAACGGCGATTCTTCGCTCGATGGACTACGGGGAGACGTTCGAGACGATCGACGTATCCTCGCTCTGGCGCGCCCATGGCAACGGGATGGGGCGTCAGACGGGTGAGAAACTCGCTGTGGACCCCAACAACTCGAACATCCTTTTCTGCGGAAGCCGTGCCGCGGGGCTCTTCAAGAGCTCCGACGCAGGAACCACGTGGAGCAGCGTTAGCTCCCTCGGCGCCCAGCCCGGAGCCGATCTGGTAAACGCGAACGGCATCAGTTTCGTCTTGTTCGATGCGTCCTCGAGCCTCACTCCGGAAGGGGGAACGAGTACGCTCTTCATGGGCCTGTCGGCGACCACGGACAACTTGTACGTGAGCACGGACGGGGGAGCGACCTTCACGGCGATCACGGGTGGCCCCGCGGGGCAGATGCCCAACCGGGCGGAACTCAGCAACGGCAGTCTCTACATCACCTACTCGAATTCGCTGGGTCCCCATACTCTATCGAGCGGCTCGTTCTATCGATACGCCACTGACTCGGGAACATGGTCGAACCTGACGCCCAGGACGGACGATGGCGCGGCATACATGGGCAGCGGTGGGCAGGACAGTGCCCACGGTTTCGGAGGCGTGAGCGTGGATCCGGCGGATCCAAACCACATCGTGATTTCCACGCTGAGTTACTACGGCGGGCAGACTCGATACGACGACGGTGGCGAGGGCTGGGGTGACCGCATCTATGTGACCACCGACGGCGGCACCACCTGGGCCACGGACTTCTCGTACCAGGATCCTGCGGATCCTGCCAACGCCAACGCCTCAGCGAACGGAAACGCGTGGATCAGCGGCAAGGCCATTCACTGGGCAGGCGACATCACGTTCGACCCGTTCAATACCCAGAAGGCGTGGGTCGTGTCTGGGAACGGGATCTTTCACACGGAAAACCTCGGCGATTCGCGGCCCGTGTGGAGCTTCGAGTCCAGAGGTATCGAGGAGACGGTTCCGCTGGATATCGTCAGCATACCTGGGGGTCCGCTGGTGACGGCGATCGGTGACTATGATGGCGCAGTCTATGCGGACATCACCCAGTCGTCCCCGGTTCATCGTCCACAGATCGGCACGACCCAGTCCCTCGGGTACGCGCCGCTCGCAGGCGCGTTCCTGCGCACTGGGCGTGTCACCGACTACTCCACGGGAACGGGCATCGACAGCAACGTTATGTACTATTCGGGCGACAACGCTTCCACGTGGACAGCGCTTCCGACACCCGTAGGAACGCACGGACTCGTGGCTCTGTCAGCCGACGGCGCGGTCTTGTTGCATCGACCCCAGGATTCCAGCACCGTCTACCGATCCGAGGACCAGGGCGAGACTTGGAACCCCGTGACCGGCCTAGATGGCCAGGCCCAATACGCCCGCATCGTCTGCGACCCGGTGAACCCGGACGTGTTCTATCTCCTCGACCAGCAGGGCAAGCTCAAGAAATCAACGGACAAGGGCGCGTCGTTCACCATCGTAGGGTCTGTACAGGACGACGCTCAGGGGCTCTATCAATCCAGCAACGGGCTCATCCGAACCGTCCCCGGTCGAGAAGGGCACATCTGGGCTCCTTTGGACCAAGCCCAGAGCTGGGCCGAGAACGGCAAGTTCAGCACCAACGGCTTGGCATTCTCGGATGACGGTGGGGTAACCTGGACTCGCTTTCCGGCGGTGTACTCGGCGCACGCCGTCGGGATCGGGAAGGCCGACGAAACTGCGGGCTATGAAACGATCTTCATCTGGGGCGTTGCGGGTGAGAGCGCCAACCCCCTCGGCATCTACTACTCCACGGACGCCGGGACCACGTGGACACGCATGAACGATGACGCACACCAATATGGCGGTCCGGGCAACGGCGCGTTCGTCCAGGGAGACATGAATGTCTTTGGTCGGGTCTACATGAGTACCGTGGGCCGGGGCCTCGTCTACGGACAGATCAGCGCCCCCTGAACCACC
>CAYRKE010000045.1:0-3257 GCA_964424695.1 uncultured Polyangiaceae bacterium
GGACTGGTCGCGGCAGGGCTGCTCGCTGCCGGACTGGTCGCAGCGGGGCTGGTCGCGGCAGGAGTGGTCGCAGCAGGGCGGCTCGCGGCGGGGCTAGTCGCAGCAGGGCTGGTCGCAGTGGGGCTAGTCGCGGCGGGGCTAGTCGCGGCGGGGCTAGTCGCGGCGGGGCTAGTCGCGGCGGGGCTGGGTGTTGCCGCTTGCGGAGCGTAGATGTTGTACTGCCCGCTCAGGTGGAGCATGGCAAACATGTAGAGTAGGCCGTCGTAATAGCGGTACTTCCCCTTGGGCAGCTCGACGTTCCAGAAATCCTCGACGATATCTCTCGCCTTGTCGGCAACCTTCTCCGTGGTCGCCAGCGTGGCCACGGCGTTCATCGCGACGAGGCCTGGAGAGTGATGGCCGGATTCGCCGGTTCCGTCGGTCTTCCACAGGGCCAGGTAGTCCGTCGGCCCCTGACTGTGGAAGAACGAGATCAGCGCATCGGCCCGGTCGCGCAGCTTCGACCCAGGCTGCGCCATCCACGCCCAATCCATGCCGACGTTGCCGCCGACGCGCCAGGAGTCAAAGGCGAACTGCCCGCTGTTGCTGTTCCAAGAAACCACGTAGGGGCTTCCGTCGTACCTCGCGTACTCCGACACCAGACCTGTCTTGGGGTTCATCGCCCGCTCCAGGAACTTCCGGCTCGTGGCCGCGGCGTCGTTCCAGAAAGCCGCATCTTCGGCCGGTCCGAGCAGTGCGAAGAGGTGATAGAAGGCTGGCAGGTGGTACGAGGGATCCGTGAAGTTCTCGCCGACGGTCGCATTGAAGCGGATCTGCTTCTGGTTCGTGTCGAAGAGCGGGCTCGACGTAACCTGATCGGTGATCTTCGCCCCAACGCACGCAGAACCGTCGCTGGTCACGTTGCGGCGTGACCTGGAGCCCTGCTTGGGGGGGCGGTTCTTCATGACGTCCAGAACCTCGTCCGCCCAGTATTTGTAGCTGTTGTACGCCTTGCCGGGCTTGCTACCCCAGCGGTGATGGGCAAAGTATAGGGCCATGGCGAAGTACTCCTCGCCGTCAGGGGCGGAGTTCTCGTCACAGATCTGCCCCTGGGTATTGACCACCCACGCGAACCCTCGGTAGCTTGGGTGCTTGGGGTCATTGACGCGCATCCGTTTGATGGCGAAGTTCCAGAGCTTGTCGAACTTCGCCTGGTCATTGAGCTGCACGGTGATCATCATGGCGTAGGACATGCCCTCGCTACGGATATCCTCGTGCGCGATATCCTTGACATAGGCCTCATCCTTGCCGAACTCGTAGTAAAGCGTGTTCTCGTCGGTCGTGGAGAAGTAGGTCTCGTAGGCCCGTCGTATCTTCTCATCGACCTCACTCTGGGGTTTCCCCAACTCGGCGAACACATTGCGGTAGACCCCAGTGAAGAAGGCCCCATCGCTCTTCACCAGCCCTTTGCCCTTCACGGACCAGTTCTTCCCGGTGTCCGCCCCCATACCGGTGTTCGCCGACTGACCGTAGACCCCGATGCAGGCCGATAGCGCGACAGCGGCGAGCGACACGAACGCAAGTCGGCGCATCCTCGCGCGTCGAGGGCTCTCCACTCCGGCCGCACGATGCTCCTCGGTCGAGGTATTGCCTTGGTTCGAATTGCCGTCATCGCGGCGCTGGTTCTGCAAGATGCGGTTGCTCATCGTTGTGCCCACACGGGTTGAGGTAGTCCGAGCCGTAGCGGGACCAGCCTCGGAGCGCTCCGTCCGCCTTCTTGCTTCGTGGCACGAAGCGTCGCCGCCGCTGGCACCGGATCAGTCAGCCAGGTAGCCTAAAGCCGTCTCAACAGCAAGACTTCAGGCGCCCCCTGCCTCCTCGCCGGAGGCTCGGTGTCCGCCGGGCTCGAGGTGAGTCTCAGACGAAGGGGTCGAGCCAGACGCCCCTCGTCACGACAGGGCCCGCGATGGGGCCGGGCTCACACGATTCGAGAACCGCGCCTGCGACTCGTCGCCGTGCATCGCTGGGTGAGGGAGGGGGGCACGAGCGACCCTGGACTATGTTTTTTCGTTGCAGCGCGGCCCAATTCTGCTGAACTGCGCCGCAACCTAGGTCGTCATCGGCGTGCGCCCAAACGACCGAACAACCGATTAAGGAATTGCGACATGGCGGTAAAGGCAGACCTAACGAAGTGCGATGGCTGTGGCGACTGCGTGGATTCGTGCCCGACGGAGGCACTCAAGGTCGTAAACGAGAAGATCACGATCAACGAGGATGAGTGCTCGGATTGTGGCGCTTGCGTCGACACCTGCGAGAAGGGCGTCCTCTCCCTCGATTGAGACACTCGCTGTGATGATGGCCGGAGCGCCCCCCCTGTGTGGGCGCTCCACCCCGAAGAGCAGAGCGCATGGGTTCCAGGCGGTCGCTAAGGATGGGAGCGTTCCGAGCGGCGATGCTCCTCGCTGGCTGGTCGTGGGCGTCCCCCGCCTCGGCGGAGAAGATCGCCTGTGTTGGGGACAGCATCACCTTCGGCTACGGGCTGAGCAACCCCAGCACGGAGAGCTATCCGGCGGTGCTTCAGACGCTCTTGGGCACTGCCCACACCGTTCAGAACTTCGGGGTCAGCGGCTGCACCCTCCTGAAGAACGGGGATCGGCCCTATTGGGACGAGTCGGCATTCACGGCAAGCGACGCCTTCGCCCCCGACGTCGTGGTCGTGATGCTGGGCACCAATGATGCGAAACCGCAGAACTGGTCGCGCAAGGCCGAGTTTTCATCCGACTATCACGATCTCGTCGACCACTATCGTGCCCTCGGAGCGCTGGTGTACGTCGCGGCGCCCCCGCCCGTCTACGAGCCGGGCGCCTTCGACATCTCTCCCCAGGTGGTCTCGAGCGAGGTCGCTCCGCTCGTCGAACAGATCGCCAGTGAGGTCAACGCGCCACTGATCGACGTCTTCCAAGCCCTCAGCGGGAGGTCCGCCAACTTCCCCGACACGGTGCACCCGAACGCCGAAGGGGCGCGGTTGATCGCCGAAACGGTGGAGGCAGCTCTTCGGCAGAACGGGTTTGGAGGGGCCACTGGCGGGGGCGGAAGCGGCTCCGGCGGGGACGGCGGCGCGGGCGGCGGCATCACGGCCGGAGCGGCCAGCACCGGGCTCGGTGGTTCGACAGGAAACGGCGGCGGCTCGCCAAGCGAGGGACAAGGCGGCTCGCCAAGCGAAGGACAAGGCGGCTCGCCAAGCGAAGGACAAGGCGGCTCGCCAAGCGAAGGACAAG
>CAYRKE010000045.1:3357-44419 GCA_964424695.1 uncultured Polyangiaceae bacterium
GGCTCGACTGAGAGGCTCGACCGATGGCGCATCGAGCGGAGTAACCGGCTTTGCTAGTCGATGACTCCCCCGGACCCATCACCGCCGTTTCCCACGGACGAGTCGTACCCATTGCCCCCCCTACCGCCCGCGACGTCGAGCTCGACCTCCGACACTTCGGACGTGATGCGGATCGCTCCCCCTGCCCCGCCCCCTCCCGGTCCGGAGTGGTCGTAGCAGTCCGTCGTGCTGCCCCCCAAGAGACACTCCACCTCCAGGGGATCCCCGGCTCCGTCCCCGCCAGTGCTTTCGATCCTCCCCGTGCCAGAGACCGACTGCGCGAGGATCCAGATGATCCCGCCGCCGTTGCCCCCGGCTCCTCCGGGAGGATTGTCGTAAGCGATATTGTCGAGCCCCCCGGAGCCGCCGCCCGAGCCCAGAAAGAGGCGGCCCTCTTGGACATAGGCAAGCCCCCCGAGCCCTCTGCCCTCCCCGTCGCACAGATCGAGCACCGTGGCGTCCGCGCCGTTTTGGAGGTGCGCCCCACCGCCCCCGGCATTGCCATCCTGAACGCAGCCGGAGCGAGTCTGATCACCGAGGCCGCCCCCTCCGCCGCCGAGGTTCGGCGCGGTCGAGGCCGTACCGAGGCCCGCGATCGACTCCCCCGCGATCCCGTGGCCCAGTGCCTCCCCAACCTCCGGGCCACCGCGAAAGCCACGCTCCGACATGCTGATGGTGCCGTCGATGACGGCGTCCCCAAGGACCCGCAGCGCCAGTACCCCTCCCCCCGCGCCACTCCACGATTGGGCACTGAGTGCCGCGCCGTCCTCGACCAACAGCCGCGAATAGCTGGGTACCCGCTGGAGTGACACGACGGCATCGAGCGAGAGCTCGCCTTGGTCGTCCGCCGGCCCGTAGTCACCGGTGTACGCCGCGACGAAACCGACGGCATTGGCATCGACTGCGGCCACCCGAAGCAGCTCGTGTCTCCCTACCGACGCCGAGTCCTTCTGACTGCCCTGCAGATGGATCAGCAGCACTTCATCGCCCACCTCGAGACACCCCGCGCTGGGCTCGGTGTCCAGCACGGCCCCAGCCCCGGTGAGCCCCCGAACGCGGTAGGAAACGCCGTCTCCGCCGTCGGAACAAGTCCGCCCCGGGGAGTTGTCGCGCCCGAGATCGAATTCGTCCGAGATCGTGAGGACGGGCGCCGCTGCCAGAACGTTGTCGCTCGGTGCGCCGGCAGCTCCCGCAGAGGAACCAGCCCCCCCTTCGGCGGATTCGAAGTCGAGAAAGACCCGATCGCAGCCCGTGCCGGGCAGCAGTGCGATGATCCCCAGGAAGACCGGCGAGAGCATCGACGCCCGAGCACAAGGCCAGAAGAGCGGTGGGGGGCAAGCGTTCGTCATCCTCGGGGCCGTCGTCACGGCACCTTCCCACGCTCCTCCAGCCGTGCAAGGCCAGCCCTCGCCTCGGGCGCGAAAGGCGAATCCGGAAAGCGGCGCAGCAGTTCGCCGAAACGCTGCTTGGCTCGACCCGACTGGCCCTGCCGCTCCGCAGCAAGCGCCGCCGCGAGGAGCTCGTTCTGCTTCTGGAGGGAGGTGCCGGCTTGGGACTGCACCCCTGTGGCAACGCGGTACGCCCCAGCAGCGGAAGATGCCTCGGGCTCGGCGGACCGAGCCGGAAGCGCCTCCCTACCCTCAGGATCTGCAAGCGACTCGGCTGCTCGCACGCTATCGCAACCCGAGCGCTGTCCCACACCGAGCGCTTCCGGCGGCCGAGCCTGGCGCTCCACCACGACTCGCCCCTCCTCGACCTCCACACACGTATGTCGCTCGGCACCCTCGCCCTGAAGTCGAACCCGAAAGCGAGTGCCGGTCACTCGCACCGTGGCGTCCGGTGTAAACACAGCCAGGGACCGCTTCGACCCCAGCTTGGACACGGACAAGCTCACTTCGCCACGCTCGAGGCGCAGCCCCATGCGCTCGAACCCAGCATCGACTTGCTCGGGGAGAAACGCGATCTCCGTTGCCTCCGATAGCGTCACATCGTACCCGGAACTCGCTCGCACCGTGGCGCGATGCTCGTCGCCCGTGCGCAGGCGACTCGATAGTCCAAGACGTGACCCGGGCAGCAGATCGAGGCCGCCCGCCTCGACGCGACCCGACAGCAGAGTTGCGAAGCCTGGCGGCCGCAAAGCCGTGGAGTCCGCCTTGTCGCCGAGCCCCCGAAGCCCGACGAAGAGCGCTGCGACCGCCGCAGCCGCCAGTACGCCTCCGCCGATTCGAAGCTGACGGCGAACACGTCGGTGCCGAGCCCGCTCATCGGGAAGACGGGCAACGCGCGCCTCGAGCCACGGTAGCAGCGCATCACGCTCCTCCGCCAGCTCGCGATCCGAGGGAACGCTGACCGGTGTGGTCCGCAGCACCGCGAGGGGCTCCTTCCAGGAGGAGTCGTGATGGGTCATGATCCCGTCCTCGCTTGAACTGCCCCGAGTCGCCGCCGAAGCTCGATGCGCGCCCGATGCAATCGTGACTGGGTGGCGGTAACGGAGGCGCCGCGAATCGCAGCAATCTCGTCGAGGGAATGGCCGAGCACGTCGTGAAGAACCAGGGTCTCGGCCAAGTTGGCCTTCATGCGAGCCAGAACGCCGTGGACACGCCGGAGCTCCGCCAGCGCCTCGACGTGATTGTCCGCGCGCCCCTGGCTCGGAAGGTCCTCGACTTCGAGCGCCTGAGCATGCCGCCCCTCTTCGCGAACCACCGAGCGAAGCGCGTCGAGAGCGACATGGCCCGCGATCGCCGCTGCCCACGTCTTGAGTGCGCTCCGACCCTCGAAGCGATCCTCGGCAAGGGCCCGCAGCATGCGCTCGAAGGTCGTCTGGGTGAGATCCTCGAAATCGCGGGAGCGGTGGCGCAGCACGCGGCGGAGCGCCTGGTCGATGGCGGGCCGGACATGGTCGTAGAGCACTGCCGCGGCCCTCCTGTCACCCTGCAGCAGGGCGTTGATGAGCGCGCGGTCGTCCCACGACGGGGACGGCGAGCCTCCGGTGGCTGTGGGATGGGTCAAACGCAGATGCGCGAGCTTCACTTCCAACAGTGATCGTCGACAGAACCGTGCTTCAGCATGCGCAAATTCCGCCACGCCGTCCCCTCACTTCGCGGGCCCCGGCGAAAAACCGTAGAATCCGCCGCCGACGCTCAGGCCGAGCATCCAGGGAGAGGATTCCCAAGTCTCCTGACCATCCAACCGAACAGTCACCCTTGGCGTCAACAGCGAGCCCCCGAGACTGACCCATAGCGACTCCGCCGGGGTGCCAATCTCGAACCGCAGCTCGACTCTGCCTCCCCACCGCGGCACCCAACGGACGGTGGGTGCCGCACCGCCCCCGGGAGCCACGCGCAGCCATTCACCGGTTGCAGCGACATCCAACCAGAGCCCTGTCATGGGCGTGGGTCGCTGGAGACGCAATGTGGGTCCGGCGGATAGAAACAGGGCCGTCCGGGACGGTTCTCCATCGAGTGAATGGGCCGCCCCGCAAGCCAGAGTGAGACCAAACCGATCCGCAAGAAACCTCGTGCCCCGAAGCTGTGCCCCGAACTCCTGCTCTCGTTTGGGGCGAGCCGTGCGGGCCAGAAGTCCGAAGCCCAACGCAAATCCGGGAACCGGCTCGGTCGACGCTTCGGGCACACCTGCAGGAGGAACGCTCTCCGACCTGCTGGGCTGCGGTGTGGAGGCGCTGGGATGAGGCGGCGGAGTGCCCGTCTTCCTTCGACGGGCTGGCGTTGATGTTCCATCCCCAACCCTGTCGACCCCGGAGGACTCGGACTGGTGGGGCTCAGTCGTCGACTGCTCGGGGAGCGCGGCGATCATGGCAGCCACCAAGAGTCCTGCAGCGATCCATCGCTGCTCTTCTCGGTCATCCGGGGAGAAGGAGAGCTCCCGCACGAGCTCCTGGCCCACTGCACCGCGAAGCACGACTCGAAGAGTATCGCCAGCGAGGGCAACCTCGGCGTGATACCCGCCATCGCCGCTCGCAGTGCTCGGCACGCAGGCGCCGTCGCCCAGAGCCTTCTCGCAGCTCTCGACCACACGTAGCTCGGCGTCCGGCGCGTCCGGCGCGACGACCACGATGGAAACCAGACTGAACAGCAGCGAGAGACTCTGAGCCAACCCGCGTAGTTATCGACCAGATCGATGCGTTCGCCAATCATTTCGCTGACGTTTCGTGGCGCCCCGGCGGCGCGCCGGCGAAACCGAAGGCCATCGCACAGCGGAACCGGTACGCGACGGTCGCACCACGACGCCGTCACGGGACAGCCGACCCTTTGCCGGCCCCTGCGCACCTGCTATGGGAGCCGCGCTTGGATGCAGCCGCTGGTTCGTGATCGCAGTCAAATCCCCCTTCTCGGGCTAGCCTGGCCCATTTTGGTGGAGAACGCCCTGCGCACATCCATCATGAGCATCGACACCCTGATGCTCACTCGCTATTCCGAGAAGGCAGTCGCAGCGATGAGCCTGATCAGCCAGTTCGGGTTCTTCATCCAGCTGATCTACATGACGGTATCGACCGGCGCCGCCATCCTCATCGCTCAGTATCTCGGAGCCGAACGACAGCGAGAAGCGGGCCTCGCCGGGGTCGCAAGCTTGGCCCTGGTAACCGGCGTCGCCGTGGTTCTATCTTCACTCGTCGTGGCGTTCGCGAGGCCGCTCCTCGGACTGTACGCGCTCGATCCCGAAGTGGCCGAGTATTCTCGTCAGTTCTTGACCATCTATGCGGGGCTCTCGTGCTTCATGGCGTTCAACATCGCCCAGTCGAGCATCCTGCGTGCGTTCGGCTACACGCGCGGACCGATGCTGATCAACGTGCTCAGCATCAGCCTCACCGTGCTCGGAAACGGCTTCTCCCTCTTCGGCTGGCTTGGCTTCCCGATCTTCGGAGTGACGGGAGTCGCCGCGTCCACCGTCTTCAGTCAGATAGTCGCATGCGCGCTCTATGCCTGGTTGATTCGCTCCAAGCCGGACATCGAACTCCCACTCCGAGAAGTCCAGCGCATTCCTCGGAGCATATTCCGCGGGGTCATGGCGGTGGGGCTCCCGACGGTTGGCGAGAATCTGTCCTACAACCTCTCGCAGATCGCTATCCTTTCCTTGATCGCGCGTCTCGGCACCCAGGCTCTGGCAACCTACGGCATTGCCCTGGCCATCCTTCGCTACGTCTTCATGCCGGGCATCTCCATCGGCATGGGGGCACAAATCAAGGTCGGATACTGGGTCGGCGCGGGACGGGCCGATGACGCAACGAAGCGAGTGTATCAGTATCTGGGCGTTGCCGTGCTCTGCACTGCCGTGCTCCTGACGCTGGTCGGCAGCCTGCAGGACACAGTATTCAGGCTCTTCACCACGGCCCCGGGTGTCCTGGGGCTGACGGCAGCCGTATTCTCGGTCGCACTCGTCCACGAACCGGCCCGCAACATCAACACCGTCGTCATTCCCGCCCTGAAGGGTTCAGGAGATGTGCGTTTCCCGGTCTGCTTGGGGATCGTCTCCATGTGGGGGATCAGCGTGTTCGGAGCCTGGCTGCTGGGCATTCGACTCGGTTATGGGCTGGTCGGCGTGTGGGTCGCCATGACGAGCGACGAGTGGCTGCGGGGTCTCGTCGTCCTCTGGCGGTGGCAATCGGGCGCCTGGAAAGGCAGGGCGTTGGTGCCCTCGGCCGACATGACCGCCCCCGCATCCACCCTCTCGGCGGTGGAGCAGAGCCAGGGGATGTAGCTTTCCGAGCGCACGGGTTTCTGGTAGGGAACGAGCCCATCAGGAAGGCTGCCATGAAGCGCTATCTCGGCATTTCCGTTTGGTTCGTCGTCGCTCTGCTCGGAGGGCTCTCGTACACCGTGGTATCGACGTACCGTGGCGAGCGGCTCAATGCGGTGTGGATCGTCTGCGCGGCGGCCTGCACCTTCGCGATCGGCTACCGCTTCTACTCCAAATGGATCGCCGCCAAACTCATGGCCCTGGACGATCGCCGAGCCACGCCCTGCGAGGTCCACGAGGATGGCCGCGATTTCGTCAAGACCAACCGATGGATCGTCTTCGGGCATCACTTCGCGGCCATCAGCGGGCCGGGCCCCCTCGTGGGGCCCGTGCTGGCGGCTCAATTCGGGTACTTGCCGGGCACGTTATGGCTACTCGTGGGGGTCGTGCTGGGGGGCGCGGTACAGGACTTCATGATCCTCTTCGCCTCCCTCCGCCGCGACGGCAAGTCCTTGGGAGAGATGGTGAAGGACGAGATCGGCACAGCGGCCGGCATCATCTCCCTCATCGCCATCGTGGCGATCATGATCATTCTGATTGCGGTGCTGGGGCTCGTGGTCGTCAAGGCCTTGGCCCACAGCCCTTGGGGCACGTTCACGATCGGAGCAACGATGCCCATCGCGATGCTCATGGGGATCTACTTGCGATTCCTGCGCCCCGGCAAGGTGCTGGAGGTCACGGCCATAGGCGTCGTGCTCCTCCTTCTCGCCGTTTGGGGCGGCAAGTACTTCTACGAGGTTCCCAGCCTCTCGCGGATCCTCACCCTCGACGCATCGACGCTGGCATGGTGCATCATCGTCTACGGTCTAGCGGCGTCCATCCTGCCAGTCTGGTTGCTGCTCGCTCCCCGCGACTACCTATCGACCTTCATGAAGCTGGGAACGATCGGGGCGCTGGCCCTCGGCATCCTCATCGTTCTTCCCCCACTCGTCATGCCCCCGCTGACGCGCTTCGTCGACGGAACGGGGCCGGTCTTTGCTGGAAACGTCTTCCCGTTCTGTTTCATCACCATCGCGTGTGGCGCCATCAGCGGATTCCATTCACTCATCGCGTCGGGCACGACCCCCAAACTCATTGGGAGAGAATCGCACGCGCGCTCCATCGGCTATGGCGCCATGCTGATGGAGAGCGCGGTGGCCGTCATGGCGTTGATTGCCGCCTGCACCCTGGAACCGGGGGTGTACTTCGCCATGAACAGCCCTGCCGTCATCATCGGCTCGACCCCGGCTGCGGCGGTGCAGACCATCAGCGGTTGGGGATTTCCCATCACGACGGACGCGATGGAAGCCCTGGCTCGAGACCTCGGAGAGAGCACCATGTTTGGCAGAGCAGGTGGTGCCCCCACCCTCGCGGTCGGCATGGCCCACGTGTTTGCGCAAGTGCTTGGGGGAAAGCAGCTCATGGCGCTCTGGTACCACTTCGCCATCATGTTCGAGGCCCTCTTCATCCTGACGACGATCGACGCTGGAACGCGGGTTGGAAGGTTCCTCGTCCAGGCGTTCTTGGGACAGGTCTATCGCCCCCTGGGCAATACCCAGGCTTGGGGCTCCAACGTCTTTGGGAGTGCTCTGCTGGTGTCGGGTTGGGGCTACTTCCTGTACCAGGGTGTCGTCGACCCCTTGGGCGGCATCAACAGCCTTTGGCCGCTCTTCGGGATCGCCAACCAACTGCTCAGCGTCATCGCCCTCTGCCTCGCCACGACGATCCTCATCAAGATGGGGAAAGCTCGCCATGCGTGGGTCCCGCTCCTACCCGCGACCTGGGTAACGACGGTCACCTTCTCAGCCGCGATCGCGAAGATTGCCAGCAACGACCCCCAAATCGGGTTCCTCGCCCAAGCCTCCAAGCTTCTCGGTCAGGCGAGCCAGGCAGGGCTCAGTGCCGAGAAGGTTGCGCAGCTCGAGCGCACCGCGTTCAATCTGAGACTCGATGCGCTAGTGGCAGCGCTCTTCATCACGCTGGTCGGCGCGGTAGTCCTGACGTCGATGGTTCGATGGGTACGCCTACTACTGGGACAGAGCCCCCTCGATCTCCACGAAACCGAGCCGGTCTGGCTTTCGCCGGAGGCCCTCGCCGAGCCTCGCCCCCAAGGATGGCGCCGCTGGCTTGGTGGTGCGGCGATGATCGGCCTTGGGCTACTGCGCCACCTCGCCGGGGAGGACGCGACGGATGCTGCCCAGAAGCACGCCGAGGCGTGCAGCGGAGGTTGTCGCGACGGACACCACGATGACCCCGGAGCTGCCTGGGCAGCCCGGGAGGAGCGGCGCATGCGACGCCCCCGTTGCTGTTGACCTCCCATGGGCCGCCGCGGATTCGCCCACTCGACTCGAGCCGATTCGGAGCGACGCTTCCCCCACCCGAGGGGAAAGGTCCGGAAATGAGCAACCCGATCGCGACGCCCGGGAGCTGCACCGCGTGCGGTGCGTGCTGCTACGGCGATGGCCCGCGCTATATCCGCGTGAGCGGAGCCGACTACGAGCGACTCGGCGAAGCAGCATCGCGTGTCACACAGTTCCTTGGCAACCGATGCTACATGATCCTAGCGGGCAGGCGCTGCGCGGCGCTGTCGCACGACGTCGAAGCGCACACCTGCGCCTGCACCATCTATGCTGTGCGGCCCGAAGCGTGCCGCTGCCTCGAGCGCGGCTCACCGGAATGCAGCGCGGTCATCGAACGCGAGAGGCACCGAGCATCGCCCCTCGAGCCCGCGACCTCCGATGCTGGGCCACCACCCCGCCCCGGCGACTAGCACTAGGCTCCGGCGCCGCTCCAGAATTGTGTTCGGGGCATACGGCCAACCCCGAACATGGTGGCAGATCGCCCTGAATCCTGGCGCTGACCCAAACGGATGCGCCCAATCGACCCTGCGGGAACGCCCCAAGGGGCTCTCCCCGGATCGGGCAGAGCGCCCCTTGCCGGAGGGGAGCCACGATTCCCCAAACAATCTGCGCCAAGGGGATGGCCATCGCATCGTGAGTGTTCCAGGTGTAAAGGACTTGAGATCCTGGAGGTCTGGGCGCTAGCCTCAGGACCGGAAATTTCGCAATGAACGCATCACCAGACGGTCTTGTCGACAAGGAAGATGCCCGCGGAAGGCGCGCCTTTCTGGGGGCTCTTGGCGGGCTATCCCTGGCGTGGCTGGGAACGCTCCTCTACCCCATCTATCGCTACTTGAGCCCGCCGGCCGCCACCGACGCATTTGGCAAGGATGGCAAGGTCAAGGTAGATAAGATCGCCGCGGCGGATGTGGCCCGTCCAGGTGACGGAAAGAACGGCGGCTACGCTGGCCGGGGGCTCATCGTGCTCCGAGCCGCTGACGGACGACTCCGAGCCTTCGACGCCAAATGCACCCACGCAGGCTGCAACGTGAGCTTCGAAGGCACTCGCATCCATTGCCCGTGTCACGGGGGGATCTATGACCTCGCCGGAAAGAATGTGTCGGGGCCGCCTCCCAAGCCGCTCACCGAGCTCGCGGTGTTCGAGCAAGATGGCCAGCTCTTCGTGGGCAGGTTGGGCGGAGAGGCCCGAGGTTAGCCGATGACCGATCCGCATGCTCCGATTCCCGAGGAAGCGCTCGCCGCCCTGCCTCCAGAGACGACACTCATGGGACGCGCCGGGCGGGCACTGCTTTCGAGGTACCCCGTATGGCCTGTCATTGCGTTCCTGAAGCAGAAGTCCGTCCCCCAGCATCGGCACTCCGCTTGGTACACCGTGGGTGGGATCGCCCTCTTCTTCTTCGTGGTGCAGATCGTCACCGGAATCTTGCTCATGGTGTACTACCGGCCGAGCCAGCCGTGGCAGTCCGTGCAGCGCATCGTCAACGAGGTCCCCTATGGGAACGTCATCCGCAGCGTGCACCATTGGGCCGCCAACTTGATGGTGCTGACCCTGTTCGTACACATGTTCAGCACCTTCTTCATGAAGGCCTACCGCAGGCCCCGGGAAGCGACTTGGATCACGGGGCTCTGCCTCTTGGGGCTCAGCATGGTGTTCGGATTCTCCGGATACCTCCTCCCCTGGGACGATCTCTCCTTCTTCGCGACGCGAGTCGGGATTTCGGAGATTGAGAAAGCCCCCGTCATTGGCGCTTGGCTGGCCGATCTCACACGAGGGGGCAGCGACGTGACCGTCGATACCATCGGTCGGTTCTACCCCTTGCACGTCGTCGTGCTGCCACTGCTGGTGCTGGGCCTCGTTGGCGTGCATCTGCTCTTCGTTCAGGTGCAGGGGATGAGCGCCCCCGACAGCTACAACGCACTTCCGCCTGAACAGCGGAAGAGCACCAGCTTCTTCGGTGAGTACCTGTTCGCGGAGATCCCCATATGGCTCCTCATGGGGGCCCTCCTCGCCTTCCTGGCCACCTTCTTTCCGCGTGGGCTGGCCCCTGAGGCCGATCCGACGGCCGCTGCCCGTGCGGGCATCAAGCCGGAATGGTATTTCTTATCCCAATATCAGGCGCTCAAGCTCTTTCCCGGAAAGTTCGAGCTCCTGGGGATGGCGGTAATGGGCGCAATTCCAATGGCAGCCTTTGCCTTACCCTTCATCGACCGTGCAATCCCCACGGACCGACGGGGACGAATCGTGAGCTGGCTCGGAGTCTTGGCCCTCGTGGCGCTGGTGGCGATGACGCTGTGGGGGTGGTGGTCATGAACTACCCAGTCTGGGACGTACCCGGCATCGGCGCCGGTTTGGTGGTCGCGATCATCGCGATCATCCATGTGTTGATATCCCACATCGCCGTCGGTGGCGGCGCGTTCCTCTTCATCGCCGAGCTATGGGCCCAGCGGCAACCGGACAAGGTCCGCGTCCGGGCCTGGCTGAAGCGCTACGTAACGGCCTTCCTGGTCTACACCACTGTCTTCGGAGCCATCACCGGGGTCGGGATCTGGTTCTCCATACAGTTGGCGAGCCCCGAGGCCACCAGCCTATTGATCCACCAGTTCGTCTTCGCGTGGGCCATCGAGTGGGTCGCTTTTCTCGCTGAGCTCACCGTGCTCTACCTCTACTACTACGGGTGGGACACCAACGGCGAACAGCGGCAAGTGTTCCTCGCGGGCGCCTACTTCGCGATCGCATGGGTGTCGCTCGTCGTCATCAACGGCATGCTCACCTTCATGCTGACGCCAGGAGGCTGGACGCCGGAGAATCACGATATCGCCGCGGGCTTCTTCAATCCTGGGTACTACCCGGCACTCGGACTCCGCACGGTCGTCATGTTCCTGCTAGCCGGGCTGTCCGCGTTCGTCGTCGCCGCAGGTATCGAGGCCAATGACAATCTGAAGACCCGTATCGTTCGGTTCGCCTCGTATTGGGTGTTGCCCGCCGCCGTGCTCATTCCCATCCTGAGCTACGCCTACTGGACCAAACTCCCCGTGCTTTCGTTGAAACTCGCCGAGGAGGGCGTCGTCGGCCTAGCCGGAGGAAAGCTCGAAGTGCTGTCGCGAGCGATGTGGCTGGCAGGGGTCACCGGTAGCCTCGTCCTCCTGGGTGCGCTGACCTTCTTCCTCAGCCCGAAGGCGGTGACGCTAGGCTCCGCCGTTTCTCTGCTCGTCGTCGCACAGCTAGGGATTGCCGGCGCGGAGTTCTTCCGGGAAATGGCCAGGAAGCCCTACGTGGTCTACGGCACCCTCTTCTCGAACTCCCTGTGGGTGAAGGATACCAAACCGGAGACCCTCAAAACCTCATTCTTGAGCCGTGCCAAGTGGGATCCAGACCCAGCACCGCTCAGCATCGAGCGCGGCCAATGGATCTATCGGCTCCAATGCGCGAGCTGCCACACGCGAGATGGCTACCGATCACTGGCGTCGCGGACGGCTTCCTGGACGCCCGAGTTTGGCATGGAGTGGCTAGGCCGAATGAGCGCCACTGGGGTCATGCCGCCATTCCAGGGGGATGCCGAAGACCGTGCGGCCCTCACCGCGTACCTCCTTTCCCTGCACGGTGACAACGTTCAACCGTCCGCCGTCCTGAGCGCAGCTCAATCGAGTTCGCTCCAGAAGGCAGGAGGACCCGAACCGGATCAGCAGCCCACGCCCCCAGCATCCGCGTCAGCACCCGGCAGCCTGGCTTCCGTAACGCCACCGGCGGCGTCCGCTCCGCCTGCGATGTCAGCGGCAGCGGCCAGCACCCCGAACGCGACCCGGAGTGACCCGATCCCACCGGCAGAGTCCGCCGAGGCGAACCCATGAACCCACCCCCCGTTCCACCATTCGATCCGTTGGGGCTCGCTCTGCCCAGCCCGTTCCTCTTCGCCCTGGCCTACCTCACGCTGACGCTGCACTTCGTAGCCATGCAGTTCACGGTGGGCGGAGCAATCCTGTTGCTCCTCTCATGGGGGAGGCTGCCCGGCGTGGCCCGTTTCTTCGGAACGGGCCTGCCGCTCGGGTTTTCCTACCTCGTGACTTTCGGAGTGCCTCCCCTGCTCTTCGTCCAGGTCGTCTACGGGCAGTTCTTCTACAGCTCCTCGGTGCTGGTTGGGGCGTACTGGATTAGCGTCATCCCGCTCATCATCCTGGGGTACGGAGCGTCGTACTGGCACAGAATGACTCGGGACGCGCGACCTCGCTTCCAGCAGCTCTTGGTCGCCTCGACCACTCTCTGCTTGCTGGCGGTCGGATACATCTACACCAACAATCTCACCCTCTCTCTGCGCCCCGAATTGTGGCTGGAACACTACGTGACGAATCCGGGGGGCGGCGCGCTCAACCATGGTGAGCCGACCCTGCACGCGCGCTACTTGCTGTTCGTTGTGCCGGGGCTGTTCACGGCAGGAATGGCGCTCGTGCTGCGCAGCGGGTTCCTCCGCAAACTCGGCAATACCAGTGAGGCAGACGTCTCGCATCGGATTGGGTTGCGGGCGATGCTCGTGGCAGCGGTGCTAGAAACAGGCGCAGCAGTCTGGCTCTGGGGGACATTTCCGAGCGAGGTGCGGGCAGGGCTCACGCAGCCAGGTGCTCTGGCGTTCGTGTCGATCGGCGCCGTTGGGCTCGGCCTCTTTGCGCTGCTCATGGCCTGGGCATCTCGTCGGCGTGCCGGCGTGGGGCTCCCAGTGTTGGCGGCCCATAGCCTGGTCGGGGCCATCGCCTGCCTGGTGGTCGCTCGCGACCTCGTGCGCCAGATCTACCTTCGACCGCACTTCGACGCCGCGACGGCACCTGTACTACCCCAGTGGGGGATGTTTGCGGCATTCGCGATCACCCTGGCGGCGGGCGTGGCATTCCTTGCCATCATCACCACGCGAACGGTGAGCGGCATCGCACGCGGAACGGCGCCAGCGGCTGAGCCCAGCCCTCCCGAGCCGGCCTCGGCGGGATGAACCCGTTGCCCGCCACGATGGCGGGATGAACCCGTTGCCCGCCACGATAGCGGGATTGTGACTCGCCGCGTCGGCGTGCGCGGGGGCACGCCGATGGGCGCTCCTGGTGCGGCACGTCTACTGAGCGCGCGGCGGGACTGGTAGCGTCCTCCGGGGCTCCCGGTGTGCCTCGGTACGACTACTGAGCGCGCGGCGGGACTGGTACCGTCCTCCGGGGCTCCCGGTGTGCCTCTAGTGAATCGTGCCGCGCCGATTGTTGCGCTGCAGATCGACGTGCACGTGATCGCGGTGAGCGGCATTGTAGTTCGGCGTGAGCATGTGGTGGAACAGCCGGGCGCGTGCGATGGCGCAGACGATGTTGCGTAGCTCGCGGACTTCGGCGCGGTCGCTCCCAAGCTTCGCATCGGGTCCGCACGCCGGTGCGCCTAGCGCCGCCGGCCACTCCTGCTTGATATCGAGGGTGCGTCCGTCAGTGAGCACGAACCCCATGATGTCCGCGGCGAGCCCGTAGTTGTGCTGACTCGGACGCCGGCTCCCAGGCAGATGCGCACGGGGGCGGTAGCTGTTGTCGATGCGAACAGCGGCGACGTCGTACTCCGCGACTACCTTGGCGAGCTCGCCCAGCGCCAGCGCCAGTCGGCAGTCCATCACACCGAATTTGCTCGATCGGGGAGGAAGTATGAAGCGCACGCCGTGAAGCGGTCCCACGACACGCGTTGGTGCCCCAACCCCAGGCCTCGCACGCCGGTCCCGCTCCACAGATAGCCCACTCCGACGGAGGGCAACACGACACGCGGCCGTGGAGAGGTTTGCGAAACGCCGGGCTGGTGTCGTCGCCGGAAGATCGGTCGCTGGAACCGCCTCACGGTAGTCTGGCTGCGGTTCGGCGGCATGAGCCATTCCCGCCAACCTGGGGGCGATGGCGGACGCCCCAACGAACAACACGGCGAGCAAGGTCGAAGTCAAGGAGGGTCCAAGCACGGCGTAATCGTGGCATCTTGACAGCAACGGCGGCAAATTTGCGACGGGACGCCCACCCGTTGGCCTCTCAGCGGAAAACGCCGCAGCACTTCGGCCACATTGGCCCGCGCTCCCGGAGCCGGTCCGTCTTGCCGAACACCTCTCAGGCAGCCCACCCGTCGAGCTCGGAATGGGCCGTCAGTGAAGACCGACCCGACATCGGGCTGCCCCGAACTCCTCGAGCCGGCCCCCTGCGGGCACCGTGTGGACTTGAGCTGCGGGCGGCGCCGCCACCCCAGATCGCCTCCAGCTTCCCTCTAGAGTCGGGGCGGTGGGCCACCGTAGAGCGAATCCTCTTTCATGATGTAGCTGACGGAGTAGCCCAGGGGCCACGTCATCTCCTGAATGACCCCTTTGTTCGGATTCAGCTCCTGGATGACGCCTGCGGACGAATAGGCGATCATCGTGTTGCCGTTGGCGAGCCGTTGCACGTCACCGCCGAACGCCGCACTGATACCTGCGTCGTAGCGCCAGAGCTCGGTCGCTGTCCCCGCGTTCTGGTTGAGCTGGTACTCCCACACGAGTGAGCTTTCCCCGCTGCCCATAGCTCCGTTGTTGAAGAGAAGTACGTGGCCCGGCTCGATCTCGTGGAGGCCATGCTGACACGACCAGGACGTCCCCTGGAACGTGCTGTGCTCTCCGTTGAGAACCCAGACGAGCTCCCCTTGCCTCGTGACCTTCACGTAGCAGTCGTTTTCCCAGTCGGAGACGACGAAGGTCTCGTCCGAAGCCGTGTATCCGATGAAGTTGCCGTGACAGGTGGTGTTTCCGTGGGCGTCGGCCAGGTTGTAGACCGAGACCGTACTGCCGTCTGCCGGGTTGAAATCGACGATTTCGTCGCAACCGTCGGTATGACCAATGAGCCCGAGGTGCCCGTCCGGCAGAACCGCAAGGTCATGAGTAGTGCGAGGTAGAGAGAACTCCTCTTCGGTGAGGCCGTCCAGGGTCACTCGACGCACCAGCCCCGTGCCGTCGGTCTGAGCGGTATTGCGCATCCACATCCACTTGCCGTCGTACGAGAAGCGCGTCCGCATCACGTCGTCTGGAGCTGAGTACCACCACACGACGTCGGTATCGACGTCGAGGATGAACGAAGGGCCACCGAATCCCGTTCCCCATCGACCGGTGATGAGATACCCGCCGGAAAGCTGCTCCGCTCGGGTCGTGGTCACCACAGGCAACTCCAGATCGCTCGGCAGCGGCCCGGTGGTAAGCGAATAGTCCTCACTGGTGCACTCGCTACCTCCGGCGCTCGCCACGATGCGGAAGTGGTACTCCCGGCTACTCTTCATCCCGAGCAGGAGGGTGCGATAGCCTGGCTCCTCCAGATCCACGGGCGCGGTCAAACCGTAGCTCATGTCGAGCCCAAATTCGATGTGGGCGTTCTCGACTGCGCCATCGACTGACCACTCGACGATTCCCACCGTCGGAATCACCTCGCTCACGGATTGAGTCACGGTGAACGTGCAGGCGCCCGGCGCCGCGCCCCCCGTACCGCTCGTTGCGTTCCCCGTATCGCTCGTTGTACCCCCCGTCGCTTCCGGCGCCCCCCCAGTCCCGGACGAGGTGCCACCCGTGGAGCCACTCCGACCGCCGGTACCCCATCCCCTACCGCCAGTGGCGGTCGAATTGCCCCCGCTGCCGCCGGACGCCCCTCCCGTCACTCCGGTCCTGCCGCCCGTCGGGGGAAAGCTGCCTCCAACGCCGCTCGAAGCGCCGCCGGTCGCACTGCTCCGGCCACCCGTGGTGCTGGAGGCTCCGCCGGCCGAGGTCGACGCGCCGCCCGTGCCCAGCGTCCCGCCGCCCCCGACGCCGCTCGCCCCGCCAGTCGACGAGCGCCCACCCGATGGGGCGTCGTTCGAGCTACTACTGGCTCCGGAACTGCCGGTGACGGAGCTCACTTCCCCAACGCCCGGTGCCGATGACCCACCGGTTCCAGACTGACCTGGCCCGTCGCCATTCGACTCGGAGTCCGCGGAACAGCCGGCAGGTGATAGAGCCAGTGGACCGAGAGCCAAGAAGGTAAATGCGGTAAGCCTATTCATCAATCACTCCGTCGTCTTGGGCCCGTCGCCCGCTTGCCGCAGACCAAAGAGGCAAGACGAGATGCGCCGAGGCGCCTGCGTTCATGTTCGAGAGGCGGAAAAGGAGTTCGCTGATTCGCCACAGCAATGGCAACGCAGCCAATAGCGGCGGCGCAACTTGAGACCGCAGCCAAAGACATGACCCGACACCTTCCTGACGCCACTTGCTTTCTAGCAGTGGGGCAGATTCATCAGTACCGAGTGAGAGGCCAAATGACGCGCGGTGTTTCGATGCGCATGAGAATTCCCGCGCCCCTCGAATGGAAACTTGTGACCCTTCGCCGTGCAGAGGGAGAACGGCGACGTTCCCTCCCCGAGCATTGACACGGCTACTCCAACTACCACCCAGAATGCCAGGAAAGGGCACTGCGATGGTGACTTGCCGGACAGGGAGTCATTGCCATCGCGTCCGACCGGGGAACCAGCGATGGTGGAGCGGGCCCGGGCCTCGAGCACGGAACACCGGTGCTCCACGACTGGCCGCAGACGGGGTCGACCCTGCTCGTTCGCGAGCGAACCAGCGCCTTAGTGGGCGCCGGATTGGTGTGGGGCGTCGAGTCGGGCGCGGCATGGCGGGCACGCCGGTTCAGGCGTCGGCAGCCAGAAATCAGCACTCCCGCGATAGTAGCCTACACCGTGATCGTCTGGCGGAATTCCGGCACGACGACGTCGCAGTTGAATCGCGACGCGACGACACTTCCGAACGCCGTCCCGACATTGGGACCGCAGTGCACGACCGCCACCTTCTTGGGACCGTCCGGGACTTTACCCAGCCAGTCCAGGATCTCGTTCTTGTCGGCATGCCCCGAGAAACCACGGATCTGTTCGACCTGCAGACACACCGGACGATATCCGCCGAATAGGCGTACCTCCGTCGCACCGTCCAGGATCTGGCGCCCCAGCGTTCCGGTGGCTTGGTAGCCCACGAAGAGCAGGGTGCTGAGTTCGTTGTCCAGATGGCGCGACAGGTGGTGCTTGATGCGCCCTCCGGTGCACATCCCCGAGCCAGCGATGATGATCGATGGACGATTCACGTCGTTGATGTACTTCGATTCCGCCCGGCTCGAACAGAGGCGAAGCTCCGGCATGCTGAAGGGGGAATCGCCCGCAGCCATGCGACCACGCGACTCCTCGTCGAGCGCCTCCGGGTGCTGGGTGAACACCTTGAGCATGTTGATCGCCATGGGACTGTCGAGAAAGATCGGTACCCTGGGGATGCGGTTCGCCTTGCGCAACCCTTGCAGGTGAAACAGGAGATCCTGCGCCCGTTCCACGGCGAAGCAGGGGATGAGGACCGAGCCATCACGCCGAACCGTAGCGTTGATGACCTCCGCAAGCTGGGTCTCAATGTCGACACCGACCTCGTGAACCCGGTCTCCATAGGTTGCCTCGACCACCACGAGATCGGCCTTCGGAGGATCCGCGGGATCGGGAACCAGGGGCCGCCCAAATCGCCCCAAATCCCCGGAGAACAGCACTGATTTGCCGGTCTTCTCCTGCTCCAGCAGCACCATGTTGGCCCCCAGGATGTGCCCGGCCGGAAGCAACGTCATGCGAACGCCGGGGGCGATCGAGTGCGCTACACCCTCGCGCGCACCACGCAGCGACTGCAGCGATGCTTCGACGTCGTCCTCATCGTACATGGGTTCGACGGGGTGGACGGACTGGCGCCCCTCGGCTGCGTGGCGCTTCGCTTTCCATGCCAGGTCTTCGGCCTGTAGCCTTGCGGAATCTGCCAGCACCAGCGGCACCATCGCAGCCGTCGCCGACGAGCAATGGGTGATCCCTCCAAAACCGTAGTGCACCAAGCGAGGTAGCCACCCCACGTGGTCGAGATGAGCGTGGGTCAGCACCGCCGCATGAATGCTGGGCGGGGGCACGGGAAACGGCTGCCAGTTGTGCGTGGCATTCTCCCTTTCTTGGTAGAGGCCACAATCGACCAGAATTCTCGTGCCATCAATCTCGACCAAATGCCGAGAACCGGTCACGTTCTTGGCTGCACCGAGGAAAGTAACGGATATGCTCATGGTTGGCTCTCGCAGACTCGAGCATAAGCACAGCTTCCTCCGGCCGTGAAGTGCCCATTCGCGAACGAGGCCCCCTCATCGTCGCCCCTCACATTCGCCTGCTCGGGCCGAATCGCCACGCAGCTCGCCCCCGCTCAGAAGCTCCCCCTCGCGCGCGCCTCGATGCCCGCCGCCGGAAACCCATCGAGGTCCACCCTCCTTCGCGTTTCCGTGCGCATCCCGCCGTCGGGGCCCGGCTGGCGTCAGCCGGTACGACGAGTACGATGTGGGGGATGCACCTGCTCCGAATGCGCCTGAGTGGCCTCGGCCCGTTCGACGAAATCGAGCTCGGTTTCTGCGATGAGGACGGCGAGCCCCGTCCGACGACCGTCGTGCACGGCGGCGGCGGAGTCGGAAAGACAACGCTGCTCGGTGCGCTGGCGTGCACCCGGCCCGGAAACGCGGTCGTCAGTCCGGCCCCGAGCAGCGAGCGAGACACGCCCGGGACTGCGATTTGTGAGTTTCGGCTTGGACAGGACGATCCCGAACGCCCCCATTCCCTGGTCGTCGCAACACCGACCGCTCGCGTGTTTGCCGACGACCAGCGGGAAGCTCTGCGTCGCCGGGAACAAGCGTACTTCGATCGCGTGGCGCGCGAGGCGGGCTTCGTGTTCGTGGGGATCCCAGGCGTGCGGTGGTTCTCGCGTCAACCCATCGCCATCCTCAGTCATGCACGTGGCGTGGCGCGCTACGACGTGCGCTCTCCGGTGTCACCCGAGGACCCAGCTCGGGGGGATCTCTGTCGGGAAACCAAGCAGGCGCTCGCGTACGCCGCGATGTGCGGTGCGCTTGCCGGGGCGGATCCCACCAGACGTCGCTTCGCGTGGCTAGCCGCAGCCATGCGACACGCGGTCGATGAAGTGGCGGGGCTCTCAGGCTTCCGCTTCGACGGCATCGATCCACTCACGTTGGAGCCATGCTTCCGTGATAGCGGCGAGCGAGTCAGTTCCTTCGACTTGCTGCCAACTCGGATTCGCCACTTGATTGCCTGCGCTGCGTTGCCCGTTCGTGCCCTCTGGGCTGCCTATCCGTTTCGGACACCATTAGACTCAGAAGGAATCGTCGCGATCGATGAAATCGACCTTCACCAAGACCCGGCGGCCCTGTCCGAGCTCCTGCCAGCGCTCAGGAGAGCCCTTCCCCGTGTTCAGTGGATCGTGACAGCGACGTCCCCTCTGCTGGCCGCGACTGCGGAAACCGCGGAGGTCATCGCTCTACGGCGAAACCCGGACCACGGTGTCGTGGAGCAGTTCACGGGACCGATGGCACTCACGCACTAACACTCGGCGCAGACTAGCAGCTCATCGCGATCGGCTGCACCTGTGGACTCGATGTCCTCAGGGCGCCACTGCCTGGCGCCTTATGGCGATGTGACCTCGACGTTTGGGTGACGCATCGCCGAGCGACGAGACCGAATTGCGTCAAGTCACGACCGCTGCCTCGACTCGAGCTGTGGTAGAGTCCGCGCGGTCTCAAAGGCTGGCGCAGGGCACAACCGGAGAACTAGGTATGCATAACTTGAACTTTTCTGCTCGCAGGCGTTCGCTATCCCTAACGCTCTCGAGCCTGATCGCCCTCGCGGCGATGGCAGGCTGTTCAGACGATGCCGAGAAGAAGGACGCGAACGACGAAAACTCGAGCGCTGGCGCAGCGGGTAGCTCGGACGCTTCCTCTACTGGCGGTCAGGACGCCACGGACGACGACGACACTCCGCCGGTGGGCGACGACGACGTTGACGGCACCACAGGCGGCGCCGGGGGCGATGGCCAAGGCTCAGGTCAGGTGACCGCGGGTGAAGGCGGAGACCCCGAGTCGGGCGCAGGAGGCGCGGCAGGTGGAGACAGCTCGCCTCCGGCAGCGAGCGGCGGCACCGAGAGTGGACCCGCCGAGGGCGGCTCGAGCACTGGTGGAACGGAGTCTTCGTCCGGTGGAACCCCCGAGGTTCCGTCGTCGTGTCAGACGGGGAGCGATTGCCCCGCCACGATGGAATGCTTTGCCAGGAAGTGTGCTCCACCCGCCGAGTGCGGCAACACTTTGGATTGCGATGCGCCGCTAGTCTGCAACGACGGCCTATGCGTGGAGTGCGTCTCGGAGGCAGAATGCGCCGAGGGCCAGGCGTGCGTGGGTTACGCTTGCCGCGACGTCTGTGACTCGGACAACGATTGCCGTGACGCTGGGCTGCTCTGCGGTGGGCCATCCGAATCCAGGCATTGCCGGGAGTGCCTCGTTGCCTCGGACTGCGACAACGAGCGCGCCTGCGTAGCAGGGCGTTGCAGGGCGACGGAGACCATCCCCAGCGGCGGCGCAGGCGGCGCCGGAGGGGGCTCTGGAGAGGCGAACGGCAGTGCCGGCTCCGGGCAAGCCGGCGCCGCCCCGGGAACGCCAGCGGCATGTGGGGATGGCGTCGTCGACTCCGGCGAGACCTGCGACGACGGCAACGCAACCGACAGCGACGGCTGCTCGGCCACCTGCAGCATCGAAGCCGACTACGACTGCGACGAGAAGCCGGTGGACGGTCGGGTCAAGATCCGCGCCGTGTATCGGGACTTCTCTGCGGAGCACCTCGACTTCGAGCCCTCGAGCAGCGGCATTTCCGAAGCCACGAAGGGGCTCGTGGCCTCGACCCTCGACGATGATGGGAAACCAGTCTTCGCGGGAGAGGCCGGCGCTGGACTGATCAGCGGAGCCGAAAGCTTCAGCGAGTGGTATCGGGATGTTGCTGGCACCAACTCCACCTACGAGACCACGATGTCCTTGTGGGATGATGGATTTGGGGCCTTCGTCAATCGGTACCACGACAATGGCAGCCCCTGGCTCCAGACCCGCACCGAGTGGTGCGGCAGCCAAGGACAAGAGGAAGACGGCCAGCAGTGCACCTTTGCACAGGGCGACGTACCTTGCGAAACGAGTCCTGATTCCATGCTTGAGTGCGTGATCCAAGAGGGCGGGGCGTATGCTGGCGTGTTCCTCGTCGCCGAGCACGACGGTAATCCGCTCTTCTTCCCCCTCGACGGAGTGTCCGGAATGAGCTCTCCAGCCGAAGAGCTGAAGAAGGCCATGCTCCCGCCCTACTACGGCGGCTGGGGTGACGATCCGAGTGGCTCGCTCCACAACTTCCACTTCACGAGCGAGCTGAGCTTCCAGTTCGAGGCCGGCACGTCCGAGCGCCAAGTCCTCCGGCTGGTGGGGGATGACGACGTGTGGGTGTTCGTGAACGGTGTCTTGGCGCTCGACATGGGCGGAACCCACACGCCCGTCAACGGCATCCTCGAAATCCGGCAAGATGGCTCGGCGCGCTCCGGAGCCATTTCGGCCGATGCGGAGGGCGAACCCCCAATGCAGGACATCAGCCTCGGGCTCGAGTCGGGCAAGCAGTACGAGGTGAAGATCTTCCACGCCGAGCGACAAACCACCGCCTCCACGTTCCTCCTCTCACTGAGCGGATTCGAGGTCGGCACGACCGTGTGCACCACGGCGGAGCCGAGCGACGACGCCGAATAGTCAGCGAGCTCGATGCAAGCCTTCCTGTTCCGCCCGAGCACCGACGTGGCGGGCAGTTCGGACGGGACAGGAAGACAAGCGCTACCTCCCGTGGTTCAAGGCGGGAAGCCCCTCGGCACGAAGCAGCCGCTCGAGCGACAACGACTGCAAGAGCTCTTTGTGAATCGGCCGCTTTGCGTCCCAGAACAACCTCGCCTCGAGGTAGCTGCGCGCACGGCGGCTGTTGAGCGCTCGAGCCACGACGTGAGCCTGCTCGGCCGAATCGCACGAAAGAAAGTAGACCGTGTCATCGACCATGATGGGGCGGCCTTCAAAGGCTCCGAGCGCGGTGAACTCCAACTTCTTGTAGAGGCCGGAGACCGCTACCTTGTGCTGGAAAAAAGCGTAGTCTCCAATACCGAAGATCGCGAAGGGAGGACGATCCCGGAATATCCGGCTTCGACGAGCCTGAAGGCGCTCCCGGTGGCTCTCCAAGTATGCCCACAGTCTCGGGGCAGCTTGCTCGATCGTCCCAGTGTCGTCCGAGAGCCGCCGCTGAGTGACGATGACCGCCCGGCGCGGCTCGGTTCGTCCATTGGCGATATCGGACCCCTTGAGGAGCGGAAACACATAGTCCGATTCGATCTCGACCACCTCCCCGAATCCGTTCACGAAGCGCGACCCACGAGCGAACAGCTCCATGATCCTCGAGCAGTCGTGCTTCAGCCCGGAACGCCATTCCAGCTCCGAGCCCCCCTCCATGTCCCTAGTTCTGACGAATGCGTCGAAGTCACTGCACAGCACTCCATCGACCACGCCCATGGCGGAACACGGTCCACTCGCCTCCAGCCGAGGGTAGACCGGCCACCGGAGGCCGGGCTCGGTTCGGAGTTCGCTCTCCCCGAGTGTCCCGACTCGGAGAAGCACCGCATGAGCCTCCGCGGAGAAATGGGTCCGCGCATCAATGATGCGCAGCTCGCCGGACAAGCGCCATCCCCTGCCGTGAACGTGCGCCATGACTCGACGGGCAACCGATGCCTTGCACAACACCGCCATGCAGAAGCACCTGCGGTGAACCTGGTCGAGCAAGTGGGTGAGCATCGACTCCGAGATATCGAAGTTGCTCCTTCCCATCAGGGCGTCCAGTCCCGCGCGACGCTGGAGGTTCGCCTTGATCGGCAGGTTGCGGGCATCGAGGGCGCCCAGCGCCGAGTTCGTCACCCACGGAGGATTGCCCACGATGAGCAAAGGGTCAGGCAGCGCCTTTAGCACTGCCTCCCAAGGAACGGAGAAGAAGTCCCCGACTTCGACTAGAGCCTGGCTCGATGCCAAGCGCGCCTTGGCACATCGGACATGGTCCTCGGAGATGTCGAAACCCACTAGCTGCGCCGAAGGAAACGCGCGGGCGACGGCCGCCAGAAATGCCCCGTCGCCACAGGTAGGTTCCAAGACGCTCCGTGGCTCGAGCCCGCCCCGAATCAGCTCTACGACCGCCGTAGCCAGCGAATCGGGTGTCTGCCAGTCACCGAACGCAACTCGTCGCACGCGCCGGGCTGCGGCGCTCGGCTCGCCGTCAGTCGTGCGCTCACGGCCAGACTCGTCACGCGCCGCGGAGAGGAGACCCCCGCCTCCCACCCCACTAGCACTACTGCCAGACCTCGACTGGGACGACGCCCGGCGATCCTGGCCGCTGGCTACGCGGAACCCGCGCTTCCGGTCCTCAGATACTGGTATATGTTCCGGTCCGGTGCTCGGTCCCGCTTCGCCATCAACCAGGCTTGCCGAGCGGGCTTTCTGCCAACCTCTCGCAGTAGAACGAGATCGTGAGGTAGCCGACGAAGGCTTGCTCCGCTTTGCCGCGGCCAATCGTGACGCGCTCCGCCGCTACGCCATTCTGATGTGCACCATCTGAACAGGCTTCCTGGGGCGGTCACTGGCGTCAGTCGCCACAGCCGAGATGGCATTCACGACGTCCATCCCCGAGCACACCTTTCCGAAGACAGGGTGCTTCGAGCTGCCCGGGGAGAAGTAGTCGAGGTAACTGTTGTGCGCGGTGTTGATGAAGAACTGGCTGCTGCCCGACTGTGGACCAGCGTTCGCCATGGACAACGTGCCCGGCTCGTTGGAGAGGCGGAGATTCGCCGGATGCTCGTCGGGGATCGCGCCGTGGGGCGAGTCTCCGGTACCCGCCCTCGCGCTCTTGGGGTCGCGGCTGTGGGGGCAGCCAAACTGACACATGAAGTCCTTGATCACCCTGTGGAAGTGAAGGCCGTCGTAGAAACCCTCATTCACCAGACGGATGAAGTTGCCCGCCGTAATCGGCATCTGCTCGAGATAAATCTCTGCCTCGAAATTGCCCATGGTCGTTTCGAACTTGGCGATGGGATTCGTCATGGCCATCCCCTACCTCGACAGCGCGCCGTTGTCTCCCACCGAAATGCTAGGCAACAATGCCGTGGTAGTGAACGCTGGGCCGGAGCATCGCTCCGAGGATGCGCTCCTCGGGGACTCGGGCCGCCGGAGGGCGTCCCCATCGAGCCTTCCACCAGCAGCAAGCACCGTTAACCTCGAGACACCACCCCGGCAAAGCCCAAGAGCGGACGGGAACAGGACGCCCGACGAGTGGGGGTCCCCGCTGGCAGTCCCGCGTGACACACGAGCGGCATGACCCGAGCCCCTGCGAGTCCGAACACGACGGGCGGGGCAGACCCAAGGGCGGCACGCGTCTGCCAGTACAACCGGCAGGGTGGGTAGCGCGCGGACTCAAGGGCGGTGCGCCATACCCACATTGGCTCCGGCTCAGACCAATGTGTGTCTGTCAGAGGAACAATCGTCCTCCGCGGCTATTCCGAGGCACTGCGGCGACCGTAAATGCAGAGCACCAAGCACCCACCGAAGGCTTCACTGCCGTGGAAAAACGCAAGATCCTCCTTGTCGACGACTCCCGAACCGTGGTGAGTGTCCTTCGCACGTATCTCATGGGTGCCGGGTTCGAATTTCTCGAGGCTTCGGATGGCCTCGAAGCGCTGCGGCTTGCGATTCGGGAACGGCCCGCCGTGGTCATCTCGGACATCGAGATGCCAAGTATCGACGGCTTGGAGCTCTGTCGCGCGATTCGGGCCGCGCAGGGGCTCTCACACACCAAACTCGTCTTGATCTCATCGAAGTGGACCATGCGACGCCAAGTGGAGGCGAGGAATCTCAGGGTCGACGCAATACGCCAGAAGCCCGTCGATAACCAGGAACTCGCTCACCTCGTCGCCGGGTGGTTCCACTGAGTGAAACCGGCCTATGGTTAACACTGACAGCCCCTCGACCCATCAAGAAGCCCTGGTCATGCTCCAGGAGCTTCGCGCTCGTCTTGCTGTCGTCGAACGGCTCGTGGCGCCGAGGCCAGCGGCCGTTGCGGGCCCCACAGGTGATGTCACGGTCCTTGCGGTTCGGGTACGCGACGCAGACGCGGCCATCCCGCTCGCTTCCGTCCAGGAGGTCGTCCCCTACGCCTGGCTCACGCCGGTTCCCGAAGCACCACCGTGGGTGGCGGGGCTGCTGGACCTCGGGGGGAAAATGATCTGCGTCCTCGACGTAGGGGCGCGAATCGGCGGTGAACCGCACCGTCCCCGTGCAGCGGATTTCATCGTCATCTGCCAGGTGGAAGAGCGATGGATCGGGCTCTGCGTTGGCGCGGTACGAGACGTCGTGACCTTCCCCTCGAGATCCGTGGCGCCCCCGCCGTCCGACGTTCCCTACGCCTCGTATCTGGTTGGAACCATCAGTCACGGAGGGTCACCGATTCTGCTCCTCAGTGTGGAGCTTCTCCTGCGCTGCTCGGATCTCCCCACCATCTCGGAGCAATCGAAGTGACCCACTTCGACGAGATCTCGGCCCTAGTACAGGAACGATACGGACTCGTGCCTCGCGATCGATGGTCCGAAGACTTGCGCGCCCACATAGCCAAGCTGGCCCAAGCAGGCGGGGTTTCCGGCCCCAGCATGGCGTCCAGGCTCTTGCAGGAGCCCGCACTACTGGCAGACGCGGTAGGCGCGCTCACCATCAAGGAATCCTACTTCTTTCGCCACAAGGCTCACTTCGAGTTCCTGGTAGCCCGAGCTCGGCGCGAACTCGCTCGACCGAACGCGCGGTACCTCGTGTGGTCCGCTGGATGCGCATCGGGAGAAGAGCCCTATTCGATCGCTATCGCGCTGCGCAACGCATTGGCCACCGAGGATCTCTCCCGAGTCGTGGTCATGGCGACCGACGCCGATCGATGCGCCATCACGGCTGCCGAGGCAGGGCGCTATTCCGCCTGGGCTTTTCGTGGCGTAGAGCCCACGGTGATCGCGAGGCACTTTCGCCCGCAGCCCGATCGTTCCCATGCGATCGACGCCGGACTGCGCCAATGCGTCGCGTTTCGCCATGCGTCCCTGCAGGCGCACGTCGCTGAGCTGGCGGATGCGAGCCTCGATGCCATCTTCTTCCGCAACGTCTCGGTGTACCTCACCGAGCGGGCCACCGCCGAGCTGTTCTGTGCGTTCGCCCGCGTGCTGCGGCCCGGAGGGCTTCTCTTCGTGGCCGCCACCGACGCCCGGCCACGGATCGGGGAGTTCGGCCCAGCGCACTCGCAAGACACGACCGTCTTCGAACGTCGCCTCGCTGCCGAGGCCAGCGACCCGCCACCTGTATCGACGAGGCTAGGCGGCATGCCGTCCTGGCGCGCCAGAAGACGGAAAAGTAGCCGTCCGCCCCCGTCTCGGCACGGGCGGACGACGCGGAGCGAAGACCGACATTGTCCTGCCGACGGTTCGCGCAGAGTCGACGACCTTGCCGATCGAGGAGATCTGGTGGGCGCGCTCGCCCTGGTGACGGAGCGGCTCGCCACTGGAGAAGACGCCGCGCCGGCCTATCAACGGCGCGGAAGCATCCACCTAGCCCTCTGCGATTTCGCCGCCGCCATCGAGGACTTCCGTCGCGTGCTGTACCTTGAACCGGAGAACACTGCTGCGCGCTACTGGTACGCGCTGGCGCTCCGTCAGGCCGGAAACCGAGAGGCTGCCTGCCACCAGCTCTCCCTGGTCGCTGCAGGCACGGACGACGAGGCGCTGCGTTCGACAGCGCGTGCGCTCATCGGGGAACTCTCATGACGGATCTCGACCAGCGAACACTCCAGCTTCTCCAACTTCGTGCCTCGGCTCTCGCCAAGCGCGGACAGATCGAGGAGCGTCGCAGCGCGGGTGAGCCGGTCGCGGTGGTACTCGTCGGAGGAGAGCGTCTGGGGCTTCCGGTGAGCAGCGTCCTCTCTGTCATTCGTGTTCCCCCCATCACTCAGGTCCCGGAACTTCCGCCATGGATGACGGGGCTGGTGCAGGTTCGCGGCACACTCGTCACCGTTGTCGACATCGCATGTTGGCTCGGCCTACCAAAGCGCAACCCTCTAGCGTACCTTGCGCTATTGGAAAATGATCGACGCCCTCTGGGGCTCCTCGTCGAAGAGGCCCAAGAGGTTCGCGAGATCTTCGTGGACGAGATCGCAGAGCAGCAGAGCGCGACCGAAAGAGGAAAAGCACTGCCGACCCGCTTCACCACCCGCGACCTCGTCGCAGTGCTCGACATCGAACGTCTCTTTACTGTCATGGATCAGCGACGCGACCAGCCAACTGGAAGCGCGTTCGCCCAACCACCTGGAGAGCTCCCATGAGCACGATCGAAATCTACAACACCATCGCCATAGTGCTCATCTGCGCCCTGGTCATGTGGGGCGTCTATCAACGCTACGGCGCGGGCCTGGCCGCCCGCGTCTTCATCCACCTCGTGCCCGCGATCGGGTTGACTGCAGTCCTTTGTCGTTTCGGCGCCACACACCCTCCACTTTCGCCCGAAAACCTGGCCACCTTCCCGATTGTCACCGCCATCTGCATCTACGCCATCCAGCGCCTGTACCGCATCATCGTGGTGGGGATATTGGACCGCACGACGGGGCTACAGGCCAGTACCGCACAGCTCGCGTCCACAGCGAAGGAGACCGCGGCCACGGCGAGCCAACAGGCGGCCATGGTCGCGGAGGTGAGTACCACCCTGCAGGAGATACAAGCAACGAGCGCCGCATCGGCCGAGAATGCCAAGATGGTCTTGACCGATGCGAGTGAGGCCGGGCGAATGTGCGAAGAAGGCCGCGGCTCGATATCCGAGGCTAGACGGATCATGGAGCTCATCGCCCAAGCCGCCAGCATCGTCGATACGGTCAGTGAGCTAGCCGAAAAGTCGAACCTTCTGGCCGTCAATGCCAGCATCGAGGCAGCCAAGGCAGGTGAGCATGGTCGGGGCTTCGCCGTGGTAGCTGCCGAAGTGCGCAACCTAGCAGAACAGAGCAAGGCCGCCACGCGACAGATCAGCGAGGCCATCAAACGCACCGAACAGGGGCGACGCGCGGTGGACGCAGCCAGTGAGGTCATGGACCGACTGTCTCGCGGCATCGAGGAGACGACCGACAAAGCCCGGGCCATCGCGGCCGCAACGCAGCAGCAAGCGGCTGGCGTTCAACAGATCGCCGACGCGATGGCATCGGTCGCGCAGGGCGCGCAGGAGTCTGCCGCCGCTGGTCGGCAAATCGAGGACGCCGTCCGCTCTCTCGAGGAGCTCAGCATCGCCGTTCGGCATTGGGTCACCGGAAAGAGCGACGTAGAATCATGAGCGACGCCTGGGCTCTGCTCCTCGCGACCTTCCGCCAAGAGGCCACGGAGCTGCTCGACGAGCTGGCTCGGATCCTCGAGACGGAACGAGCCGGCGCAACGGGCGCGGCAGCGTTCGTCGCGGCGCGGCGTGTCGCTCATAACCTAAAGGGAGCTGCCCTATCAGTCGGAGCGCTGCGCATCAGTGACCCGTGTCACGCCCTCGAGGACGAACTCGAAGCGGTTGCCACCTCGGGGGCAGCCCCCACTGCCGAGCAGATTGCGAAATGGCTCGATGTGGTGACCGAACTAGGGCATGTAGCCGAGGATCCGAACCTGGTACCTGCCTCGTCGCCCCTCTCCGAAGCACACGATGCGAAGGCCCCACCGCCCCCTGCGGCGGCACCGTCGGCTGGACACGCCGGTCCGATGGAGACCACCATTCGGGTGGAAACCCGACGGCTCGACGACGTGATGGGTCACGTTCGCGAGGTGGTACAGACCCAGGCACGACTGAGCCGGCGGAGCGCCGACCTCAGAACGCTCGAGGGCGAGTTCGATCAAGCCTTGGCCACCGGGGCGCCCCTCAGTGACATTCTCAGACACTTGCGTACCTTGCTCGACGAGGACCAGCGGGAGCTTCAAGAGTTCGGTTACCTCGCGGACAGACTCCAGTGCTCGATGAATCAGGTTCGGATGATCCCGCTCGGCAACATGGGACCGCTCTGGCAGAGAACCATTCGGGAGACTGCCCATGACGTCGGCCACCCCGTCCAGTTCGATGTCATGGTGGGTGACGTCGAGGTGGACATCCACCTCTATGAACTGCTGAAAGATCCCGTGCTCCACATCCTGCGCAATGCCGTGGCTCACGGCATCGAGCCAGCCGAGGAGCGTGAGGCCAGGGGCAAACCCCGGTCGGGACTCGTGCGGCTCGAGGCGACCCCCGATGGCGCCTACGTCCGACTGTGTGTGAGCGACGATGGGCGGGGGATCGATCCTGAACGGGTGGCACGCCGCGCCGTGGAACGCGGCTGGGTGTCCTCGGATACCGCCGATGCCATGTCGGACCCGGAGCGGCGAGCACTGATCTTCCTCCCCGGTTTCTCCACGGCTGAGAACGTCACCACGATATCCGGCCGCGGCATGGGGCTTCACTCCGTCCAGCGCAACATCGAGGAGCTCGGAGGTACGGTCTCGGTCACGGCCGGTCAGGACCAGTGTGGAACGACCTTCCAACTCCGAATCCCGGCGACCGTCCTCAGCGTCAAGGGGCTATTGGTAAGATGCGGGGCGGTCACGTACGCGCTGCCACTCCACGAGGTGGCGCAGGTGGCGACCGTACAGACCGCTGACCTCGAGCAGAGCGAAGGCTCCCCCGTGTTTCGCGACACCGAGGGCCGGCCAATCCGGGTCCGGTGGCTCGATGCCCTGGTGGGTGGCACGGAGCGAAAGCCCCAAGCGCGACTACATCTGGTCGTGCTCCGACGAACTGGGCAGACCCTTGCGCTGGTCGTGGACAGTGTGGTGGGCGAACAGGAGTTCGTGACGCGCCCCCTGCCCTGGAATCTCGACGACACATCGAGGGTCAATGGCGCGCTGATTCTGCCAGACGGCTCGGTCGCGCTGTCCCTCAACGCGACGGCACTCTTCCTCTCGTCTCAGCTCACCCGTCCCGCGCCAACGCTGGTCACCCCGGACACCGCCCCGCGGACTCGCCGAGTCCTGGTGGTGGACGATTCGCTCTCCATTCGCACGCTCGAGGCCCAGACGCTCAGCAGTGCCGGCTACGAGGTCTCCGTGTTCCCCGACGGCACCGAGGCCTGGCAGGCGCTCCAAGAGAGCCCCTTCGATTTGGTGGTGAGCGACGTACAGATGCCAGGAATGGACGGGTTCGAGCTCACCACCCGAATTCGAGCGTCCGCCACACTGCGACAACTACCGGTCGTGCTAGTCACCGGCCAAAAGTCCCCCAGCGACGTAGCTCGCGGTGCCGAGGTCGGCGCCGATGAGTACATCGTCAAGGGGCATCTCGACCAGGAGAAGCTGCTGCGCGCTGTCCGGCGCCTGCTGCCATAGGAGCCATGTATCCGGTACTCATCGTCGACGATTCGGCAACCGCTCGTCTGGCTCTGCGAGGAGCCATCGAGCGCGATCCAGAGCTTTATGTCATCGGGGAGGCCGCCTGCGGTTCGGAAGCGTTGACTCTCGCCCGTCGACATCGACCCGCGGTCATCACCATGGATGTCGTCATGCGCGACGAGAGCGGCATCGACGTGGCGGCAGCGATCATGGCCGAGTGTCCCAGCCCCATCGTGATCGTCACGGCGTGTGACACGTCAAGCCCGAAGCTGGCCTATCAAGCGCTGCAGGCGGGAGCCCTCGAACTCGTATCCAAGCTCCCTCACCCCCGCGCAGCGGACTACGCGACGCGCGCGGCCGACCTGACTCGCCTCCTACGTAACATGGCGCGAGTCCCCGTCGTGCACCGCGTTCGGCGGGCACCGATCGTGACGTCGCCCCAGACAGAGCCACCACGCGCGCCGGGCAGAGCGCGACCTCGACTCGTCGTGCTCGGGGCGTCCACGGGGGGACCGATCCGCGTGCGCGAGTTGCTGACAGCGCTTCCCCAGAGACTTCCAGTGGGCATCGCGGTGGCGCAGCACATCGCTCGTGGATTCGGGAAGGGCTTCGCGACCTGGTTGACCGAGACGACAGGCAAGCGCTGCCTGTACGTCGACCAACGCATGCCCATCGAACCCGGGACCGTGTACATTGCCCCAGACGACGCCAATTTGGTCGTTGACCGAGCGCTCTACGCAGCACCGCAAGCTGCGGGCACAGACTACGGAACCCCCAATGTGGATGTCCTATTTCGGAGCGCCGCGGCCGCGCTCGGCCCGGCCGTGCTCTCAATCCTCATGACAGGAATGGGCAGCGATGGGGCAGCCGGAACGGCTGAGCTTGCGCGCGCGGGCGCCACGACCTTCGTACAAGACCCCAAGACCTGCGCAGTGTCCAGCATGCCTGAGGCTGCCCTCCGAGCCGGCACCGTCAGTGCAGTCCTCGAGCCCGCCGCGATCCCGGGCGCGATCGAGCGCTTGTTCCTCGATCGTTCCGGACCAAGCGCATGAGGCCGAGGTAGCTCGGTGCGCGTCTGCGTTGCTTCTCCACCAGGCTCCGCGAGGCGCGGGCCGGTAGGCGGCACTGAGAGTCTTCGGCAGTAGGACTACCCCGACAGACCCGACTTCTGAGTCAGCGCGGCGGGGCAGGAGACTTGCTTGTAGCGGAGCTTCGGGTTGTTCGCCGCCTGGAACCACTCGACGTAGAATTGGCAGCCGGCGAGCAAGTCCGACTTTCCCGAGCCCGAAAACACGCTCTCGCACATCTGCAGCACGCAGGCCTTGTCGCCATTGCAGGTCGTTACGAACCCACCGTACTGGGCGCCCAGATCGCTGGTACCCCACTGCCTCGAGCACCCGTCGAAGGCGCCGACGCCTCCACCCGGTACCATGATGTCGAACTGCCCGCTGGAGACGTCTCCCCCCACGTTGATCGCCTGCACCACCATGCTCTTGCCAGCAATCGCCTTGGACCCGGCGTCGTTGGCGTCGTGCTGCCCCTGGCCGGTGAAGTCGAGCTGGTAGCACTTCCCGCAGTCATTGCCGCCAGCGGGCGTCGCTGCATAACCATACGCGAGATTCTCACTCACGGCCCAGGGAACCATGCTCCAGCACACGTACGCCGGCCCGCCATCGCACGAGCTCTGCGCGTTGGGATCGCTCAGCGATGCGTTGCTCTCGGAGCACATCTTCATCTGCCGGCCATTGGCGTTCTCCGTCCACGCACAGTGAGGCTTGCAGCAATCCCAGAACCGCGAAGCCCAACCTGACTGCGCGTCGCTGCCAAGGGGTGTGACGTCACTCGTCCCACTGGGCACGACGCTCGACGAACTCCCGCTCGACGAACTCCCGCTCGACGAACTCCCGCTCGAGCTGCAGCGACCACATGTCTTGTCACAGTACCCCTGCATCCAGTTGTTGTCGCACTCTCCCCACTCCAGCCAATTGGCGCATGTCTCGGGCCTGCCTTCAGGAGGGGGTGGTGTATCCGTACACGTGCTCGAGGTGCCGCTCGAGCTCGAGCCGTTACCAGAGCTGCTGGAGCTGTTGGCGTCGTTGGTTGAGCTGCCCGGGGTGCTGCCGGTGGCGGCGCTGCCGCTCGTGGCACTGTGGCCGCCTGCGGCACTGCCATTCGTCGACCCCGCGCTACTCGAGGCTTCGCTCGTCGATGCCCTGGCCCCCGTTGCGCTCGAAGCGTCGCTCGTGCGGCTGGCGCCGCTATCCGAGCAAGAACAGACAAGAGAAGAAACGATCCAACCTGTGCCGAGAATGTCGATGATCCGCATACATGGGGCTCCAGCAAGCTTAAGCGCCAAAACGATGGCGACCCCTGAGGGTACCATTCTTGCTCGCTCTGCCCATGCCCAACGACGAGAACCGGCGGCACCATTCCACCAACACGGGATATTCTCAGAGATGCCGGCTCCTGTGGAGGGCGCCCCGATCAGCCCAGGCCGACGTGCGAGATGGCAACCGTCACGGTCTTGGTGTCGTCAGCGCCTCGATACGCGCTGCCACGTGCCGGCGCTCCTCGGCGCTCGCTTCCGGTACGTCGAGTGCCGCTCGGTAGGCGCGGACCGCCTGGGCAGGACGGCACATCCGCTCCAAAGCCGCCCCCGCGGCCAGAAGCCGTTCCACCGCCCTCTCTTCCTCCCAGCGTCGGACCCCGCGCTCGCGCGTCCTGCGCAGTAGGTCGAGCGCCCGTCGCGCATCCAGGCTCGCCAGGAGCTCGAGGCTCGCTGGCGCCATCGCGCCGCGATCCCGGTGCTGCCGGGCAAGGGCGGCAAGGATCGGCTCGGTGAGCGCGGCCTGAGCAGCCTCGATGGCTCCGGCGGCGTGCAGCTGCCGGCCCAGGACCTCGAGGGCCTCGATGGGCAAACGGTCGGGTTGGCGGATCGCGCGCAGGAGCTCGAGCGAGAGCTCGGGGCGGACGCGAACCTCCGGCAGGGCCAGGACCAACGGGGCCACCGCCTCGTCGAGGCCGCCGGGACCGAAGGCACGTGCGAGGACGGACGCCAGATCGCTTGGACTCACCTCGGACAGGGTAGCTCGAAGCTCCGAGCCCTCTTCCAGGGCCGAGAACTGGCCGGTGATGTCCTCCGGACCGTCGTCGTACCACCGGGTTGCCACCAGGCGGGAGACAGCACCGCGCCCCACGATGCCGGTCCCCAGTGCCCTGGCGAGACGCCGCGCATACTCCGCCGAGGCCTCGTGGAAACCGGCGCGAGCATCATGGCAGTAAGCATGGAACGCGAGCAGCATTCCCGCGTCTGTGAGACATAGGAGGCGCCGTCCGACGACGGTGCCTCGGCCGTCACGAGCATACAGAACACGCTTGTTGATATCCGCCGCATTCGCGAACACGGAGAAGAAGTTGCAGTGTCCGGGGCTGAGGCAGGTGCCAAAGTGCCGCCCCATGTGGAAGATCTCGAGCGGGTCGCTTTCCAGCGAAAGCGTCATCGCATGTCTGCCGGTTCGCCAGGCTAGGCTACCGATACCGTCGACCCACGGCGTGGGCTCGATCCCTTGGTTCCTGAGTCGATCCAGAAACGCGGCATTCTGGGGGTACTCACGGAGATCCCAGGGCGACGTACCAGCGCGCGCCGCAAAGAGCGAACGCGCCAATCGCCGCGTCTCCGCAGGCAGACGCCGGAGGTGCCCGAGCAGACTCAGGACTCGATCCTCCAGTGCCCACGACGGCAACGGGTCAACGCCCAGCTCATCCCGAAGGGCCTCCGGCAGGCGCGCGTCGGCAACCGCCTCCCACGACTCGAGCCGCGCCAACGCGCTGCGTTGATGAAGCTTCGCCCGGAGCCGCTCGACACGCACCGGTGATGGTTCGGCCGGCGGAGACGTGAGCCGGCGCTGCAACGTCTCCAGACGGCGCTCGAGGACGGCGCGCCGCTCCCGCGCCGCGTCCAACATCTGGGCCTCGATGGCCGCGCGCTCTGCCCTGAGTTCCCGGGGATCGGGCGCGATTGAGCCCAGGATGCGCGACGCCAGGCGCTCTGCCTGCGCAGTCCACGAGGCAAGCTCACGTAGTTCGCCGCGGAAGGCTGCCGGGTACCGGTCGATCCATCCGAGCGAGCCAGCCTCCGTCGTCGCCCGAGCGGTCACGCCGGAGGTGGCCGAGGCTAGACTCACCGGAGTACCGAGTGCCCGGAGCAGGGCGAGCTTGCGGGCAGTACGCACGAACGCGCCCCGCTCCGGCCCCTCGAGCAGCGCCCGAACGAGCGGGAGCGGACACCCATCCGGAGCGGGGATCATGGCCTCCTCCAAGGCTTCTGCATCGAGCTCCGTCTCTTCGGCAGTGCGCTCGAGCGCCCGCAGGACGGGGACGTAATCCGATTCGACCGGGGCGGCAATGCGCCAGGCGGTGCGAAGGATCGGCTTGGAGATCCAGTGGCCGTGATGTCCAGCTCGATGGAGCTCCGCGACGAGGCGTGCGCTCACAGCGACGTCCTCGGGCACCGCCTCGATTTGGCGTAGCAGCGTGTAGCGGATCTCGGCGAGCGGCACGTCCGGCGCGTTGTCTTCGAGCCAGCGGAGCGCCGCGCAGTAGGTCGTGATCACGCTGGGGGGGTCCGTGTCCAGGAGGTCGCGGCCGACCCCGCGAGACGGCCCCCTGCGTTGTGCCGAGGGGACCCAAAGCCCGAGTCGCGCCACACTGGTCGGTCCAGCGGCGATATAGGCATCGAGCGTGCGAAGGAGGGCCGGAAGACGGCGCGGCTTCCACCAGCACCCGGTACTGCCGTGTAGCTCGCTCCATTCCTTCACGAAGGCCAGGCGCAGCGCCGCTCGTTCGCACCCGCCGAGGCGCCCGAGGATGTGACGGGCGCTAGCATATGCAGGGCGAAAGTCCGCGCCAGCGAGGGTCCTGAGGTCTGCAAGGAAGCCCGCCAGCTCGACCGCCGCGGGCACGCCGTCTCGGCGACCTTGAAGCTGCCGCCGCAGCCCCTCGATGACGTGCTCCCGGGGACTCCGCCCTGCGCTGCCATGGTGGAGTACCCCACGGCCCCGCGTCGCCAGCCGCACCACTGGCAGCCACCACGCGGCCCAGTCCTCGAACAGAGGAGCAAGCTCGCTAGCATCGAGCAGCGCAAGCCAGCGCCGGGCAACCCCAGGATCCTCGGTGAGGAGCGCGCGAGCAGCAGCGATGAGGCCCCCTGGGCCTTCGGCTTGGGGAGCGGCCACGGGAATCGACCCGCGACCATCCAGCCCCGCGAGAGCCGCGTCGATGAACGCAGTTCCACCGATAGTCGGAACGGCCCCGCGCGCCGCCACCGCCACGAGCCGCACCAGGGGAGCCGTCGCCCGCGCGCCGACAGCGAGCGCTACGTGGATGAGCCCGATGCCGTTCCCGATCGCAACGGGACCGCCGCTCCGAACCACGTCTGCCAGGACCTCCGCTTCGCGCTCGACCCAGCTCACGGCCCGTTCCGCCGCACCGGGTCGGGTCGCGTACACCCAGGACGACGCGTCGACCAGGTCGGCGAGCACCGGGTGCTTCTGTGCGAGCGCGCAAGCGCGGCCCCGCAGGGGGCGTGGGTAGAGCTCTCCCCCGAAGAGGCTCGAGGGCGGGGCAGCAGCGCCGTGCACCCAGGGCTTGAGCGCCTCGAGGCAGCACGTCACGCCCGCCTCCCAGGCCTCGACGTCCCCCACGATCTTCGGCAGGGCGCGCGGGAACTCCCCGCATAGCTTTCGCGACGCCAGGGTCGCCCGGCGCACATGGTCGCGCGACAGGACGAGCCGCTCAGGGGGACGACCGTCGTCGGGAACGACCCACCAGCCCTCAGTGCCCGGAAACCCACTGAGCCACCCGAGCCGGCTCTTGATGAGGAGCCTGGCGGAGGCAAGGCCGCTTGCCCTCTGACGACGAACCGCAGGATCGTGAGGCCGCATCCGGATGTCCTCCTAGCATGCCCTACACGCCACGCCATCGGGGCGAGACGTGCCCGCAGCACACCTCCACGGCGGAGCCCACACGGCCAATCCGCACAGCTCGCTGGCTCCGACATGACCCCACGACAATCGTCGGCACAAGCCTTGCTCTGGCAATCGCCATGCTAGGTTTCCCGCAATGGTTCTTGCCGAACGGCGCCGTCGCGGCGCTCGCTCACGCTGGTATTGTCTCCTGGGACTCACGATAGCGGCCGTGCTCGCCGCACGAAAGGCGGAAGCCACACAAGGGGAGTCAGGTGATCCTCTGCGCTCTGCGCTCATCGCCGGAGGCGCACAGTACGGCTCGTGGGCGTTCTCTCGATTCTCCCCGAGCTCCTGGACCCAGGATACCTGCCGACTCTGTGGGAGTAACCGCCTCGATCTCGAGGTACGAAACCGCCTAGTGTGGGAACACCCTCGAGCCGCGGCGGCCACGTCCGACGCTCTGGTACTGAGTATCCGAGTCGCCAGCGTCGGAGCCTCGTTCCTCATTGGACAGGAGACGAGCCTTCGCCAGGGGGTTACCGACGGCCTCGTCGTCGTCGAAGCCATGTTCCTCGCGAGTTTCGGGACGAGGCTCATCAAGGTGGCAGCTGCGCGCCGGCGTCCCTACGGCTTCTACTACGAGGGGCTCTACCCATCTAGCCACAACAAAAACCACTCATTCTGGTCAGGGCACACCGCCGACGCCTTCTCTGCCATGTCGGCCCTCGCCACGGTTGCCTACCACCACGAGTGGCCCGGGTTCCCCTGGATTGCGGCAGGAGGCATCCTTGCAGCGACCTCGGTGGGCTACCTCCGGATCGGGGCCGACAAGCATTGGCTGTCCGACGTGCTTGCCGGTGGCGCCTTTGGCACCGCCGTGGGAGTCACCGTTCCGCTCTTGGAGTTGGGTCCCCCAAAGCATGGAGTTCAGCTCACGACGACCATCATGCCCTTCGGGATCGCAGGGATATTCTGAGTCAAGAGACTACAGACCGACGCGGAATCCGACCTGGAGTGCCCCCACCTGGGAGCCGAACCCACCCCGCACCCCGCAGGCGGTCGTCGAACGGTCCAGACGAACGCAGGCCCTATCGACAAGAAGGTGCAGGAGCATGGCGCTAGCTCCGACCGCGAGCCGACCTTGCACGGTCCACAGGGCACCCAGAACAACGCCAGCAACAGCCCCCCTCGACCGGTATGCGACGTCCGCCATGGATCCCTCGACGTGCCCGCTCAGGTACGAGTAGCCCCAAGTCGGAGCGATGCTGAGCTGGAGCTGCCTGGTTCGCTGGAGGGGGTAGAACGCGGGAGAGAGAGCCACCGCTGCGAGGTCGCCCTGATGCTGACCAGCCTCATCGGCTCTCAGCGGAACGTGAACCAGAAGCAGCATGGTGTGCAACCCGAAGTGTTCGTGGAACCCGACTCCTGCGTCCAGGGTGGCGACGCTTCCAATCTCGACAGCATCGGAGCCCGCACCAAAGAACGATGCGCCTCCGAGTTGCGCCCCCGCGTCCCAGCGCAATCCGCTCTCCAACTCTGTCGCAGCAGTCGAAGCCACCGCTGGGTCAGCCACTGCACCCGTCGTGACACCCAATGTCGAGATAAGGGAGGCGAAGGCTGCAGGTGGGAGCCTCACGGCTCGGCTCCCTCGAGCTCACACTCAACCGCGTAGTGGTCGCTCCGCCGCCCGATCAGCCCGACGAAGTCGAACCCATCGTCGAGACGGGGCTCGGTCCAGACTCGACAACTCCCCCGCGCGAAGTCCGTGACCACTCTGTCGAGCGAGGCGTTCTGTGCAACGCTCGTGCGCTCGAGCTCGCAGCCCTTCGTGTATCCCAAGTGGTTGTGAAACCGTCTATTCTCGCCGACCCAGTCCGCCCAGATGCCGGCCACTGCTACATCCGCGAGCCGGGATGGGTCGAAATTCCAGTCCCCCCCCAGGACCGTAGGCAGCTCATCGACGAAACCGAACACCTGCCGGAGCTGGCGGCTGAGGCAGATCTCGCCGATGGCGCTCGGATGTGCGTGAATGACACGAATTGCGCCCTCTGGCGTATCGACGACGATAGTCGATATGCTCGACTCGGCATCGCAGTCGGTGCTCGTTCCATCGCAGGTGCCGCCGACATAGTCGCATGCCGGGCCTGGTAGCCCAACGGTTCTCGCATGGTCGATGTCAAACCCGCCCAAGGGAACCCCTCGTATTCCCCCCCAGGAAACCTTGACGCCGATGCACTCCACGTGCTGGTTCGCGTCGCAAACCACGCTGTAGCCATCTCCGAGTATTCGCTCGACTGGAGCAGGACGCTCTGTCGACATGAAGCACGTGAATCCGGGATCGAGTTCCTCGAACAAGGCGCAGCGATTGGGGGTGAGCACCTCCTGAAGAAGGACGATGTCGGCGTCACGCAGGCGTAACTGTTGCCCCACGTGGTCTTCATAGGACTGATCTGCGATGCGCAGGGCGTACCGTCCCGTCGCATCACCATTGCCAAGGTTGTACGTGAGCACACGAAGGTCCGGCTCGCCGTCCACGGCATCCGGCTGCGAGCATTCCGGCTCGAGGTCGCCGCAGGCGCTCAGTGAGAAACCAACAACCACCGCGCTCCAGTCAATCCCAAGCCCACCACGGCGGCGTGCCCTGCGCGTCGCCGCAATCCCGGGTGCCCGAGTGCGCCCTCCGCCTCCGCGGGAGCGCGCAAGACGGATCAGAAGCCGCCACGCGCACCGGTACCCGGGATCCCCGACTGCTGGTGATTCACGCTTCACCGAGATGCCCTCGACGGGGAATCCGGTATCGGTCGTAGTCCTCAAGGCCCCACCGCCGGAATCGGCAGAGAGTCTGGCAAAGGCGACCGCTTGGTTCCCCCGGTATTCGAAGGGTACCGATGGGAGGCGCAGACTAGCAAGAGGTTGGCAAGCTCTGTCAGAGCGGTGTCACCCTGGATGATGGCGCTTGTGTGAAGAGCTGGCTGCTGCCTCGGCCCGCAATGGTTGTTGGCGTAGTCCTCGCATCGGCCGTGACCAGTCTCGGCATTCGAAGAACGCCTACCTCAGAGGACATCTCGCCTGTCTCGCCAGCACCGTATCAGCAAACGACCGAGTGGCGGGTCCGACGTGTCCGCTGGGTGGAAGGCTGCCCCACCCACGAATTCCCGTTCCCGGTCACCCAGGATTCCGTCGCTTCGGGTGTTCATCGACCCATGCTCCATCGTCGTCGCCTTTCAGCGCAAACCGCGACGCTCGGGATTCTGTCCTTGGTGGCAGTGTCCTGTGGCCCATCTCGCGCTCCAACGAGCCCGCCCCGCGAGATAGTCATCCTGGCAGCCGCGCCGCCTCAGCCCGGCTCCAGCATCTCGCACACCAAGCTGTGCACCTGTCGCAGCTGCAGCAGCGGTTGCTGTGACGGTGAACCAGAAACTGAGGACCTCGGCACCTGCGGCTCTAACGACTACGACTTCTCGGAATGCACCCTGGGCGTATCCAGCTGTGAAGGACGCTGCGGTCAGTTCTCGTGGCGCGTGGCGCTGAGCGATCCCTGCGCTCCTGAGACTGTGTCGGAGTGCTGCGAATCAGGATAGAGATGCTCCCCCGCGGCCAGCGCCGCCCCGCGACGGTACGGGCCGAACGTGCCCGTCTCAGAGCTCGAAGTTCGGCTCTGACACCACTGACTCCATCAGGCGGTCCACTTCCTCGAGTTCGGCGGCCGTGCCACGAACCGCGAGCCACACGCTGCCTTCGGCGCCACCAACCCCTCCACCCGCGACGAGCCGCGCCACAGCACCGGTCACCAGTTGGATCGCCTCGAGCTCGGTGAATATGGCACCAGGCACCGGGAGCAGCCTTGGCCCCTGTGCCCCGACCGCGTTCAGCATGGCGGCGAGGCCGTCGAGACTTCCAACAACTCTCTTCTCGAGCCCAACCGGTAGGATCAGCTCGACGCGACGGCCCAGAACCGCCTGAAGTGCGACCCCAATCGTGCCCGCCCTGGGGTGTCCGATCAGCACGGCAGCCCGCTTCTCCACCAGATCCACTGCGTTGGCGCCCTTGAGGATCACGTCACCCTCTCGAAGATCGTGTACGACGTCGAAGATGGTCTTGCCCCGGAGCCAGCTCCCGCGCGTGATCACCACGTCCCCTGGGAACGCGCTCTCGTCGGGAAGCCGCCCAGCCTCGGTCGTTCTGCAATGTGGAGGCAGTGTGACCCCGCGAAAGAAACGTCGGCGCCCAAAGGCCTCGGCCTCTCCAAGCTCTCCAAGAATCTCCTCCACGACATAGCCGTTGGTGGTCCCAGCCACAATCACCAACGTTCGCTCGTGCATCGCGCTACGGATCGAAGGGTGTCGTACTGCAGCCCTGGCGATCAGGCGCTTGCCCGCTGCCGGAGAGACCACGTACGGCTTGAGGGAAACCGTTTCATTCTCGATTGTCATGCATCACTCCACATCACCGCACCGAGCCCTCCGCGAGCACCAAAGCCACGTGAGGTCGGACGCGAAGGTAGCCGATCCATCGGGGAAAGACGACTCCGATGGCCCCGATAGCCCCTTCGACGCGGGCACGAGCCCTACCTTGTGAGACCCGAAGACAC
>CAYRKE010000046.1:0-4910 GCA_964424695.1 uncultured Polyangiaceae bacterium
CGGTGTGTGCACGGTGAGTGAGGGCGCCGTAGTCTGTGAATGCCAGGCCGGCTATACCGGCGATACCTGTGAAGAAATCCAGGGGGCTGCTAGTCGGTGTGACCCGAACCCGTGCCAGAACGGCGGTGTGTGCACGGTGAGTGAGGGCGCCGTAGTCTGTGAATGCCAGGCCGGCTATCTCGGGAGGTACTGCGGTATCGACACATCTTCGGCGGACGACTGCGCCCCGAACCCGTGCCAGAATGGCGGCGTGTGCAGGGACCAGGTTTCCTCCTATTGCTGCGCATGCCCGGTGGGGTTCTCGGGCGTCAACTGCGAGCGCGAGGTCACCGGTTGCGCGGATGAGCCATGTCTCAACGGGGGCACCTGCGTGGACGTGGACGATGGCTATGAGTGCGATTGTCCCGATGGATTCGATGGCAGGAACTGTGTATCGGACATCGACGAATGCGCCTAGGGGCACTGCCAGAACGGGGGAGCATGTATTGATGGGGTCGACTTCCCCGCATGCCTCTGCGCGGTCGGCTTCACCGGATGTTCATGCGAGATCGAGGTGGAGCCGTGTCCGCTGGCTTGTCTCAACGATCGCGTCTGCAGTTTCGACGGAGACGTTCCGTACTGCGAATGCCCGGAGGGGCTGATCGGGCACAACTGTGAGGCCGTGCTCGGGGACTGCTCGCCCGACCCCTGTCAGAACGGTGGGGAATGCCAATTCGGCATCCTTGTCGACACCTTCCGGTGCGCCTGCCAGCCGGGTTCTGTTGGCGTGTTCTGAGAGGTCGAGGCGGCCGACGAATGAGCGCTGGCGGCTGGGTCTGCGACTGAGAGCCCGGGTTTGACCGCCAGCTTCCCGTTGCCCCCAGCTCACTGACGTGTCCGGAACCGAACCCGTGGCCTCGTGTTCCCATGGGGGCGCTGGAACCGCACCCTCGCCTTTCAGCGGCGCGGTTCCGACGGCGCCCTTGCTGTCTGCAACCTGATCGGTGGTTCAAAACTCCACTCGGTGGATCCGCTCTGTGTCCGCGTCGATGAAGAGCACACCGTCCGTCTCGAAGGCGTACTGGTACTCGAGCAGTTGGCGGCGGGTAGGGGCGTGCTGCAGACTGGTGGCGATGCTGCCCGTCTTCACCTCGGCAACGTATCGCTTTCGACCTTGAAGCACGACGAAGTCGGCGCGGAGCCCGGCGCGGACCCGGGCTCCGTCGCAGGCGTAGGAGTATTCGCACTCGACCTGGGCTCCTTCGATCTCGAACCCTCGGTGTTCGAGAAGCTGCCGGGCTCGAGCCTCGCCCCGGATCGCGTGACGTGCTCGACTCACGCGGCGCCAGCGGTCGAGAGAGCGCGCGCCCCAGAGGGCCGCGGCGAAACCGCCGGCAAGGGCGACAAGGACGAGAACGGCGACGACGAGCCAGAGCTCGGTCGGGAGCGCGCCAAACGCGGTCATGACCGGAGTGTGCCACGGAAGCGTCGGCGTGCCTTGCTTCCAGCGGGAGCCTGCAAGACGCTTCCGCGTCGCGGCGTGCCATGCAAGTCTTGTGGCCCTCCCCGTTGGGGGTCGGGAACTCCAGAGAATGGGCCAGCATGCAGAGGAACATTGGGCGAGCGACGGGGCGCGGATCGCGGCGTGGCGGCGGGATGGTGATGGTGGCCAGCGCCTGGGTCGTCTTGACCCTCCCCGGCCTGGGTGTCGCCTGCTCGAAGTGCGAACGCGAGGAGCCTAGGGACCTTGGCGGAAACCAGGAGGAAGGCGTCCCGCCGCTCTCGACGGCCTGGCAATCGCGAGGGTTGAGCGGGGGCGGGGCGCTGTTCTCTCCCGCGATCAGCCCCCACTCGCGAGGCGAGATCGTCATGTCGAGCGATATGACTGGCGTCTACCGCACGACCGACTACGGACGCAGGTGGCGGCTGGTGCCGTCTCGAGTCCTGGTCGGTTCCGAGCGCACCCAGCTTCGCTTCACCTCAGACCCGCAGGTGCTGTATGCCCTGGACTCCCCCCAGACTCCTCCGGCGGCTCCTCGGCTCGTGAAGAGCACTGACGGAGGCAGCACCTGGGATTCCCCGATCACGACTCCGGGGACACCCGGCGAAGGGTACTACTTGTTCGTCGACCCTGAGAGCACGGAGCGCCTGATATTCTCTGATCTTCGCCATCTGTATTTCTCCCGAGACGGGGGGCGCACGTTCTCCGACGTCTATTCGAGCAGTTGGGATGGTGGTCTCGTCGTTGGCGGTGCGGTTTGGGCCGGGGCAGACATCTACGTGGGCACGAGTGACGGTATCCTCGTGTCGCGAGATCAGGGAGCCCACTTCTCCCTCGACAGTGCGTTGGGGCAGGGCATCCCGGTGGGCGAGAGGATCGTCTCCTTTGCTGGTGCCAGGAAGGCCAATTGCACGCGCTTCTTTGCCGTGACCTTCGAGACCCGCAGTCCCGAGGGGGCAGCGGGCGTGAGGGCGGGCCTCACAGGTGGGGAGCGCATGCTATTCGCCGGTCTGTACCGGTTGACGCTCGGTGAGTCGGGGTGGGTCCGCTCCAGCAGCGGAATTGGGGCTGGCGACAAGCTCGCCTTCGTGGGTGCTTCCTTCCACGATGTCGATGTGGCTTACGCGGCTGGGGGCAACGATGGCTCCATTGGTGAGGATCAGGGCACTGCTCCCGGACCCGTCGTGCTCAAGACCACTGACGGCGGACGGAGCTGGAGGCATGTGTTCCTCACCGAGGGCAACGCCAATATCGCGACCGGGTGGAGTGGCAAGGGCGGAGACATGGACTGGAGCTTCGGCGACTTCATCCTGGGGCTCGGGGTTTCGCCGAAGGACGCTCGGGTCGTTGCCATCACCGACCTAGGGTTCGTTCACGTCACTCAGGACGGCGGCAAGAGCTGGCAGCAAGCCTACGTCGACCCGAGAGACCAGAATCGAATGGGACGAGATACTCCCAAGTCGCGATTCTACCGGTCGAACGGGGTCGAGCAGACCTCAGGGTGGTGGCTGACCTGGAGCAGTCCCAAGACGCTGTTCGCATCCCTCACGGACGTTCGGAGCGCGTTCAGCACCAATGGAGGCGCATCCTGGACCCGGGACGGAAGAAACGGGCTCACGCTCAATACGACCTACCATGTGGTTCGGCACCCCAAGACAGGCACGCTCTACGCCGCGACGTCCAGCGTGCACGACATCTACCAGAGCGCCTGGATGCGCGACGCGCGTCTCGATGGAACCTCGGAACGACCAGCCCTGGGCGCTGTCATGGCCTCGTCGAACTCGGGGGCATCCTGGACACTCGTGCAAGACTTGAGGCGTCCAGTGGTCTGGCTCGCGCTCGATCCGAAGAACCCGAACCGCCTGTATGCGAGTGTGGTGAGCAGCTCCAGCGGCGGAGTCTATCGCTTCGACCTCGAAAAGCCCCGTCAGCCGGCGCAGAGGCTTCCCGCACCTCCTCGGACCAAGGGGCACCCATACAACGTGCACGTTCTGCGCGATGGCAGCATCGTCGCGACCTACTCGGGGCACCAGGACGGGAACAGTCGCGTGTTCGCCGAGCGCTCCGGGGTCTTCTGGCTGCCGAGCGGAGCCGATGGTTGGGAGGATCGCTCCGCGCCGGAGATGCGCTTCTGGACCAAGGACATCGTCATCGACCCCCAGAACGAGAGCCGATGGTACGTCGGAGTCTTCAGTCATGACGCGCGAGACTTCGGGGGGTTGTATCGTACACTTGACCGAGGTCTCACCTGGCAGCGCATCGGATTCCCGCGCCGGGTCGAGTCCTGTGCGATCGATCCCAAGAATCCAGACCGGATGTACATGACCACTGAGGACGAGGGGCTCTGGGTCAGTGGCGACCGCAACGCTGATTCGCCGACGTTTCGGCGGGTCGAAGACTACCCGTTCCTCCATCCCATGCGGGTATTCTGGAACCCTTTCGACCCTTCCGAGGTCTGGTCCGTCAGTTTTGGCGGGGGAGTCCATGCGAAGCGCGAGCCAGCCCTCGTCGTCCCGGCGCCAGGGCTCTGGGACGACGAGAGCACCCGGCGTGAGCTTGGGCGATAGGCGCGCTGGGCGGCGCCGCTGGTGGGCAGGGGCGAGAGCAGGGGGCCAGGAGGCGTTGGCTCCGGCGCGCCGGGAGCGGTAGTGCACGGCACCGGGCCGCGTGGCATACGACGAAACCGAGGAGTTGTCATGAATCCGTCATCGCCTCTTGTCGTGCTCTGCGTCTCCACAGTCGTTGCTTGCTCTTCCGAGCCGCGAAGCACCATTCATGCACCGACCGGGACCTCCAGTCTTGCGCCAACCGCCACGGTATCGCTCGAACCCGACCCAGTGCCCCAAACCGAGGCGACCCTCTCGCTCCGTGACTGTCCGACTCCGCCGGACCTCGGGGTTCGAGTCATTGGGCGCCACGACGGTTGTGATCCTTCGGGCGTGCGCATCGGGTGGTCCGGAAGCGGTTTCGCCGGGCGCTTCTCGGGGACAGGGGTTCGGATGCGCCACAGCGGACCAGTCGTGCACTATACCGTTCTCATCGACGGTGCTCTGGTGGCAGACGTCATCACCAAGCGCGGGGCTGGGGCCTACCCGCTGGTTGAGGGGCTTACTGCTGGAGAACACTCGTTCCAGATCTATCGGCGCGGTGAGGCGAGCTTCGGCGCGGCCGTGATTCACGGATTCGAGGTTGTGGATGGCAGGCTGCTTCCCCCACCGCCGCCCCGGAGTCGCCGAATCGAGGTGGTGGGTGACTCGATCAGCTGCGGCTATGGCAATGAGGGGACATCGACGGCATGCCATTTCACAGCGGAAACCGAGAACCACTACCTGACCTACGGTTCCGTGTTGGGGCGACTCTTCGACGCCGATGTCTTCACCGTGGCGTGGTCGGGGAAGGGCATCGTAGTCAACTACTCGGGTGAACCGGG